>VGSH01000070.1 GCA_016875025.1 Deltaproteobacteria bacterium
GGTGTTGAAAAAGTCTTGTTATACAGGCTGTTCAAAAACGCACACATGCAAGGCGTGCGAAATTATGAGGAATGAGGCGTACTTTGCCGTACGCCGCAGTGACGAATGATGAGCACAACGCAGCAGAGGGGCGTTTTTCAACAGCCTGCTAACGGCGGCATGAGCGCCCTGAATTCTTTGATTGAGACCGTTGACCGATGAGCCGCAGAAAAGGCAGAAGTGTTGCCGTTCAGATTTTGTATCAGCTTGAGATGAACTCTCAGGATATTGAGCAGGCCCTGCCGCTGTTCTGGGAGCATCACGCCCACAGCGATGAAATCAGGCAGTTCGCCGAGCGGATTGCCCGGGGCGTATGTCAGAAGCGCGTGGAGATTGATGCCATTATTGTCGCTACCGCGCAAAACTGGTCGCTTGAGCGCATCGCGCCGATTGACCGCAATATCCTGCGCGTGGCGATTTATGAAGTGCTCCACTGCGATGATATCCCCGCTAAGGTGACGCTCAACGAGGCAATCGAACTCGGCAAAAAATTCGGCTGCGACAAGTCGGGAGCGTTCATCAACGGCGTGCTCGACAGCGTGGTCGCCGGAGCTGCCGGTTTAGAGAAATGACGCAGCTGCCGTTGCCGTCACGCATCAGCGTTGCCACACAATCACCGGTGCCGCGGCTCCTGCTGCACCGCTTTTAATCCGGAAAGGAATGCTGCCATGGCTGCAATCAAAATCATGCCCTGCCTTGATATGAAAGACGGACGTGTCGTGAAAGGCGTTCATTTCGTTGATTTAAAGGACGCGGGCGATCCGGTCCAGAACGCGGCTTTTTATCAGCAGGAGGGCGCCGACGAGCTTGCCATGCTTGATATCGCGGCAACGCTTGAGAATCGGGGCACCATGCTTGATTGGGTCAGAAAGGTCGCAGAGGTTATCGATATCCCGCTGACCGTGGGCGGCGGCATCGCCTCGCTTGATGACATTGAGCAGGTGCTCTCAGCCGGCGCTTCCCGGGTTTCCATGAACAGCGCGGCCGTGAAACATCCGGAGCTTGTGCGCGCGGCTGCGCAGAAGTTCGGCAGCGATACCATAACCATTGCGGTCGATGCCCGGCGTAACCCGGTCATGCCCTCGGGATTTGAACTCGTAATTGCCGGCGGAACAAAGCCGGTCGGCCTTGATGCGGTTGTCTGGGCTTCACGCTGCGAGCAGGCCGGAGCCGGCATGATTCTGCCAACCAGCATGGACGGTGACGGAACCTGCGCCGGCTATGACCTTGAGTTTACGCGGGCCATAGCGGCCGCGGTCAGCGTTCCGGTCGTGGCATCCGGCGGAGCCGGAACGCTTGAGCACTTTTATGAGGCCGTGGCACTCGGCGGCGCTCAGATCCTGCTGGCAGCGTCTGTTTTTCATTTCAGGACATTCACCATCCGGCAGGTCAAGGACTATCTGCGGCAGAAGGGTATCGAGGTCTGCTGATAAACGCGTGCTCACACATGCTTTTTACTATCCTGCCAAACAGTAGTGGAGGGTCTCTTTATGGCGAAAAAAATTCTCGAGCTCACGTCAAGCCCCCGCAAAAACGGCAACAGCACCCTGCTGGCGCATGCGATCGCCGACGGCGCCCGCGCAGCCGGCGCGCGGGTTGAGACTATTAACCTGAGCGCGCTCACGATCCGGCCCTGCACGGCCTGCGACAAATGCCATGCTGCTGATGACCGGTTCTGCGTGATCAGGGATGACATGCAGAAGCTGTACGCTAAAATTGTCGCCTCCGACGGCCTTATCTACGCAAGCCCGGTGTACTGGTTTACCGTGTCAGCGCAGCTCAAGCTTTTCATGGACCGCTGCTATGCCCTGGGCGGGCCGGGCGGTTATGCCCTCAAAGGCAAGCGCATGGCCGTGGCCCTGACCTATGGCGACGCGGACCCGTTTCGCTCCGGCGCGGTCAATGCCCTGCGCACATTTCAGGATGCGTTTGCCTACGTTGAGGCCGTGTTTGTCGGCTCGGTGTATGCAACGGGCCTGGCGCCCGGCGATGTCCTGAAAAAGAAGGCCCTGCTCAAAGAGGCCTTCGCGCTCGGCAAAGCTTTGGCAGGATAGCCTGCGATACAACACCGTCCGTTCGCCCTGAGCCTGTCGAAGGGCAGAACGGATGAGGTATAACACTGCAGCCCCCGTTCATGGTTCGACAGGCTCACCACGAACGGGAATTCGTTTTTACTTTTAGAAGGCTGCAGTAAAAAGAAAAAATTCTTTATCCGCCCGCCTATGCATCCTGAAAAAACCATAGCAAAATTAACGACCGGAGAAGCCGTGACCATTGCGGCGCTGGGCGATTCGCTCACCAGCGGCTGGATGGTCGCGCGCGGGTATGTTGAGTTCCTGCGTGATATGCTGATGGCGCGCTATCCCAAGTCTGATGTCACGCTTATCAACAGCGGCATACCCGGTGACACAGCCCCCGGGGGCCTGTACCGTTTGCAGCAGGACGCGCTCAGCTACTCCCCTGATCTCGTGCTGGTGCAGTTCGCGCTCAATGACGCATTCTGCGGCTGCACGGTTGCCGAGTACCGGCGCGCGATCGAAGCCATCATTGAGAGAATCCGCCAGGAGAGCAGTGCCGAGGTGCTGCTGCTGACCTCAACGCTGCCCGAAGACTCCGAAGAACAGACGGTGGTCGCGCCGTTTTACACGGCTTTGAAAGACATTGTACGCGAGAAGGGTTGCGGCGTTGCCCTGGCAGATGAGCACTGGCAAGCTGCAATTGCCGCGGGCACCCCGCATGCCAGCCTGGTGCTCTATGATCGCGTGCACCCTTCTGAGGCGGGTTATCGTCTCATGGCCGAAGCGGTCATGGCCTGCCTGAGTTCCTGAGCGCAGGGGCAGCCCCTTCACTCCGCACTATTGGGTTTCTGCCCGCGCCAGCACCCGCTGCAGAAAGTCCGTAGTAATGCATTCCGTCATGGTGATGGTGCGTCGTTGAATCACGTCGGGCACCGCTATTGAAAGCGGCCGTGTAAACATAAACCATTGCGGGGTCGGTAAAAACGTATTGATGCGCTCGAAACACGGTTTAAGTTCAAACCACTCAACGCTCCAGAACTTTCCCTGAAAACAGTCCGGATTAACAATCGCCAGAAACGCCGGAATGGCAAAAATATCAGAAGCGCTTTTCACGCTGATAAACGGCATGCCCCGGTCCCGCAGGACCTGCTGCGTCAAAGGCAGCAAATCATCGGACAGGTTGTAGAGCAGCACAAGATTCTCTTTTCGGTTCATGATCCCTCCGGAATGGTTTGTGTTCATTACAGCCCCGCGCGCGCCACGACTGCCAAGCAGATCACGTAGCTGTGACACGGATGGTAATCCGATAAAAAATTATACAGGTCATAGGACTGCTGCGTGCTCAGGCGCGCTGCAAACCTCGGATGCAGGCCTTCGTAAAAATCCATGAACGAAAGCCTTTGCGCGCCCATGCGTTTCCTCAGCGCCATGCCGGCATCAAGCCGCACTTCCCCCTCCTCCGCAACCAGCCCGCCGAGAAAACGCTCCAGCTGTTCCTTGAAAATAATCAGCCCGTATGTATCGGGCAGGAGCGCACCGGGTCCGGTCAACACCTCGTGCGTGAACAGTTCCGGCTCCATGCCCTGCTTTCTGCGGTGGTATTCATCGCAGAGTTCCTGCCCTTTTTCCGCCTCGGCGCAGGAAGCGGCAATTGCATACTCGAGATGGTTTTCCGGCCTGATTTTTGAGCAGGCACTGTTGAGCGCCTCCACGTAGTCCTCATTTGGGCCGTCGATTCCGCTCACCGAGCAGTACTCTTCGATTGCCGCCACAAGGCATGCGCGTCGGTGCTGCTCCGACGACAGCGGTCCGGGTGCAAAGATCGCCGCACATGTGTTACCCGGAGCAGCTGCAATTGAGGCCAGAAACGCGGCAGTGCTTTTGATAAAATGTCTGCGTAGCATCATACTGTTTTCTCCTTGCCTTGAGCGGTGAAACCGATAATTTTCTTGCCCGTATTCGCGGTTTTCATAACGGCTTCTTCTTCAAGCGCGCCCACGAGCATTTGGTGGTTGATTGTATCGGGTTTAAACAGACAGTAGCGGTCGCGCACGGTTTTGAAATCGCCCGGAGCAAGGTCTAATGTGCCACGCAGGCGTTCGCGGCTTTTTTTGTCCAGCGGCCAGGCGGTGAGCGGGGCGCACAGTTTTATATAGAAAATCTCCGCTCCCTGCGGTGTCAGGAAATTGAACTCGATCTTCCGGCTGAAGCGCCTGATTGAGGCCTCATCAATGCCGGTCATGCGGTTCGTGGTGCAGATAAGGATTCCCCTGAAGCGCTCCATCTGGGTGAGAAATTCATTGACCTGCATGGTCTCCCATGAGCGCACGGCCGTATCCCGCGAGAAAATAAACGAATCCGCCTCGTCAATAACCAGCACCGCACCGCTCTGCCCGGCTTCGGCAAACACTTTGGCGATATTCTGCTCGCTCTCACCAACCCACTTGCTTATCAGGTCGCTTGCCCTCCTGACCATGAGCTCCCGGCCGAGATGTTCGGCAATGTAGCGGGCAAGTTCGCTTTTGCCCGTGCCCGGCGGGCCGTAAAAGAGGATGTTCATGCATACGTTCAAGTCTGAATCAGGGTCTTTAAGATAGCTGTCATAAGCTTCCACATGGCTCATCAGGCCCTGAAGGTCACCGTTGATGTTGAGTCCTTTAAGGGAGTAGGCTTTTTCCGTTTTCTCCCTGCGGGCTGGTGTGTGCCCTCCGGCCACGAGTTTGGTGTGCGCCTCAATGCCCATGCACACGGCGCTGTAAAAGCCCTCAGCCTGGGCGGGCGCTATCTCAGCGGCTTTTTCAACGGCAAGGTCGATAACGCCTGCGCTGACGCTGTACTGAGAAGCAAGAGAGGCGACCTGCTGCTCGTTCAGCAAACGTGCAGCGCCCCGGCGTTCAAGCACGGTGTTCCAGAGCACTACGCGCTGGGTGCGGTTGAAATTGCTGAAATACGCGCTGAAGGCAAACCGGCGCATCACCGACGGATCGATGTCTGAAGCATCGTTGACGATCCAGATAACCCGCGCGCCAGGCTGATCCATATAGTAATTGAGCCAGGCCTTGTCCCGGCTCTCAACGGAGCTTTTACCGAAAAAGAAAAAGCCGCCCTTTTCGGTGTTTAAAATCGTATCCGCCTCGTCAACAATGATCAGCGAGCCCCGCTCGCCTGCGCAGGTCAGGTTGTAGCAGGCGATCAGCGCGGCCCTGCGGCAGCTTGTGCTGTTGCTGTCATCCGGCCGCCTGATTTCATAGGCCGGAAGATCGAGCCTGGCGGCAATGCCCTGCGCAAACGATGTCTTGCCGGTGCCGGGCGGGCCGTAGAGCAGGATATGGGTTGATTTGTCAGGCTTTTTGCCCAGCAGGCTCAGTATGTGGCAGGTCTGCTGCGGGGTAATGATGTGATGCTTGAGGTTGACTGTGTTGCCGGGTTTCAGCTCGCAAAACTCCTTGATGACAAAATCGGGCGAATCATTGCCCAGGATATTTGAGAGTTCCCCTGAAATGGAAAAACACTGGGAATCGTATTCAATCATGCCTGCTTTGCGCAGATTACAATTGATGATTGCATCAAGGTCGGCCTGTGTAAGCCCGAGCGCCCAGCGCAGGTACTTGCGGCCCTCAAATCTGAGGCATCTTAAGATATCGTTGAAATAGCCATCTGCTTCATTGAACGTCTCATTGATGAAAACAAATAAACACAGATCGACTTCCCGGTCAGTGGCATTAAACGTCGCTTTCAGCGACTGGATATTTTTCCCGATACATGCGGCGCTGTCTTCCAAGAAATTCCGGGCTTTTTCCTGCAAAAGGGCCACGCAGGTTTTCTGCAGCTTATGGCGGGCACTGGCGGAGCACACCTGGGCCACGCGCATGACGGCCCCGGCAAAATCATCGGCATCTTCAATCAGGTCTTCTTCGAGGATCTCATTGATTTTCTTCTCCGCTTTTGCCCCCCCTATTTTTTTCAGGCAATCAAACAGACTGCTGATGTCGTTTCCGACAATCCAGGCCAGAAGTTTGACAGCATTTTTATCAAGGCTCACCCCTGCGCACAGGATATTTGACAGGTAACGGGCGCATTGCGCATGCACAAAGCGCTCGTTGTCATCGGCTTCGGAGTCAGGCGGCCCTTCATCATTTAATTTTCGTAGTATTCTCAAATGTTCCCTGTACTTGGTTGACTGATAATTTCTTCCTTTTGACATAATGCCTCCTTATGTTTGTACGGTGTTGCATCGAATCCCGCGCTCGCATGCGGCGCTGCTATAGTCCACGAGTGTGCCAAGAAAGCTTTCCGTGATCTCCAGCGGCAGCGGGAAGGTGCGTTTTTTAATAACAGCCGGAGCCTCAATGCTGAGCCGCCGGGTGAAGAAATAGCAGCCCGACAAGTGGCTGAACTGTTCAATCTTGTTAAAATAGAGCGCCAGCTCATCCCGGTCTACCCGCCAGGGTTCACCCTGCTGGCACATGCCGGGGTCGATAATTGAGAGAAAGGCCGGGATGCTGAAAACTTCCCAACCGCTGCGAACATTCACAAAGCGGATGCCGCGCTGCCGCAGAATGTGCTCCACGGCCGGCAGAAGAGTCAGCCGGGGCAGGTTGTACAGCAGCACCGTGTTGCACGCGTCCCATTCCATGAATATGCAGCTCCTTACATTAAAGATGTACATCCGTTCGTGGTGAGCCTGTCGAACCATGAGCGGACATCGACCCGCATCCTGTAGGCCGGACTAAACGAAGTGTGTCCGGCGTCTTTTGCGGTAATCGAATCTTGCCGGACACTCCCGCCCTTCGCCTTGGCTCAGGGCATGCTTTGTCCGGCCTACGGTCTTTACACCTCAAAGATAGCGCCACATCGTTTCATAGCGCGGCTATGGTTTTCATTTATTCGGTTTACCTGCTTGACCGCTGTTGCACGGCTGTGTATGATCTTTTCATTACATGAAACGCAAGGATCGTTCGGGCCGTAATAAAATAGGGGTGGACAAAGCCGCAGAAAACCATTTTTCTGTCATTTCGAATCCCGCCTCTGGCGGGTGAGAAATCTTAAGGTGTTGATTACAGGCCTGTGAATAGCGCCGAAACCTAAAATTTCGTGTTTTTCGTGCATTTCGTGGTGCAAACTTTTTTTGATTTCGGTTGGGAGGAAGACTATATGCCCAATAAACTTGACGACAAAACCTACGGGGCCAAGCTGATCAAGCTGTTCGCGCACCTGCTGTTCACCAGCGACAGGTATTCGCTGAACCGGCTTGCCGACATGCTTGGCTGCTCAAAGCCGACCGTTATCAGGCTTGTGCGCGATATTCAGGATGTGTACGGCGCACAGATCGAGGATGACATACAGGGCCGCGAGCGCTATATCTCCATGAAGAAAGCACTTCGCCCGCAGCCCGCCCAGTGCCTCACCGCTGATGAGGCAACCCTGCTGCAGATGTGCAAGTCATTCACCAAGCATCTTGTCGGACCCGATTTCAATACCATGGTGCAGTCAGGCATTTTAAAAAGTCGGCAGCTACTTCCCGACGGTGTCGAGACTTCGGCCGACTTGTTTGCAAGCTTTCATCACGGCACAATCGATTACACCGCTCATCAGCAGACTATTACAACCCTCATCCAGGCCATGCGCGATCTAAAGGTCTGCTGCATTACCTACCGGGCAGCCATGGACAGAGAGCCGAAAACCTTTTACATCAAACCCCTTAAGATGCTCTCGCACAACAACACGCTCTATGTGCTCGCTCAGATGGCAAAAACACCCGGGCGTCCGTACAAAACCCCGCGTTTTGATCCTCTGCTTGCCGTTCACTGTATGGTGCAGGTCGAGATGACTGACACGCCCTTTGTATTCCCGCCCAATTTTGATTTTGACAAGGTGTTTGACAAGAGCTACGGATTCATGCAGGAGGATCACTTTAAAGTAACCGTGCGCCTTACCGGCTGGGCAAAGGGCTACATGTGCGAGCGGACCTGGAGCCGGGATCAGAAGATAAAGGAGAATCCCGACGGCTCAGCCGACATAACCTTTACCGCTGCCTCTGAATCAGAGCTTATCTCCTTCATCCTTTCGCTGGGGGATAAGGCGCGTGTAATGAAGCCAAAATGGCTGGTGGGGGAGATTAAGAATAAAATTCAGGCGATGGCGAAGAATTATGGATGATTTTTTACGTACCCCTTTTTTGCGTGCCCAAAAAAGGGCACCCCTGCAGCTTGGCCTTCGGCTGCCCTCGCGAAACGCACGCACACGGGAACGACACGAACTCGCACATTCGGGCGCTCAGACAGCGTGTCGTTCGTATCCGCGTGCGCACGCTTCGCTCGGCTGCGCTGCAAAGGGGTTTTAAAACCCAAAACCTGAAAAAGATATGTAGTGGCCGCGCTGCCCGGCCACGAGTATTTGTGGATGAAAAAATTCAGGGGATGGCGAAAAATTATGGATGATTTTTTTTGTACCCGTTCTTTGCGCGCCCAAAGAATGATGCCGCCGTAAAAAGTCTGAAAAATGCTGTTTTGTCATTTCGACCGAAGGGAGAAATCTTGGTTTTTTTTGCACTTACAAGACCGCTCACGGAGCCTGTCCTGAGCGCAGCCGAAGGGTTCGAGGTGACACCCGGTGACTTTTTACGATTCCATCAAGAATGGGTACACCCAAAGGGCGGTACGGTTTTTTAAACCTAAATTTCCAAAGCCAAAAACCTTTCATGGGCCGGATATTGTTTGATAGGGCTTTAATTTTGCTTGATTTTTTATTTGTATCGGCTATTTTATAATCATAGATTAAATTAGTCGGCAGGCTTATGTATTTCACGCGTTCCATAGAAGATGTCTGGCTTGAGGCCTCGGAGCAGTTTCCGGCAATGCTGTTGACCGGCCCGCGGCAGGTAGGCAAAACGACTTTGCTTGAGCATCTCTGCGCGTCAGGGCGAAGGTATGTCACGCTTGATGACTATAGTCTGCGGAGTATCGCCCGGCAGGATCCGGCCCTTTTCCTCCAGCAGTTTCCACCGCCGCTGCTTATTGATGAAATACAGTATGCCCCCGAGCTGCTGCCGCAGATAAAAATCAGTATCGATCGATGCCGCCGCCCGGGCGATTTCTGGCTCACCGGCTCTCAGCAGTTTCACATGATGCAGGGCGTCACGGAAAGCCTTGCAGGCAGGGTTGCCGTTGTGAACATGCTTGGTTTCTCAGCACGGGAAAAAGAAAAACGCACCGTGCGGCTTGAGCCTTTCCTGCCGACTCACGATAGAGTGAAACCGAGGATTGAATCAGGCCGTACAGCAGACCTCAGGTCTCTCTATGCAGATATCTGGACAGGTTCATTCCCGGCGCTCTGCACGGGTGAGGTTCACAATCGTTCGCTTTTCTGCAGCTCCTACATTCAGACATATCTGCAGCGCGATGTGCGCGATCTTGCCCATGTCGGGGATATTGAAAAATTCTCTGTTTTTCTCAAAGCCTGTGCCGCCCGAACCGGCCAGATGCTCAATCTCTCGGACCTTGCCCGCGACACCAGCGTAAGTGTTACCACTGCGAAGAACTGGCTGTCCATTCTTGTCGCAAGCTTTCAGGTGTATCTGTTGCAGCCCTATCACAATAATATCACCAAACGGCTCTATAAAACGCCCAAGCTCTATTTTCTTGATACGGGCCTGTGTTCACACCTCACCGGCTGGACCTCGCCGGAAACCCTTGCATCAGGGGCCATGGCAGGCGCTGTTTTTGAAACCTATGTTGTGGCCGAAATTTTAAAAAGCTGGTGGAGTCGCATGCAGGTTCCCAATATCTTTTATTACCGCGATAAAGACGGCCGTGAAATCGATCTGATCATTGAGCAGAATGATCGCCTGTACCCGCTGGAGATCAAAAAAGGCGCATCGCCCTCCCGCGATTGGACAAGGCAGTTCTCTGCGCTTGAACGCTTCGGCAAGGAAATGAACGATTGCGGGGTCGTGTGCCTGTGCAGCGAGATGCTGCAACTGACTGAAACGTGCAGGGCACTACCGGTTGGCATGCTGTAGCACAGGCAGCGCGAGAGCTTTTCAGTAACCGTGCGCCTTACCGGCTGGGCAAAGGGCTACATGTGCGAGCGGATCTGGAGCCGGGATCAGAAGATAAAGCACAACCCCGACGGCTCAGCCGACATAACCTTTACCGCTGCCTCGGAATCTGAACTGATCTCATTCATCCTCTCGCTGGGGGATAAGGCGAGGGTAATGAAGCCCAAATGGCTGGTAGGGGAGATTAAGGACAAAATTCAAACGATGATGCAGAATTATGTGGCATGAAAAATATTTTTGTACCCGTTCTTTGTCGCCCAAAGAATGGGTACCCTCAAGAAAGGGCGCCCCGGCGTTTCGCGTCTCGACTAAAGTCGCGATTCCCTCGACGGGCACATGCTCAAGGGGTCGTTATGAACTCGCACATTCGGGCGCTCAAACAGCATAACGACCGCATCCTTGATCATGCACCCGACTCGGCTACGAAACGATGGGGGGTTAAAAACATACAGTAAGAATGATTGATTTTTGAGGGACGGGCTTCCGCACGTCCGAAAGAGCACGTATTTCGGCTGCCTGTTGTTTCTGACATGGACACCGGCAAGCGGGCTGCCGGAATATTTGACAAAATAGCGAGAAAAAAATCGGGAACAGGTTAAAAATGTATTTTTTGAAAACGTCCTGAACGGTGAAAAACGGCTTGACAAAAATTGCCTAAAGGCAAAATAATAAGAGAGTTTTTTAACCTATAGGCAAAAAAAATCGAACGCTTCAATGTGCAGGCAAAGGCCCGGATATGCTGAAAAACCGTTATCTAACCGACAGTATCATAGATGATCTGGCCGAAAAAATGGTGTTTATCGGCGGACCCCGGCAGGTCGGCAAAACAACCCTGTCCACCGGCCTTGTCGCGGCCCATTATAAAGGGCATGAGTATCTTAACTGGGATAACCGGCAGGACCGTAAAAAAATCACGGCCTCACAGTGGTCGGGCTCCGCTGAGCTCATCATACTGGATGAAATTCATAAGTACAGAAAATGGAAAACCTTTATCAAGGGAGAGTACGACAAGCTCAAGGACCGTTACAAATTTCTCGTAACCGGCAGCTCCCGCCTCGATGTATACCGCAGAGGCGGCGACTCCCTGCAGGGCCGCTATCATTATTATGTGCTGCATCCCTTCACATTGGCTGAAACGCTTGCCCGTCGCAATCTGCCCCGTCCTTTTGAGGAGCTGGATATCAGTCCGGTACGCTGCGCTGATGATTTTGAAACGCTCTTGCGCTTTGGCGGTTTTCCCGAGCCTTTGATCAAACAGCAGGATCGTTTTCTGCGCAGATGGCACAACGAAAAAATAGAGCGTCTGTTCCGCGAAGATATCCAGGACATGGCCCAGATTCGCGATATCGGCAGCATGAAAATGCTCAGTGATATGCTGCCTTCACGGGTGGGCTCACTGCTGTCAGCCAATGCCCTGCGCGAAGACCTTGAAGTAAGCCACCGGGCGGTAACACACTGGCTCAGCCTGCTTGAAACCTTTTATTATCATTTCAGGATTTACCCTTTTGCGGGCAAAGCTGTCCGCTCTCTTAAAAAGCAGCCCAAACTGTATCTGTGGGACTGGTCGGAAGTTGATGATGCGGCTGCGCGTTTTGAAAATATGGTTGCCGGGCATCTTTTGAAACTCGTTTCGTTTCTGCACGACCATGAAGGTTACCGCACGCAGCTGTATTATCTGCGCAATGTTGATAATAAGGAGGTTGATTTTCTGGTAACTGTTGATGAAAGTCCCTGGTTTGCAGTCGAGGCCAAGGTTGCCGACAGCAGCCCGGCGCAGTCGCTGCTGTATTTTAAAGAGCGTGTTAATATCCCGTTTGTGTATCAGGTAGTGCAAAAAAGCGGAATTGACCATCTGCGCAATGGCGTTCGCACGGTGTCAGCCGATGCTTTTTTTGCAAGCCTGATATGATTTGATAAGTAGTCAGAGATTACATGTGCGAGCGGATCTGGAGCCGGGATCAGAAGATAAAGCACAACCCCGACGGCTCAGCCGACATAACCTTTACCGTGGCGTCTGAATCAGAGCTTATCTCATTCATCCTCTCGCTGGGGGACAATGCCAGAATACTGAAGCCCAAATGGCTTATTGAGAATATCAAAAAATATATTGAAAAAATGGCGTTCAGTTATGAACCCAATGAATCTGTACATAATTAACAGGGGGCTATCTTATGGCAAATTTAGTCTTAACGACAAACGAAAAGATGACCTGTTCTTATGAATATCACATTCAAAAGCTTGCAAAAAAAGCGACAAGAGCGGATCTATTTGTCGCATTTTTTACAGACAATAAACTGATAAAAACATGGCTAAAACAAAAAATGGAAGTCAACCTTTGCGTATCGCTCAGACCTCCAACTAATCCATATACTTTACAGGAAGTTTATCATATATGTGATAGCATTAAATATCTTGGCAAGGAATTTCACTCAAAAATATGCATTTTTTATTCAGGGTCAAAAATTATCGGTGCAGTAGTTGGTTCGTCAAATATGACTCAAGGTGGACTTCTAAAAAATATTGAAACCAACATTGTAACCTCAAACCCTGATCTGTTAAATGCATTAGCAAACGAAGTAAAAAGAATATCTGAAATAAGTAGCGAGCTAGAGCCCGAGGACATTCAAAGATACATTTTGGCTTATGAAGCATCAAAAAAGCAGAGAAAAGCCGCAGAAAATATTTTTTCAAAATTTAAGTTCAGAAAGCGGAAATCAACAGTCGCTACAAAGCAATTTATTTCTAAAACCGCAAAAAAATATTTAGCCTTTTGGAGGGCAATTGATGAAGTTTCCTCTTTAGTTAAAGCAATATCCGAACGAGAATGGCCAGGCATCCCTGTTTACCTGACAATAGATCATTTTTGGCATTGGTTAGTAAAAGTACGATATTCAGATATTGACAAGCCAATCTCACGTTCAGCAAAATGGCGTGAACAAAACATCCCCCAACTTTTTTTACAATATTCAAAATGGGACAAAACAAACGGAAATTGGACAATTGAATTTCAAAGAAGATCGACTGCTTTTAGACGTATGTTGAGAGAGAGAAGAATAGATAGCCTAACAAAAAATCAATTCGCTGAAATTTATGCAAAACTGAATTCAGGTTACAATAGTGCAGCACGTTTTCAAACACATGTAGCTTTTGTCAATGAGAACAACCTACCATCAATACGAAAAGCATTAAAATATCTTTTGTATAGTTCGGATGACATTACATTGAGAATAAGTGCATTACTACGAAAAAATGGCAGCTTAAAACTTAAGTACTTTGGCCCTTCAAACGTTCAAGAACTATTAGGCTGGGTCCACTGTAAAAAAATGCCCATGAGAAACGAAAAAGCCACAAAGGGTGCACAACTTTTAGGATACAATTTGTAATGGAGGGGCAAATACAGAAAACAGGCAAATAATGTATTCTTTCTCTGGGGGAAAAGGCCAGAACACTAAAGCCCAAGTGACTGGCTGATGTTTGTTCCAAATACAGTTCAGGTGATTTATCAGTTTTATGTAGAGTTTTTAAAAATCCAGGAGAAATACTATGTCAGGCATAATAACCATCTCGGGTAATTATGAAGAAATTGGGCGGGAACTTGGCCGGTATTGGGGTGGTTACTTTTCTTTACTTCGTAAAAGCAGGAAGCGAGGTCATGGTGAACTTTTTAGCAAATATCAATCTTGGCTAATGAAAGATCGAAAGGATACCCAGGTACTTCAAAAAAAAATTCAAAAGACTTTCCCTGAAATCTGGAAAGAAATAACAGGCATGTTGAAAGGCATTAATGAATATCAAGATAAAGATAGACTCGGTTTTGCAACAGCACTCGGAGGACTATTTTCATGCATACTAGCAGAAACCGATGAAAGTTTCGGGTGTTCTACGGCAGTTCTTCGGCATAAAAGTGGATCCTATATGATCCATTCCGATGAATACGATGAAATTTGTCCAATAGTAATTGCAAATGTAGAGGTTGAATTGGGTAACAGAAAAAAAAGTTATTTTACCTCAATTTCGCACCCATTCCAATTATTTGGCAGTGCAGCTGGATTGAACGAGTCCTTCGCGTTTCAGGGTAATTCAATTTTTTTTAGTGATGAAAAGGAAGAACTTAAAGAATTGTATCAAGATGGGAAATTAATCCCTAAAACCTTTTTAAGCAGAAAAATTTTAGAATCAAAATCTCCAGAAAAAGCTGCGAAACTTTATCAAAAATATCCATGTTCATTGCCTAATCATCATATATTTATTTCGCGTGCAGGTATCCATTCCTTGGAAATAAGGTCAAACAAACCTGCAAATATATCTCTTAAAAAAATCCTGAATCCGTGAAGTTTGTTCCGAGTAAAAATAAAAGCCCTTGTTCGAGGGCGCAAGCACACTATTTTGCTCCGCGGCAAATCGTATGCGCGGCTGTTA
>VGSH01000071.1 GCA_016875025.1 Deltaproteobacteria bacterium
TAGCACACTCACCACGAACGGGATTCAGGTTGGAGTAAGGAGTTCGGGGTAACAAATTCACCGTTCGCCCTGAGCCTGTCGAAGGGTTGAACGGACAAAGCAAATAACATTGAAATCCGTTCATGGTTCGACAGGCTCACCACGAACGGAATAGCACACTCACCACGAATGGAAAAGCACCCTCACCACGAACGGAATAGCACGTTTACCACGAACGGGATTCAGGTTGGAGTAAAGAGTTCGGGGTAACAAATTCACCGTTCGCCCTGAGCCTGTCGAAGGGTTGAACGGACAAAGCAAATAACATTGAAATCCGTTCATGGTTAGACAGGCTCACCACGAACGGAATAGCACACTCACCACGAACGGGATTCAGGCAGGTTGGAGTAAGGAGTTCGGGGTAACAAATTCACCGTTCGCCCTGAGCCTGTCGAAGGGTTGAACGGACAAAGCAAAGAACGTTGCAATCCGTTCATGGTTCGACAGGCTCACCACGAACGGAATAGCACGTTTACCACGAACGGGATTCAGGTTGGAGTAAAGAGTTCGGGGTAACAAATTAACCGTTCGCCCTGAGCCTGTCGAAGGGTTGAACGGACAAAGCAAATAACATTGAAATCCGTTCATGGTTCGACAGGCTCACCACGAACGGAATAGCACGTTTACCACGAACGGGATTCAGGTTGGAGTAAGGAGTTCGGGGTAACAAATTCACCGTTCGCCCTGAGCCTGTCGAAGGGTTGAACGGACAAAGCAAATAACATTGAAATCCGTTCATGGTTCGACAGGCTCACCACGAACGTAAAAGCAGGCTCACGACGAACGGTTTTACTTCATCATTTAAAAGGCTACAGAATAAAATATATGCACTTGAATTCATACGGAGATCACACTACCATGCACACGCGCGCACAGATCAGAATTGTAATAATGGCAGTATGTAGCTCCATTATTTTTTCATTCGCTATGCCGGACGCGCATAGCAAGGCACCCGGCCCCGCCGAAAAAACCACAGCCGCAGACAACCCTGCAATGTCGTTCACGCAGGGCAACAATGTTTTCGCCCTCACCATGTACCAGCAGCTGCGCACTGCTGACGGTAATATTTTCTTCTCGCCGCTCAGCATCCGCACCGCGCTGGCCATGACCTATGCGGGTGCGCGCGAAGAAACAGCCAACCAGATGAAAAGCGCCCTTCAGTTGAGCCCTGAAGGGGATGCGCTTCACAGGGCCTTTGGCGATTTAATTACAACGCTGAACACCGGCGGCGGCAGCGACTACGAGATGCGTGTTGCCAACAGCCTGTGGGGCGACAAAACCAGCACGTTCCTGCAGCCGTTCATTGACATCAATGAACAATTTTACGGCGGCGCACTTGAGCGCCTTGATTTTAAAAACGCATCTGAAAACGCCCGCCTTCGGATCAACGCCTGGGTGGAAGAACAGACCCGCAATAAGATCACCGATCTTCTGACGCCCGGCAGTGTCAGCACGGATACGCGCCTTGTGCTGGTAAACGCCGTGTACTTCAAAGGGCTCTGGGAAGAACAGTTCGACAAAAAGCTTACACAGAACGCGCCCTTTTACTACGTTGGCGGCAAAACTGTTGAAGCCCCGCTCATGACT
The DNA here is from genome assembly GCA_016875025.1 of Deltaproteobacteria bacterium. Classification (GTDB taxonomy): domain Bacteria; phylum Desulfobacterota; class WTBG01; order CAIYCZ01; family CAIRTM01; genus CAIRTM01. Next base: position 1,627 of record VGSH01000071.1, read on the forward strand.
TTCGACAAGCCGCAGCACCTGCCCTTTTACAAAGAAGACGGGCTGAAAGTAATCGAGCTTGCCTATCAGGGCGATAATATTTCAATGCTGATCGTGCTGCCGGACACGGCCGAGGGCCTTGCCGGTATTGAAGAACGCCTCGACGAAACAATCCTCAGCTCATGGATTGCCAATTTGCAGCGCCGCAGCGTACAGGTGCATCTGCCGCGCTTCACCCTGACCTGGGGTGCAAACAACATTGTGCCGCAGCTGCAGGCCCTCGGCATGCGGGATGCTTTTGAACCCCGCGCAGCTGATTTCTCAGGCATTGACGGCACCCGGAATCTTCTGATCAGCGGCGTGTTTCACAAGGCGTTCGTTGACGTGTACGAGGAAGGCACCGAGGCCGCGGCCGCAACCGGCGTGGTTGTTGGCGTAACCTCCATGCCGCCCCCGCCGGATGTGTTCCGGGCCGACCGCCCGTTTTTGTTTTTTATCCGCGAAAAGGCAACCGGGGCCATTCTGTTTATGGGCAGGTTGACCGCACCGGAGAAAAATTGATATAGATGCAGGGTGGGTGCAACCCACCATTGATTGGAACGCATACATCCCGGTGGGTTGCGCTTCGCTGCACCCACTTTACGGGTCTGACCGCCCGTTTTTGTTTTTTATCCGCGAAAAGGCAACCGGGGCCATTCTGTTTATGGGCAGGTTGACCGCACCGGAGAAAAATTGATATAGATGCAGCTGTAGGGTGGACTCGCGAAGCGTGTCCACCATGAATCATAACGGTGGACGCGCTGCGCAAGTCCACCCTGCTTCTTTTAAGGAAACGCTGGAATGACCTCATCGCCCTGCGGCTGGACCGGAACAATCGCCCGCGTCGATCTCAGCAGCGGGCAATGCAGCACTCAATCCACTGCCGACATGGCCCGTGACTACATCGGCGGGCGGGGGTTTGCCGCGCGACTCTACTGGAGTGAAGTCCCGGCTCATATTAACGCACTGAGCCCGGAAAACCCTCTGATGTTGATGGCCGGCCCGCTTGCCGGTACCCCTGCCATTGCCTGCTCACGCCTGGTGGTAAGCGGTAAATCGCCCCTGCTCATGCCCGAGCAGTGCGGTCACGCCACAATGGGCGGCTCTGCTGCTCCCGCCCTCAAAAAATCAGGCTTCGACGGTCTTGTTATAACCGGCAAAGCCCCGAAACCTGTGTGCCTGTATGTTGCAGGCGGCTCGGTTCGCATTGACAATGCTTCCGGCCTGTGGGGCCTTGATACGCATGAAACCCTTGAAAAACTGCAACAGCACTATGGAAGTGCCTGTGAGCCGCTGTGCATCGGGCCGGCAGGAGAGCGCCTCATTCGCTTCGCCCTGATCATGGGCAAAGAATCTTCCTGCGCAGGGCATGGATTCGGAGCACTGATGGGCTCAAAGAACATCAAGGCCATTGTGTTTCAACCCGAAGGCACAGTACCCGTCGCCCGCCCTGACGAACTCAAAGACATTAACCGGACAATACGGAGCCTCATCAAGGGCCGGCAGCTCATGGAGCCCATGATCGATGGCATAGAGCTTGTGCGCCGCGCACCGTGCAAGGGATGCCCGGCCGGATGCGCGCGCAGCATCTATCGCCACGTTTCCGGCACCGTCGAACACCGCAAGCTCTGCGCCTCGGTTTTTTTCTATTCCGACTGGGAAAAAATCCATAACAGCGGCAAGCAGGGAGACCAGAGTTTTCTGGCCACCTCGGCCTGCGACCGCGCCGGCGTGTGCACGCAGGAGATGACCAAGATGCTTGACTGGCTCAATACCTGCGTTGAACGAGGGCTCATCAGCGCTCAGGAAACCGGTTTGCCGTTCGAGGAAATCGGCAGCATGCGTTTTCTGGACTTATTCATGCAGAGCATTGTTACGCGTACAGGTTTCGGCGATGTGCTTGCCGAAGGCGTCATGCGCGCAGCGCGCCATGTCGGGCGCGGCACCGATACGCTGCTTGAAAAAACGCTCAGCCGCGAGGGTTTCAGCGCGCGCCTGTACAACGGCCGCTACTTCATCACCACGGCCCTGTTTCATGCAACTGATCCTACCAACCCCATGGCCCAGCTGCATGAAGTATGCTACCCCCTCTTCAAATGGGTGCTGTGGCATGTGAGCGACGGAACCATGTCTCAGGTCGACACGCACGCCTACCGGGCCATCGCGCGCCGCTTCTGGGGCAGCGTTGATGCTGCCGACTATTCAACCTGTGCAGGCAAGGCGCTGGCTGCATACATGATACAGAACAGAACCTATGCAAAAGAAACGCTGACTGCCTGCGACTTTTTCTACCCGGTGGTTACCCCTGAAGGCGCGCCCGACCACGTGGGCGACCCGTCGCTTGAAAGCCGCATGCTTGCAGCCGTGACCGGCGTTGATTTCAATGAGGCCGCATACTACCGCGCCGGCGAGCGCGTGTTCAACCTCACCCGGGCGATCCACTGCCGCGAGGGCCGCCGGGGACGGCCCGATGACATCCTGCCTGAGTTTAACTTCACTGAGCCCATGACCGCAGACAAAAGCAATTACTTCTTCCTGTTCAACCCCGAGTGCATGCTGCCGGGCAAAGACGGCGAGCTTACGTCGCGTCTCAATGCAAAGCTTGACCGGGCCGAGTTCAACACCATGCTCAGCGATTACTATTGCCTGCGCGGCTGGGACCCGGCCAGCGGCCTTCAGACCGTCCAATGCCTGAAAAGCCTTAACCTCGCGTTTGTGATCGATGAGTTGAAACGCCTGCAGGCCCTCGGGGACTGATACCAGAACATAGACGCAGGGTGCGCCATGCGCACCGCATTTCTTTCTGGATGGTGCGCATGGCGCACCCTACGGTTACCGTACTTTTTTCTGTACCCTGTTTCTTTTGCTGTCATCTCGACCGAAGGGAGAGATCTTAAAAGATTTCTCACCCGCCGACGGCGGGATTCGAAATGACCGACTAAAAATAATTGCGCCACAATTTCTTCACCGGAGTGACGATTTACTACAAATCTTCAACGGGGGAATTATCATGGCAAACATCCTTATCCTGTATTACAGCATGTACGGCCATGTTGAAACCATGGCCGGGTCCGTTGCCGAGGGAGCGCGCAGCATTAAAGGCAGCGAGGTGGTCATCAAGCGCGTGCCCGAACTTATGACCGATGAACAGGCTCGCGCAGCCGGCGCAAAAACAGTTCAGGCCGCACCTGTCGCAACGGTAGAAGAACTGACCGGTTACGACGCCATCATCATCGGAGTTCCGACACGCTTCGGCAACATGTGCGCGCAAATGCGCAGCTTTCTCGACCGCACCGGTCAGCTGTGGCAAAAAGGCGCGCTTGTCGGCAAGGTCGGCAGCGTGTTCGTGTCCACCGGCACGCAGCACGGCGGGCATGAAACCACCATCACATCGGTGCATGCAACGCTTCTGCATCACGGCATGATTATCGTTGGCGTACCCTATGCGTGCCCGGAATTAATGAACATGGACGAAATCACCGGAGGATCGCCCTACGGCGCGGGCTGCCTTGCCGGAACGGACGGCAGCCGCCTGCCCTCGGTGAACGAACTGGCAATTGCCCGTTTCCAGGGGATGCATGTAGCTTCAATCGCCCAAAAGCTGGTTTCCTGATTTCCTTGAACTCTTTTTAAAACACGGCTTGACATGAGTGTTGTTTGCAGCTATATACTTCATTAGTGAAATATTATTAACTGAAATTTTCATGACTGAATTGAAGACTCGGCCTTACCCGGCCGGTCGCACCATTAAGGAGGCTGAAGCGTGGCAACTGACAAGCAGCTCGAGGATCTGGCCGAAATCGAAATGCATTTGATCGAAATCCGCAACCTGTTCAGCGGCCTTTTCCAGCACATGGCCATGCACAGCAAGGGCCTGATGGGCTTTCCGGTCAACAGCTCGCAGCTCAAGGCCATGGCCGCATTTCACGAAGAACGCCAGTACAGCATGGGCGAGCTGTGCAAAATCGCGAACGTAAAAATGCCCAGCATGACCGAGGTTGTCGACCGGCTCGAGGCCGCGGGCTTTGCGGAGCGCGTGCGCGACACGGATGACCGCCGGGTGGTCAAGGTGCAGCTCACCGCTGCGGGTAAAAAGGCACACGACGGAATTTTAAAAACCCGAGCGCAGGAACTGCAGAACATATTCGGCTGCCTTGAAGAAAAGGAGCGCCAGCGCCTTGTGAAAGCGCTGCGCACGGTCAGCTCTACGATGAAACGCGTCGCGGAAAAACACACGGGGGCAGGTGAATGTTAAATCACCCCGCAGCAAGCAGCACTGTATCCATGAGATCGCCACGCTGCGCCCGCGATGCCATCACATAATGGTCATTGCGAGGAGCGAACGCGACGAAGCAATCTCAGCCCTTATTGTCATGTAGGGTGGACTTGCGAAGCACGTCCACCATTATAGATATACCTTCTATCCGGTGGACACGCTGCGCGAGTCCACCCTACATACAATATCATCAGGAAGATTCACTATGCGACAACTTGCCCTCTACGGCAAAGGCGGCATCGGCAAATCAACGGTTGCATCGCATCTTTCCTGCACATTCGCCGAGCGCGGCCTGAAGGTGCTGCAGGTGGGCTGCAGCCCAAAAAACGACAGCACCTACCTGCTGCTGCCGGACTTCCCTCCCACCATTCTCGACGTGCTGCGTAAAAACGACTTCATGTACGATGACCTGGAGCCCTCAGACATCATCACCGAATCGCCCCTGCAGTTTCCGGGCAATGGAAAAATCTACTGCGCCGAGAGCGGCGGGCCCGAGCCGGGTGTTGGCTGCGGCGGCAAAGGCGTGGTAGAGGCCATCGATACGATAAAAAAACTCAACATTCTCAAGGCTCTCGCCATCGATGTCGTCATCTATGACATCCTGGGCGATGTGGTCTGCGGCGGGTTCTCCCTTCCCATCCGGCAGGGATTCGCGCAGGAAACCTACGTGGTCACCAGCGGCGAGTTCGAAGCCCTTTACCAGGTAACCAATGTGTCCAAGGCCATCAAGCGCTTTGAAGCCCGCTCAGGCTCAAAGCTCGGCGGTTTGATCGTAAACCTGCGGCGCGTGAAGAACGAACTACGGATGGTGACCGACTTTGCCGCAAAGATCGGCACGCAGATCGTTGGAGTCATCCCCTACAGCCAGACCGTGAAGCAGTGCGGCGGCGACGGCGAAACCGTGTTCCAGTGCGCGCCCGACTCCGATGAGGCCCGGCTCTACCGCGAGATCGGACAAAAGGTGTTTGATAATGAAGATCTTGTCATCCCGAACACGATCGAGTTTGAAGAGCTCTATGAGTGGTGGCTGCCGTATATCAATTAAGTTCGCATGGCGCATCATCAATGTAGGGTGGACTTGCGAAGCACGTCCACCATCATAGGATTATCCGACATACGCGGTGGACACGCTGCGCGAGTCCACCCTACAGACTTGTCATACCCAATACGATCGAGTTTGAAGAGCTCTATGAGTGGTGGCTGCCGTTTATCAATTAAGTTCGCATGGCGCATCATCAATGTAGGGTGGACTTGCGAAGCACGTCCACCATCATAGGATTATCCGACATACGCGGTGGACACGCTGCGCGAGTCCACCCTACAGACTTTGCCGCCAAAGAAAGGGTGCGAAAAATAAATTTTCGGTTCGAATGGCGCACCCTGCATATTAAGTTTTTTATTAATTCATTAACGTAACTTATTAAAATATCTTTAGAAAGATGCATTATGCGACAACTCGCCATCTACGGCAAGGGCGGTATCGGCAAGTCCATGGTTTCGTCCCATATCACCTTTGCGCTGGCATCAAAGGGCCTGCGCGTGCTGCATGTGGGCTGCGACCCCAAGCACGACTCAACACGCCTGCTGTTAAAGGGCAAGATGCCGCAGACCGTTCTGGGCACCCTGCGCAAGAAGGACTTTGATGTAAAAAAGCTCGTCATGGAAGAGGTGGTCTTTGAAAGCCCGCTCAACAACACCTGTTCAGGCTGCATCTTCTGCACTGAGAGCGGTGGGCCGGAACCCGGCCTGGGCTGCGGCGGCAAGGGCGTGGTCGAGGCCATCGAGGCGCTTAAATATCTCAATGTTATGGAAGTTCTCAAGCTCGACGTTGTGCTCTACGACGTCCTGGGCGACGTGGTCTGCGGCGGGTTCTCCATGCCCATGCGCGAAGGCCATGCCGACGAGGTCTATATCGTAAGCTCGGGCGAGCTCGAAGTGCTGTTTGCCGCTTCCAATATCTGCAAGGCCGTGTCGCGGTTCAATGCCCGCTCAGGCGTCAGGCTGGGCGGCATTATCGGCAACGGCCGCGAGCTGAAGAACGAAGAGGACATCCTCGACCGGTTCTCGAAAAAACTGGGCACGCACCTTGTGGGTTTTATCCCCTACAGCGAGAAAATAAAAGAATGCTCCGGCAAGGGCCTCACCCTGTTCCAGCACGCGCCCGACACGCCTGAATGCGAGGCGTTCCGGCAGCTGGCCGAATCGATCTGGAACAATACCGGGCTCTCCGTGCCATCGTCCTTCACGTTCGAGGAGCTGCACGCCTGGTGGGCGCAGGCCTCGGGGAGGAAGCATTAGCGGTTCATGCGCAGCATGCCTGGCAGGAGTATGGAGTTCGGAGTTCGGAGTAAAAGAAGGTTCAAGGGTTTTACACCCCATAGTTTCGCAGCCGAGCAAAGCGTTTGGTTGCGGAATAAGGTCGGAAAAAGAATATGTAGGGGCAGGCCCCTGTGCCTGCCCGTGTAGCAGCAGGGTGCGCCATACTGGACAACGGTCTGCACCGGTGTGACGATTAAGAAACAAATTTCGGAAGAGTGCGAAACCATTAATGTAGCAGGCTGTTCAAAAGTGCCTGGATGCAAGGCGTGCGAAGGCATGAGGAATGAGGCGTACTGTATCGTACGCTGCAATGACGAATGACAAGCACAACGCAGCAGACGGGTAGTTTTCAACAGCCTGACAGGAGGAACATATGCCATTGAAACACTACGAACACTGCTGCTCCACCATCCAGGCCCTGGCGAGCCTGGGCAAGATCGAAGGCGTCATTCCGCTGCTGCACGGGCCGCAGCCCTGCTCCTACCAGAACCAGGTGGGCTCGATGTCCTGCCGGCCGGCAAATCTGGTAACCGCCGGAACGCTCGTGAACAAAAGCGACGTCATCTTCGGCGGCGAGGCCGGCCTGAAGCAGCAGGTAAAGAACCTGTACGAAAAATATCACCCCAGGGTCATTGTGATCATCAACACCTGCATCCCGCAGCTGATCGGCGAGGATATCGAAGGCGTCATCATCGAGCTTAAGCAGGAAATACCTGATCTCAAGGTGAGCACCTGCCTGACGGGCTTCAACTATCCGCGCTCCATGCCGCTGGGCTCGGATGCGGCCTGGGTCGCGGTCATCGACACGTCTGAAAAACAGGCCAAAGTACCCGGCTCCATCGGCCTGATCGGCCGCACAGGCCAGGACGCAGGCAATCTCGCCTGCCTTGAAATGTTTTTTAAAAAGGCCGAAATCCCCTGCTTTGTGTTTCCAACGCCGCATCTCGACAGCATGAGCAGCATTGTGCGCGCTGAGAAGTACTACCCCATCCACATCACCCCCTGGCTGACGTGCAGGCATTTGAGCGAGCATTTCGACGGCGACGTTGAGTTTATAGAAATACCCGTCGGCATTCAGGGCACATCCAATTTCCTGCGCGCCATAGCCGAGCGGCAGAACAGCCAGAAGCTGCACGACCTCGTTGACGATGAGGAAAAACGCGTACGGCCCGAACTTGAAAAAATACGCGCGCGTTTCGCCGGAGAAAAGGTGCGCATGCTCATGGTTGACGGGCCGGCCAACGAGGTTTCGGTCGGCAAGATTTTCGCCGAATTCGGCGCGGAAGTTTTTGTTGTTCCCTCCATGAAAAACAAGTTCTACCAGCAGGAAAAGAAGATCATGCAGGAGCGCTACGGCGTGACCTTCATCGAGGAGGACTTCGATTTGCTCGGAGATATAATCGATGCGGTCAAGCCCACGGCCGTTTCGGTTGAGTTCCAGGCCCAGCCGGAATGCGTATCGCGTCTGGTGCCCACGTTCATCAACATGCTCTATCTGTGCGAATACGGCTATGACTATGCCATTGACCTTGGCACCAACTTCTTCAAAAACATGCACAGGCCCGTGTACGAAACCTGGCAGGGCCTTATGAAAAAATACGGAGGCTGACACATGGCTGATACAAAAGACTTCAAGATGCAGGAACTGCACACTCCCTCGGCCTTCGAGGGCGCCCTGTGGGCGTGCCTGGGCATCAAGGGCGCTGACACCATTTTCCACTCGCCCCCGGGGTGCTACATCAACCAGCACGTCAATGCCCTGGTCAATGACTGGACCTGCGAGCTGTACTCCACCAACCTGTCCTATGCGCATATCATGCAGGGCGCTGAAGACCGCATGGAATCAACGCTCAAAAAAATCGCCGCAAAAAAGCCGGGGGCGATCATGATCGTGACCGCTCCGACCGTGGAAGTTACGCGCGACGACGTGGAAGGCGTGGTGAAAAAGGTCGGCTCCAGGGACACGCTCATCATTCACCCGCCCATCGGCGGCTCGCTCGTGGAAGGCAAAGAAGCGGCATTTATAAAGCTGCTCGACCTTGTGGATGCAAACGTCGAAAAAATACCCAAATCGGTCAACATTATCGGCCCGACGTTTTCAACATTTAACTGGCGGGCTGATGTGTATGAGTTGACCCGCATGCTTGCAGGCATAGGCGTAACCGTGAACTGCGTGTACACGGCGGGCGCAACCATCGAGCAGATCAAAAACGCAGCGCGGGCCGAGCTGAACCTGTGCATTTACCCGTTTGACAGCGGCATGGGCGTGGCCCGCGAGATGGAAAAGCGCTTCGGCATTCCCTGCAAGGCCGACATCATCCCGATCGGGTTCGGTAACTCGGCCGCATGGCTTGAAAGCGTGGCCGCCTTCTTCAAAATCGATGCAAAAAAATATTTGAAGGAATGCATGGCCAATGCCTTTGAATTCATTTCATCCAACATGGTATTTACGGTGACCTTTGAGATGACAGCAGCCCTGTCCCTGGAGAACCATAACACCTATGCCGTGGGCATCAGCGAATTTTTGAACAAGGAAGTCGGCGTATCGATCGTGATGGCAGCCCTCAGCAACCCTGAAGCGGGCTCGCGCATAAAAAAATTATGCGACAATGTGCTCATTAACGCCACGATCGAAGAAAAACGCGACAAGTTCGTTGAGACCGGGCCCATGGTGATCTACGGCAATTTCTACGACAAAAAGGTGAGTATGGACGCAGGCTTCAAGAATTTCATCTTCTCAGACATCCCCACCATCGGATACCTCAGCTCCGAGAACTGCCCGTTCATGGGTTTCATGGGCGCCAAGTACCTTGTCGAGGGTTTGGTTAACGAAGTCTACATGGGAATTTTCCTTGAGACCAAGGGCGAGATGATGGGGCCCATCTCATCAGGTGTTGTCGCATGGGACATGGCAGCCGAGCAGGCCATGCTCAAGGTCGGTGAGATGATCCCGCATTTCGTGCGTGCAACCGCATTAAAAAAACTGCACCAGGAATCGGAAAAACTCGCGCAGGAACGCGGCACAAACGTAACCGTCGGTATCTTTCGCGAAGTTTCGGACAAGTTCACCCCCACCAAGTTCAAGGCCAAGTTCTCACAGGTGTTCGATGATGACACGGCGCCTGCGCCTGCGATAGATGCAGAGGACGAGGAAGTGCCGATCTCAAGCCTCACCTTCACGCTTTCGTGGGATGATGCAGCCAAAGGCATGCTCGAGCTTGTGCCCTCCCCGTTCCGCCAAGCCGCAGTAAGCGGCACCGAGGACTATGCCCGCGAGCACGGGCGCAGCGATGTGATCGGCGCAACGGTTGAGGAATTCAGAAAAGAGTTGGGAATGTAGGGTGGACCCGCGCAGCGCGTCCACCTTTATCATGAACACGGTGGACACACTTTGTGAGTCCACCCTACACTCTGCGTCCCTGCGCCTCTGCGCGAGGTATCGTTTTTTATTCGAACAATGATTTTTTCCCGCAGAGACGCTGAGGCGCGGAGGATGATGTCGGAAGGCAGGCCCCTGTGCCTGCCCTCTGGACCAAGGTCCAAAGATGTAGGGTGGACTTGCGCAGCACGTCCACCTTCTTGCATGGACACGGTGGACTTCGGACCTTGGACTTTGGACTTTCTTGTACTCCGAACTATCAAGGCTCCATCTCCAACTGCGCTTCCGTGATACCAAGCGCAGCTGCGATCCTCCTGAGGGTTGTTCCCCGCATCCGATCCTGCGACTTTTCAAGCTGGCTGTAGGCTGCCTGTGTAATGCCAAGCCTGCCGGCAATGTCGGCCTGCGACATTTTTTTATACTCCCGCCAGGCCCTGACCATGCTTTTGCCCTCAACGGCGGCTTTTTCTACAACAGCGTGCGGCAGGCAGGTTTTCGATGTGCTGCGCTTTGCGCTGCGCACGTATTCGTCGTAGGGCACAAGCACGAACAGGGGCTTGCCGTCTTTTTGAATGATCTGATGCTTAGTAGGTGTGTTCATCGCGCTTTTTCACCTCTTCTATGCGTATGATGCGCACGGCTGAATCGACATCGAAAAATACCCGGTAGCGGCCAACCCTCAGGCGGTATGCATACTGATGCCCGGCCAGGCGCTTAACCCCAATGCATGCGGGCCATCTTTGAAGTGTGGCCGCAGCTAATGTTATGGTCTTGCGCTGGGCATGTTCAATTGCCATCAGCTGCTTGAACGCTTTTTTATCCCACAGAACTTCGTACATTACAACACCTTCTTATATAAGCTAATTATAAGTTAATGTCAAACATATAAGTTTTAAAGTACCGCCTCCATGCAAAGCGCTGTCAGCATTCTATAGTCGCTAAATTTTGCCGTTTTTTCTCTTCCGGGATTTAAATTATAAAAACGCAGGGTGGACTTGCGCAGTACGTCCACCGATTATCGGATGGGCAATCTGAATTCGGTGTTTAAGGTTGTCGAGTTCACCATAGCAATTTAAACTTCTCTAAGGCAAAAAAAACTGGTATGGTGTCACAGGATTAATCGGGCAGGTAATTTGACAATAACAACCGGTGGTGAACTGCTATGAACAGACAGCTTACAGCCATTATTGAACGCGAAGGCGACGGCTACGTATCCCTGTGTCCTGAACTCGACATTGCCAGCCAGGGCGATACGATTGAAGAGTCCCGAACCAACCTGCAGGAAGCACTCGAGCTTTTCTTTGCAACTGCTTCCCCCGAGGAAATCAAAACGCGCCTGCACGCGGAAGTGTATGTGACCCATGTGGAGGTCGCAGTTGGGTAAGCTCCGCGTTTTTTCCGGAAAAAGCGTCTGCGGCATTCTTGCCCGCCACGGCTTCGCGGAGATACGTCAGCGGGGCAGCCATATCATCATGCAAAAAAAGATTGCCGGCACAACCATTACCGTACCGATACCCAATCACAGCGAGTTGCGGCTCGGCACCCTCCAATCCATTATCCGTCAATCAGGCATACCCAAAAACGAATTTGAATCATAAAACGTGTGGACCTGCGCAGCACGTCCACCTTTTTTCAAGGACACTTCACTCTGCGTCCCTGCGCCTCAGCGCGAGGTATCGTTTTTTATTCGGACAATAATTGTATCCCGCAGAGACGCTGAGGCGCGGAGGATGCTAGGACTTAAGCATGTAGGGTGCGCCGTGCGCACCACAAGCCTGTCATGCCGGACTCCGATCCGGCATCCAGAATCGTTTTCCTCCGTACTCCCAACTCCATACTCCGGACTATCAAGGCTACTCCTCCAGCTGCGTTTCCGTGATGCCAAGCGCAGCCGCGATTCTTTTGAGGGTTGATCCCCGCATCCGGGCCTGCGACTTTTCAAGCTGGCTGTAGGCTGCCTGTGTTATGCCAAGCCTGCCGGCAATGTCGGCCTGCGACATTTTTTTATACTCCCGCCAGGCCCTGACCATGCTTTTGCCCTCAACGGCGGCTTTTTCTACAACAGCGTGCGGCAGGTAGGTTTTCGATTCGCGGCGCGTTGTGCTGCGCACGTATTCATCGTAGGGCACAAGCACGAACAGGGGCTTGCCGTCTTTTTGAATGATCTGATGCTTAGTAGGTGTGTTCATCGCGCTTTTTCACCTCTTCTATGCGAATGATGCGCACGGCTGAGTCGACATCGAAAAATACCCGGTAGCGCCCAACCATCAGGCGGTATGCATACTGATGGCCTACAAGGCGCTTAACACCTATGCATGCGGGCCAACTCTTAAGTCCGGCCGCAGCGTGTGTTATGGTTTTGCGCTGGGCATGTTCAATTGCCAGCAACTGCTTGAACGCTTTTTTCTCCCACAGAACTTCGTACATGCCAGCACCTTCTTATATAAGCTAGTCATATACCTCCGGCAAAGCCGGAGGCTTGAAACATGTGAACCGCTCAAAGCGGATTGATAAACCTTGAGCCACCCAAGGTGGCTTCAATCAAACAGTTTTAATTGGTCGAGCCGCTTGTCTGCGCTCTCCTGGTGCCGTATGTATGCCCTGACTTCCTCATCATCTCTTCCACATGTGGACACAAAGTACCCGCGCGACCAGAAACTCTCTCC
>VGSH01000072.1 GCA_016875025.1 Deltaproteobacteria bacterium
CCTGGATTTGCCTCTTTTTTGATTCCTTTTGCTTAAAACTGAGCTGATCCTGTTTTTTTAAAAAGTTCTGACATTGAAAGCACAGCACATCAGCGGCAATGGTTCGCTGGCAACGCAAGCACATGATCCGGCCGCACAGGGTGCACTTTGCGGCAACCCGCACGGTATCATTAACGCTGAACACAAGATTAAACAGCAGCAGTCCCAGAACGGCCAGAGTTCCAAATGGGAGGCTCAGCCCGCCGAAAAACAATCCCCATATACTGTTGAGCAGATCCCGCCGCTGGAAAAACTCTTGCACACCGTGTTCCAAGATAGCCCGGAGCTCGATGGTTTCATCGATAAGCAGACGGTTGAAGTTCTCGGTATACAGGTCAAGATAGGTTGCAACCCGGTCGGAATCAAGTCGTTTGGCATCGCCAAGGCACTGTTCGGCATCCTTGAACATGAATTTCTGTTGATAGGCGCGCATCAGGTTAAAATATGCCGCCGCACACCTGTCCGGTGCAGCCTCAATAGCTGCCTTGTATTTCGCAACCGCGTTCTCCCACTCGCCCATTGCAAAATACACATTGCCGGCATTGATGCATACCCGATAATCGCGCGGATTTTTTTTAAGCAGGCGGTTATAGTACCGCAGGGCCGTTACATAATTCTGCTCGCGCTTGTTGACCAGTCCGGCGCTGAAAAGCAATGCATAATTATCAGGATCTTTAAATACAGCCTGTTCTAAATTTTCAATATCGTAGTGCGTATAATAGCCGTAATTGGCCTGCCACAGTCGCTGTACGCTATCGGATTGCGGGATAAAAAGGAACAGCGCGCACCCAACGGCGATCAGCGGCATTACAAAAACAAATCCGACAACAGCCAGGCCGATGCATGCGCGTTCACGAACATTATAATAGCCCCAGAACAGCATAAGCCAATAGGGGAAGAGCCACGCAGCGGAAAGTCCGAACAGCAGCGGAAGTATGCACAGCGCTGCAACCAGGGCATTGGATGCATGTACCGGCAGCGCAGCCGGAAGGACATGGCGGATATCATGAATGAAGAGGCGGCAGTTGCGCACAAGGCTGACTATGGCGATCCCGGCAAGAGTAATAAAAAGCGCTGCCCCGAAGGCGGCCAACTGTTTGAATGCAAAAAAACTGCCCTCCTCGGGGGTTCTGAGAGCAAGCAGGACACTGTTAAGGAACCCGGCCGCAAGGCGATGTACCATCCAGGGCTCGGTTCTCCATCTGATATAATACCGATTGATGCCGGCAGCGGATACGTCGGGCGAAAAAACCGCTGCATACTGAGCACAGGCCAGTGCCGAATCCTGATCACCGTCGGCAAGCAGCTGTTTCGAAACGGTAAGCAGCAGCAGTGAAAGCGGTATAAAATTTCTTACGCCGTTATCAAGCTGGTTTTGATAGATGCCTTCAAGGTAGGAGGATACGGTGCCGGCGGCTATCTCACGGTCCAGGGCTTCCTGGTCAAGGAGAACAGAAGCAGCCGTGCTTTCGGTATACAGCACAACGAATAAAGACACAACTGCCCATTTGATGAGCATTGCAGTCATGGCACATCCATACGCAGAGTTCAGCATGTCTTACTACACTGAAAAATCATCAAAAGAAACAGTAACCCTTACAAAACAGGTCTGGCCGGTCGAGGTGTTTTGAAGCTTAACGCTCATTTGCACGGCAGTATCGGATATTCTCTCGGGCATCCCGCAATCACTTACCTTAAACGTCCCGGCAGCCGGCTTGAAGGGTGATGGCGGCGGAGCGTCACGCCCGGGAGCGGGTTTGGGCACGGCATCGAATGCGGGCTTCGCAGCGTCAAAATCATCAAGGCCGGGGCTGTCAAACAAGGCTGAAGCCGAAGAAGAACCTCCTTCAAAGGCATCAAGAGACGGAATGAATTCATCGTCATCATGCGCAACGGATCCGGCATGCTTTTCAAATGATATTGTATCCAACAGAGGTCTATCCAGCGACGGCATATCATCAATCGTTACTGCCCCGGGAGATCTGGAAAAATCCTTGTTGAAACCCGGCAGTCTTTCCGTGGCGGAAAACGCAGGACGGGATGGTAGTGGGGGGCTTGGTGCCGGCGAGCTGAAATCTTCGTCGGAAATTATCTTAATGACAGGTCCGTCATCATCATCCAGGCCGAAAGATTGTGAAAATGGCGCTGAGGCCGGTTTGCTCGAAGCAGCGGGCATTGCCGGCGGCGGCATCTGCGGCAGTGCTGATGGCGCTGATGGCTCATTCTGATGCTGGCGCCGTCTTTTTTTGACACCGCCGGAACTGTCCATCTGTTTCAAAACCAGTTTACAGCACGCGGTCAGAGTTTCAATAACACCGGTGCCGTCAACAGCGCTTGCGGCAAAATACGGCACATTATCGCGATTGAGCTTCTGGTTCAGCTCTGCTACAGGCAGAATTTTATCCAAATCACGCTTGTTATACTGCATGACAAACGGTATCGAGCCCAGATCTTTTTTGTAGTAATTGAGGTTTTCATTGAGATCCTGCAGGCTCTCAATATTTTCATCCATCTTGGACGCCTGCGAGTCGGCCACGAAGACAACACCGTCAACACCGGTCAGCACAGCCCTGCGCGTCAGTGCGTAATAGACCTGGCCGGGAACCGTGTAGACGTGAAAACGGGTTTTAAAACCCTTGACGTCACCGAGTTCAATCGGCAGAAAGTCGAAAAACAGGGTCCGGTCATCCTTGGTTGCCAGCGACATGATATCACCGCGCTGCGTAGGCGAGAGCATTTTATGCACGCACTGCACATTGGAGGTTTTTCCGCACAGCGCCGGACCATAATACACTATCTTGATATCTATTTCCCGTTTAGCAGCATTGAATACGGCCATGATACTGTACCCCTTGTGTGATTAACGAGTCGATAACTGTTTAACTTCCATAGCGACGGAACGGAAATTCGGATCAATAGATTGAATTTTTTTAAAAATTTTAAATGCTTTTTTGTAGTCGCCGCTGTACTTGCATATAAGGCCGGACTGATAAAAAAGGTCGAGTTTGTCACGGTCGCTGATATCCCTGAGCGCAAGAGCGGTTTCGACAACATGCTGAGCGCGCTCGAAGTGCCTGATCTGAAGATAGCAGTCAATCAGGCGCTTGCAGCACTCTGACTTCTGGGGCAGCCCGTCGAACGCCGTGGAAAATTCATGGATTGCCAGTTCGATCTGACTGCAGCGCTGATACGCCAGCCCGAGGTTGTAATGAAAAGCCGGCGTATCCTGATCGGGATGGGTCTCCATGATGGTTTTCAGCTGTTTGAAGACCTCATCAGGTCTTAATTCTTCTGCATCAGAAGGCTGATCGCCGTTTTCACTGAAGGTGAACTCCACATCATCGTCATCACTCAGCGCAGACTGAAGGTCAAAAAAACCTTCACTGCCGAGTTGAATGTTTCTCACAACATTACTGGAACCGTGGTCGGTCAGATGCCATTTATCCTGCGGCCCGGCCTTGAGCGTCTTTTCTTCATCGAGATCTTTACTTGTAAGGAATTTGTCAACTTTTTGTTTGAAAAAGTCATTGTCAGGGTCGATTTCCTTTATTTTTTTAAGCACCTGCGTTGCTTCAAAGGCATGCCCTTCCGAATGATAGAACTCAGCCAGTCTTTCCAGGACCGAAACCCCGTCCCCTACAAACCCGTTGCGCAAATGCAGATTAGCGAGCTCGGTATAGAGTTCAACCCGGTCATGGGCAATTGAAAGCGCGTGCGTATAGATTGCAACGGCAATCTGCAAAAGGCGCTTATCCTGATAGGCGCGCGCAGCCAGTATGTATTCATCGATTGCCTCTTTTTTGCGGCCATGCTCCAGATACAATTCAGCTATCTTGACATGCACCCGGATATCATTCGGGTTATCCGTGACAGCACGCTGATACTTACTGAGCGTCTCCTTGAACTTATCTTCAGGAGACTGTTTTTTAAAAAAGGATAGTTTCATGTATAGGCGTAGTGTAAGAAACTACTTCAAGAACAATAATTATTTAATCATATCTTTCCACTATACGGCGCTGGAAAAGCGTGGGAAGCCCAGCCAACCGAGGCGCTCACGCCTCATCAGGCACAGAAGACCACATGTCATGATCGGCCCGCGTGCCTGACTATCTCATACTGGCCAGGCTCGCTGCGCAATTGTTCTCTGCAGCAGTACGCCCGCGCCGTAGAAGTACTTAATTTTACAGGCGTGCCGTTGCATCGGTACAGCAAAAACTGCAGGATGCGCCGGTTGCGCCCCGACCGGCAGGGCCTGTTTGAATTATTTTTGGCACTACTCTTATTTAATATATAGCAAATCAACATGATTGGAAAGATTTTTTATAGTTATACTATTGACCTTCTCCCTGTTTTACTATATGTTACCAATCTTTGGAGACGGCATCAGGAATTCATAATCCAGATTCGCTGATTCACTACTTACCATCGGTCAAAATCAATAGCACATTAGCCTATGAAAGCAAATACAATACCAACGGCAGTCCCGATCGTTCTCCTGGCACTACTATGCATCACGGCTGCATCCGGCTGCACGGGCAAGCCCTCGACTCCGGCGTTTGCTTACATGCCAGATCGCCTCATTCGTGATATCAGCGACATGCAGGAGGATGAAACCGTTGCGCGCGTGTGGGTTCGCCGGGGATTCGAGCTCAACGCCTGCCGCAGTATCGCGATTGAGCCCGTACTTGACTCCAGCCAGCGCAAACAGCCTGAAGCCGTGCGCGTCATCGAGCAGGGCCTGCAGGGCATATTCAGGGACCGAGCCCGCGAAACCGGCACACTCAGCGTAAGCGTGCGGACCGCTCTTCTCGACGCAAAGCCCGAGCCGGGCAGAATACGCGCATGGTTCGCAGATATCGATGATTTTGCCTACATTGAGCTCGAACTGCTGATCTGCGATACCCAGACAGGCATGCCGCTGCTCAAACTTATACATTTCCGCCGGGACAAAAAAACTCTTGCCGGCGCACTTGACAGCATCCTCGAGGACCTCAGGGTGTTTTTCTCAAGATCCGTATGACCATGCGGATAAAAATCTGCGGCATCACGACCCGGGATGACGCCTGCAACGCGCTTGCACATGGCGCAGACTATATCGGCATTATTGTCGATATTGCCGGATCGCGAAGGTCCGTCACGCTTGCAGAAGCAGCGCGGATAAGCGCCGGCATCGGCCCGGTTGTTCTGCTGATGGAAGCTCCTGCCGCAGCCATAGCAGCGGCCCTGTGCCGTGTCCAGCCGCATGCTGTTCAACTTATCGGAGCATATGCGCCGGATGATATCCGGCAGCTCAAACAGTCTGTGGGCACGCCGGTATGGATGACCGTCAATGTTCCGCCTGCCGGCCGGACCGCAGCGGTCGATCTCGAGCGCAGTATCGAACGGCTGCATGCGTCTGGTCTTGACGCTATCGTACTGGATACACTGCTTGCGGGGCATAAAGGCGGAACCGGCCGAACCTGTGACTGGGACGCGGCCGCAGCCATCGTTCGCTCCGCTGCGCTGCCTGTCTGGCTTGCGGGCGGTCTCACACCCGACAATGTCGCCCGTGCGGCTGCCGCAGTCAGACCGTTCGGCGTCGATGTAAGCAGCGGTGTGGAAAGCACTCCCGGCCGCAAGGATCCTGACAAAGTAGCCCGGTTCATCAACCATGCCTGCAGCGCCGCCGGGCCCGCAGATTAGCAGAAACCGTTACACGGCTTCACCCCTACAGCCTACAGGAGTTTTCAACCGTGATTGTATCGTTCGTTCAAAAAATATTCGGCACCGACAATATGCGCGCCTTGAAGCGGCTCCAGCCACTGGTGCGGGAAATTAATGCGCTCGAACCCGCGTTCGAGCAGAAAACCGATGATGAACTCAAGGCCATGACCCCGCATTTGCGCGGGCGGCTCGAGCGAGGCGAGACCCTTGATGATATTCTGCCTGAAGCCTTTGCAGCCGTGCGTGAGGCATCCCGGCGCACGCTGGGCATGCGCCCCTTTGACGTACAGCTCATCGGCGGCATCACCCTGCACCAGGGCACCATCGCTGAAATGGCCACGGGTGAAGGTAAAACCCTGGTTGCCACCCTGCCCGCCTACCTGAACGCTTTAAGCGGCAATGGCGTGCATATCATCACCGTGAATGACTACCTTGCCCGGCGCGACTGCGAATGGATGGGTAAGATATTTACCTTCCTCGGGCTGAGTGTCGACGTTATCCATCATGGCATCACGCATGAAGAGCGGTCCCGCGCCTATCGGGCCGACATTACCTACGGCACCAACACCGAGTTTGGTTTTGATTTCCTGCGCGACAACATGGCGCTGCACAGGGATATGCAGGTCCAGCGCGGTCATAATTTTGCCATTATCGACGAGGTCGACAGCATCCTGATCGATGAGGCCCGCACGCCGCTCATCATATCAGGGCCGGTCGAGCGTATTGGAAAGCAGTATTTTCATGACCTGAAAAACCCGGTCGAGCGCCTGATGAACAGCCAGAACCAGCTGATAAGCACGCTGCTCAACGAGGCCGAGGCCCTGCTGCCTGACAATGAATATGATGCCTGCCGTGTGCTGCTGAAAGTCAAGCGCGGAGCACCCAAAAACAAACGTTTCCTGAAACTCACCAAAGACGGTCCGCTGAAAAAGATTATCGATCAGATCGAGCTTGACCACATGCGCGACAAAAACCTGCATGAGGTGGATGCCGAGCTGTTTTTCAGCATTGATGAGCGCTCCAACACGATCGACCTGTCCGACAAGGGCCGCCTGGCGCTCTCGCCGCAGGATCCCGACTTTTTCGTACTGCCTGATTTGAGCATGTCCGATGAGCTTGCCGGGCTGAGTGATGAACAGCGCCGCGCCCGCCAGCACGAACTGGAAAAAGATTTTTCCGAGAAAAGCGAGAAGCTGCAGAATATATCACAACTGCTGAAAGCCTATTCCCTTTTTGAAAAGGATGTCAATTACGTTGTCAATGAGGGCAAGGTCCAGATCGTCGACGAATTTACGGGCCGCATCCTCCCGGGACGCCGCTACAGCGACGGCCTGCACCAGGCCATTGAAGCCAAGGAGAATGTACGCATCGAGGCGGAAACCCAGACCCTGGCCTCGATCACCATCCAGAATTATTTCCGCATGTATGCCAAGCTCTCCGGCATGACAGGTACAGCTGAAACCGAAGCGCCGGAACTGCTCAAAATTTACAAGCTCAATGTCCTTGTTATCCCAACCAATAAACCGGTGCGCCGGGTTGACTACACCGATGTTGTCTATAAAACCAAGAAGGAAAAATACCGCGCAATTATCGATGAAATCGTCAGGATGCACGAGATGGGGCGACCGGTGCTGGTCGGCACCGTATCGGTTGAAACCTCCGAGCTGTTGAGCCGCATGATACCCAAGCGCATCAAGCACTCGGTCCTGAACGCCAAGCGGCATCAGGAGGAAGCTTCCATCGTGGCCAATGCCGGTCAGGCGGGCGCCGTGACTATCGCCACCAATATGGCCGGCCGGGGAACCGATATCAAGCTCGGGACCGGCGTGATACGCTGCCAGTCCTGCTGCCACCTGTGCGAAATCGAAAAAGCACAGGGCTGCAGCGCATGCCCTGATCCGGTCAAGCAGGGGAAGAAGATGAGCGGCTGCAGAAAAGACATGCCCTGCGGCCTGCACATCATCGGCACCGAGCGGCATGAATCGCGCCGCATCGACCGTCAGCTGCGCGGCCGCTCAGCCCGCCAGGGCGATCCCGGCTCATCGCGCTTCTTTCTGTCGCTCGAGGACGATCTGTTGCGCATTTTCGGTGCCGACCGCATTTCAAACATCATGAACCGCTTCGGCATGGAGGAAGGCGAACCCATTGAGCACAAGCTGATAACGCGCGCCATTGAAAACGCCCAGCGCCGGGTTGAAAACCGTAACTTCGAAATCAGAAAGCATCTTCTGCAGTACGACGATGTCATGAACAAACAGCGCGAAATCATCTACGCCCTGCGCAACCGAGCGCTGTACGATGACACGCTTGAAGACCTGATTCATGAGACTGTTGAAGAAATCGGCGTCGGTCTCTGTGCTGAATATTTTGCCGAAGGCATCCCGCCGGAAGAAATCGATGTTAAGGGCTTCAAGGAGACTGTGTTCAGGCATTTTGCCACACCGATCTGGAAATCCACCGATGACCTGATGAAAGCCAAACCGGACGAGCTTGAACATATCGTGCTCGATGGCGTCAACCAGGTGTATAGAGCCCGTGAGCAGCAGTTCGGTACTGACATGATGCGGCAGCTTGAAAAATGGATTTTCCTGCGCGTTCAGGATGAACTGTGGAAAGACCATCTGCTGGACATGGACCACCTGCGGGAGGGCATCGGACTGCGCGGCTATGCCCAGCAGGATCCGCTGCGCGAATACCAGCGCGAGGCCTATGACCTGTTCCTGAAGCTTGACAGCCGCATTAAAACCGAGTTTATCGAAAAACTCTTCACCGTGCAGATTATGCCCCGTGAAGACATGCGCGAGAAGGAGCAGCCGAAAAACATTGTCATGAGCAGGGGTGCTGAAGCCGAACAGGCCGATAAAAAACCTGTGAAGCGTCAACTGCCCAAAGTCGGCCGCAATGACCCCTGTCCCTGCGGAAGCGGAAAAAAACACAAGAAATGCTGCGGCCAGTAACACGTACTGCTGCTGTAATTCCGGCAGCAGGCTGCCGGGGGACAGTTTAATCTGCATACGTCCGGAATGCCCTCGAAACCGGATCGTTTGGCATCAGCCGGCAGGCTGTACACAGCTGCGGCATACACAAGAGCCACAAAGAAAGCGCACACATTCCATGCAAATGTACCCATTGCGCCAGGGTGTTCCCGGATTCACATTCTCGGCCGTGCTGGCAGGCATCAAGAAAAAAACCGGCCTTGATCTGGGCCTCATTCTCAGCGATGCGCCCTGCCCTGCTGCCGGTGTTTTCACGCGCAACAGCGTGAAAGCCGCGCCGGTACTCAGCTGCACAGCAAAGCTCCAAGACGGTCTTGCCCGGGCCGTGCTCGTGAACAGCGGAAACGCCAATGCCTGCACCGGAGAGCAGGGCCTGCGCTCGGCTGATCTCACCTGCGAGGCACTTGCGCAGCATCTGGGCATTGACCGCAATCACGTGCTGCCCTGCTCCACCGGCGTCATCGGCGTGCCCCTTCCGCATGAGACAATTATCAAGGCCGTACCCGCGCTCATATCCGGATCTTCACCATCGAAAGCACCCGCGTTCGCGCGCAGCATCCTTACCACGGACACGCGGACCAAAACAATCGCCCTGCGGGAAACCATCAATGGACGCACCGTACACATGCTCGGCATGGCCAAGGGCTCAGGCATGATCATGCCCGACATGGCTACCATGCTCGCCTTTATTGTTACCGATGCGAAGGTAGAGAATAAACTGCTCGCATCCCTGCTGCGCGAGGAGGCCGAACTGTCGTTCAACCGCATCTGCGTTGACGGGGACATGAGCACCAACGATACAGTGCTTCTCCTGGCAGGCGGGGCCTCCGGTGCTGCAGTAACCCGAGCATCACACGCACTGGATAAGTTCCGGGCCATGCTCAGGCGCGTCATGCAGGAGCTTGCGCTCCTGATCGTCAAAGACGGCGAAGGCGCCACAAAACTGCTGCGGATCCATGTCAGCGGTGCGCGCACGCAGGTCGATGCAAAAATGGCCGCCATGCAGGTCGCCCGTTCATGCCTGGTAAAAACTGCTTTTTTCGGCGAGGACTTCAACTGGGGCCGCATCATTGCAGCCGTCGGCCAGTCCGGTGCTGTCTGCACACCCGAGCGTATCAGCATGCTTTTCAACGATATCCCGGCAGTGCGCAACGGTCAGGCAGTACCGGAGAACCGTGCACGGCTTGTCCGGGTCATGAAAAAAAAGGACATTACACTCGCCATCGACCTTGCCTGCGGCAAAAAAGCCTGCGAGGTGCTTACCTGTGATCTCAGCTATGATTATGTAAAAATCAACGCCGACTACACAACATAATCAGCCTGTACGCTCTCAACCTGGCACTTGTTTGCCTGTGGAGGGACGCTTCTGATGAACGAACAGCAATGGGAAGAACACTACCGCGAAATTTCCGCTGAAAACCTGCGGACGCCCGATGACCTGCTGGCAAGCAACCGCGGACTGCTCACAGGCGGTCTGGCCCTTGACATTGCCTCAGGCAGCGGCCGCAAAGCGCTGTTCCTGGCTGAATGCGGTTACCGTGTCATCGCTATCGACCGCTCCCCTTCCGCTGCACGCTTTGTCCGCTCGCAGGCGCTCACAGGAAACCATCCCCTTGAAACCGCAGCCGCCGACATGCTCGATATCAACTTCGGCACGGAGCGCTTTGACCTGATCGCAAATTTTTACTTTCTCGAGCGCGATCTCATACCCCGGATAAAACAGGGCCTCAAAACCGGCGGGCTTGTTTTTTTTGAAACTTTCACCAGCCACGGCATTTCCCGTGACGATTCCCGCTACCGCAAGTTCCTGATCGACCCCAACGAACTGCTGTCCATGTTCACCGACTTTTTCATCATGTTCTATTTTGAGCGCGTCAAGGGTGAAAAGTCCGTAGCAAGCATGATCGCGAAAAAAGTCTAAGCAGTACCGGTCGCACTGCTCCCGAACGAGCAGTATGTTTTCAGCGCCGCCGATACATACTTTACATAGAACTGTTCACGGAGCTTTTTTCCCCTGATCTTTTATCGCCGGTAACGGCAAACACGCGCTACATGCCCAGCCAGACATAGCGAATCACAAATAAAATTGAAACAGCATACATAATCCAGTTCACCTTCGCGGCCCGGCCACGCGCGAGCTTTAAAATCGTGTAGGAGATAAAACCGAAGGCGATTCCTTCGGTAATCGAAAAGCTCAGGGGCATGACGATCATGGCCAGATAGGCCGGCAGTGCCTCGCTCATATCATCCCAGCTGATGTTTTTTATGCCGCTCATCATATAGGCGCCGACCACCAGCAGCACAGGTGCCAGGACCGGATAATGGCTCATGCTGTGGGGAACCGAGGGATACGCTGGGCTGAAAAATACCGTATAGTCAACCGTGACCGCCGATGCCACCATTTCCATAAACGGCGCAAAAAAAAGTGCCAGCAGAAAAAGGGCAGCGGTAACTACGTTGCACAGGCCTGTGCGCCCTCCTGCGGCAATACCGGCGGAACTCTCAATATATGATGTAACCGTTGAGGTGCCGAGCGCGGCACCGATACAGGTTCCGGCGGCATCGGAGAGCAGCGCCTGGCGTGCACGCGGCAGGCTGCCGTCCTTTCGCAAAAAACCGGCCTGTGCAGATACGCCGATCAGGGTTCCGATCGTATCGAACAAATCGAGAAAAAAGAAAATAAATATAATGCCGATCACTCCTGAATGCTGGAAAAGACCTGTAAAATCGAGCTGAAATGCGGTCGGGGCAATCGCGGGAGGGCTTGAAAACACACCGTGATACTCAATCGTACCGAAAAGCAGAGCAGCCGCTGTTGTCACCAGCATACCGATCAGGATCGCGCCGGTCACATGCCGGACCAGCAAAACACCGGTAACAGCCAGGCCAAGCAGGGTGAGCAGCGCTGGAGCTGATGAAAGATCACCGATTTTCACCAGCGTTGGGCTGCTCATCATGATAAGCCCGCCGTACTGCAGACCGATGACGGCAATCAGCAGTCCGATACCGGCGGCTATGCCGTATTTCATGCATTCAGGAACGGCCTTGATCAGGGCCTCCCGCATGCCGAAAAAAGACAGCGCAACAAAGGCCGCACCTGAAACCATCACAGCCGCAAGACCCTGCTGCCAGGTGTAGCCGAACCCGCCGGCAACCGCGGGTGCGCAGACAACAAAGGCGAAGAAGGCATTATGGCCCATGGCCGGTGCAAGCGCTATCGGATAGCGGGCCCACAGGCCCATCATCAGTGTGGCGATTGCCGAGGCTACGCAGGTTGCAACCATAACAGCGCCGCGGTCCATGCCGGTTGTGCCCAGCATGGCCGGCTGCACGAAGATAATATAGCTCATGGTTAAAAAAGTCGTAAGTCCTGCCAGGGCTTCGCGGCCGATGGTTGTGTTGTTGTTTTCGATTTCAAAATATTCTGCAATGCTCTTCATTCCTGTCTCCCCGTCAACAGCGGTCATACAAGGGTGTTTTTTTGAGGATCAGCCGTCTTTAACATGTAATTATTCGGTTTGTACGTTCAAAAAGCTTACATTTTTCTGCGTCTGACATTCAGGTATAGTTGCATTGCCGAAGAGCCGCCCATGAGCAGATCAGGCAGTCCCTAAATCACATTACTACAACTATTTTCCTTTTGTTATATTGACACACACGCAATCATAGGTTAATGTGCCAATAGAAGTGCAGTAAAAAATGGCTGGCGCGGGACACAGCTCATATGCAGACAAACTCACCAACCTACGATGTAATTATCAGGAACTATGCCCCCATGGAAATCATTGTTTCCGAGGGTACACCGCAGGATTTTTTTTACGTTGTTCTCAATGGGGGCGTTGAAATAAGCCAGAACAGTAAAGTCATCCGCACGCTGTTTGCAGGTGACATATTCGGCATGGAAAATTATTTTTGTAATCAACCCTACACTACAACAGCAAGCGCCATTGCCCGCTCGCGCATTGCCGCCTACCGGTCGAAAATCATACGGGATATTCTGTTTACGCACCCGATGCTTGCTGAACAGATTTTCGCATCCGTCATGCGTCAGCTTGAGCAGACAACCGAAAGAGCCGAGCAGAATATCTCCTTTGACGGTTCCCTGGCAGTGCGTGAACAGGTCTACCACGACGGGGAGGTCATCATCACCGAAAACACCATTGGAAGCTTGATATTCCGGCTGATTGAATCGGAGCATGGCCTTCGCGTGACGTTTCAGGGGAGTGCTATCGCAATGATTACAAGGCCGGGTGAGTTTTTCGGCGAGATGAGCCCCGTTCTCAAGCAGCCCCGCAGTGCGACTGTCACCTCTGTGGGCCGCAGCCGTGTGCAGGTTTTTTCGATTGCAAACATTGCTGAAGATATCGGGCACTATCCCGACCTTGCGCTTGATATCATTAACAACCTGTCGGAGCGCCTGCGCGAAGCCAACCGTCGTCTTGCCGGCATCATACCTCCTGATGCAGATACCGACGAAACTGACGGCACTACGGCATAGGCATCGTTCTGCAATGCAACCTTCCTGTACAGCCGAAATGGACGCGATCAAGCCCAGACGCTATCATATCAAAACATTCGGCTGCCAGATGAATGAATACGACTCCGACCGTGTAGCGGCGCTGCTTGAAGAGCATCATTTCACGCGCGCTGAATCGGCTCAGAGCGCCGATATAATCCTGCTCAATACCTGCAGCGTACGCCAGAAAGCAGCCGATAAAATATACAGCGAACTCGGACGGCTGAAAAAACTCAAACGTGATAATCCAAGGCTTCTTATCGGCGTGGGCGGCTGCCTGGCGCAGCATGAACCGGCCAGGCTTCTCAAGCAGTTTCCCTGTATCGATCTGATATTCGGCACGCAGGCGCTTGCAAGGCTGCCCGCCCTTTTGCATGCTGCTGCCGCAGGCACACGCAGCGTTGATGTCGATCCGGATGCCTGCCGCACCATGTATTCACGCCTGCCGCGGCCTGTCATCGGCCCGGGCCGGACCAGCGCCTTTGTCAGCATCATGCAGGGATGCAACAATTACTGCACCTACTGTATCGTGCCCTATGTGCGCGGCCCGGAGTGGAGCCGAACGCCGGACGAGGTGCTTGAAGAAGTTCGCCGGCTTATTGACTCAGGAGTGCGGGATATTACACTGCTGGGCCAGAACGTCAATTCATACGGCAAAACGCTCTCACCGCCGATTGCCTTCGCAGAGCTGCTTGGCAGGCTTAATAATCTT
>VGSH01000073.1 GCA_016875025.1 Deltaproteobacteria bacterium
TGTTATCACAGGATCATACCTGCTTGGCGCAACCGTCATCGAGTCAGGCGAATATCAAATCAAGGCCGAGGGCATCACCGCGGTACTGTTTGATGCCCGGAATTCCATGGTTGCTGCCGCACAGGAGCTGCGCCTTGATCCAGCCGATGCATCATCGTGTACGTTTACCCTGCCCGAAAACAGCATCGGGCGCAATTTCCACTGGCAGCGCATGGCCAGCCAAACCTTCAGAGGCGCTCTTGGAGCCCGCTGTTTCGAGCCGGACGCCTTAACGCTTATTAATTATATCGGTTGCGAAGCCTATCTTGAAGCCGTTATCTGTTCGGAGATGAGCCCCAACGCTTCAGCCGAATTTTTAAAAGCCCATTGTGTAATATCGCGCAGTTGGGTGCTGGCTCAGCTGCAGCAGCGCTTGCACGATTCAGGCTCGAACGATTTCGCATGGACTGACGCGAGCGCTCACGCTCACTATGATGTATGCAATGACGATCACTGCCAGCGCTATCACGGTATCGGCGCGGTGAATGCTTCCGCCCGGTCTGCGCTTACAGCAACGCGCGGCGAAGTGCTTTTCAGCGAAGGTGGCGTGTGTGATGCACGGTTTTCAAAATGCTGCGGCGGCATAACCGAGCGGTTTTCAACCTGCTGGCAGGATCTTGAATTTCCCTATTTGCAGCCGGGACCTGACTGCGCCGCAGACCGGGCCGAATTTTCGCCGCCGCTCAGCGATGAGCAATCAGCGCGGCGTTTTATCCAAGCCCGGCCGGCTGTTTTCTGCAATGTGACCGACCGGAAGCTATTAGAAACCATTCTGCCTGATTTTGACTTTGAAACCGGGGATTTTTTCCGCTGGCAGGTGACATATGCGCAGGATGAACTGCGCGAGATCATCAAGTGCAAAAGCGGTTGCGACTTCGGTGACATACTGAGGCTTGAACCTTTAAGCCGCGGCGCCTCCGGCCGTATAATCGCTTTGCGTATTGCCGGATCAAAGCACACACAGGTTGTTTCCAAGGAGCTTGCGATCCGGCGCATGCTTTCTCCAAGCCATTTGTACAGCTCGGCGTTTGTTGTTGACACCATCGGCAGCGGGACTGTTCCGCACAGCTTTATTCTGCGCGGCGCAGGCTGGGGCCATGGCGTGGGCCTGTGCCAGATCGGCGCAGCTGCCATGGCGCACGCAGGCTATGACTATCGCGCTATTCTCGCGCATTACTTTCAGGGAGCAGAGCTGAAGCGGCTGTACTGAAACAGCACACTATTTGTTTTCCGCATTTCCGGCATGACAACCTCGCACCCTCAAAAAATCGAACTGCTCGCCCCGGCGCGCGACCGTGAAGCCGGCATTGCCGCGATCAGCTGCGGAGCCGATGCCGTGTATATCGGCGCGGAAGCGTTTGGCGCCCGCGAAGAAGCCGGCAACAGCGTTGCCGACATCGAGGCGCTTTGCACCTTTGCGCACCGCTATTGGTCGCGCGTCTACGTTGCGCTCAACACCATTCTGCGCGATGAAGAGCTGCCCCGGGCATTGAAACTGATCAGGCAGCTTTATACTGTTGGCATCGACGGCTTGATCATACAGGATGTCGGCCTGCTTGAATGCGATCTGCCGCCCGTGCCGCTGATCGCCAGCACGCAGCTTGATAATTACAGCCTTGAGCAGGTGCGCTTCCTTGAGCAGGTCGGCTTTCAGCGCGTCATTCTCGCGCGCGAACTCGGGCTTGATGAGATCCGCGCCATCCGCCGCGAAACGACAGTTGAGCTCGAATGCTTTGTGCACGGCGCTCTGTGCGTTGGCCGCAGCGGGCGCTGCTACTTAAGTTATGCCGTGGGCGGCCGCAGCGGCAACCGCGGCTGCTGCGCCCAGCCCTGCCGCCTGCGCTACTGCCTGAGCGACGCAGCCGGCCGCTGTATTGAGCAGGACCGCTATTTACTTTCTCTTAAAGACATGAATCGCGCAGAGCATCTCGGCGACTTGTTGAAGGCCGGTATCACGTCGTTTAAAATCGAAGGCCGG
This sequence comes from Deltaproteobacteria bacterium, assembly GCA_016875025.1. GTDB lineage: Bacteria > Desulfobacterota > WTBG01 > CAIYCZ01 > CAIRTM01 > CAIRTM01. The sequence goes on from VGSH01000073.1 coordinate 2,018, forward strand.
CTGAAAAGCAGCGAGTATGTCATGAATGTCGTTGCGCACTATCGCGCAAAACTCGACCGGCTCCTGGATGGGCACACGTTTAAACGGGCCTCATCCGGCACAACGCTGCCGGGCTTTACGCCCGACCCGGCCAAATCATTCAACCGCGGGTTTACGGATTTTTTCATCAGCCCTGATTCACGCATTGCCTGCCTTGATTCGCCCAAATCGCGCGGTGAAATGCTGGGCAGGGTCAAAGACTGCCGCGCAGAATCGTTTGTCCTTGACTCGCCCGTGAAGCTTTCTTCCGGTGACGGCATCTGTTTTTTTTCTGCAGACGGAAAGCTCACAGGCACCCGCATCAGAAGTGTCGAAAAAAACCGGGCGTACCCTGAGCGCATGACCGGAATTGCAGCCGGCACACTTCTGTTTCGCAATCTTGACCGCACCTTCCAGAAAACGCTCCGGCAGGCAAAGCCCGAGAGAACCATCGCGCTTGCCTGCGTGTTTTCTGAAACACCCGATGGCTTCATGCTGAGCGGGCGTGATGAAGACGGCATTACCGCTCAGGCCTGTATTGAAACGCTAAAAAAATCTGCACAGCAGGCCGAGCGCAGCCGTGAGACAATCCGGCGCCAGCTGCAAAAGTTCGGCGGCACGGAGTTTCGCTGCGAGCAGCTTGCTGTTCAGATACCACAGCCCTGGTTTCTGCCGGCCTCAGCACTTAACAGTCTGCGCCGCGATTTTATTGAAAACCTGCGCAGCGAACGAGCGCGCCTGCGGCCGCGTGTGCAGGGCGGGCCGGTCAAAAACAGCGTCCCGTTCTATCAGCAGCAGCTCGGCTTTGAAGCCAATGTTTTCAATGAAAAAGCCCGGGCGTTCTACCGCCGCCATGGCGCAGCCGACATTGCCCCGGCTGCCGAGACCGCACCCGTTCAGCCGGGCACTGTGGCCATGCGCTCGCGCTACTGCCTGCGCAGAGAGCTGGGCCTGTGCGGCAAAGCCCTCACCCGCGCAGGTTTTGAAGAGCCGCTCTATCTCAGCGGCCCAGAAGGCATCACGTGCCGCCTTGAATTTGACTGCACGGAGTGCGAAATGCGGCTTGTCTGGCTGGGCCGGAAGGCATGATGAAGTAGTATGATGAAAGGGACTGCCACACTTGGTCAGAGGAATGAATTGAAACTGCCCTGCTGTCCGATACTGTTGAAACCCGAACAAATTGCACGCTAAACAATATCCTTGCCATTATTTTTAAATTCAATAGAATCGTTATAACCGATTAAAAACAGTGTATGTTTTTCTCTGATGCAGTGAAATCCAACAACACAGTCGTGGGGGATGGGCATGGTCGAGGGAAAAAAACAAACCGCCTTGCGCTTGTGTTGGGCTATTTAGAGAACATCTCCAGTAAAGGCTTCTCCGACTACCATAAAAAATGGTGCGTTGGTGCGGTTGAGGGAACTGAGAACAAAGAAGAAAGAATAAAGCCCCTCTTATATGTAGAAAACGTAAATTAAAGACGCCGGACATATCCCGCAGGGCGGGATTTTAGTCCGGCCTACGGGAATAAAATTTTGAATGTAGGCCGGACTAAACGCAGTGTGTCCGGCAGAATCAAGAATGCAGAATGTAGGCCGGACTAAACGCAGTGTGTCCGGCAGAATCAAGAATGCAGAATGTAGGCCGGACAAAGCCCCGCTGGGCGGGGCGTGTCCGGCATAATGAAATGATGAGGGTTGCATGAAACTCACCGACAATGAGAAGCGTGAAATACTAAAGCTTGTTGAAGCTGATAAGCCGCTGCCGGATAAATATCGGTTTTTGCTGTTTGACGACAAGCGCGAGGTTGAGCTTGTCTGGAACGGCAAGACCAATGAAGTCACCAACATTGTGCTGCCGTTTCAGGTGATTGAGCATGTGGACGAGCCCCGCTCCGAAGAGGTAAAAGCAGATGCACCGCTGTTTGAAGCTTTCGGCATCAGCCTTGACAGTCGGGGCCGGCAGCTCAAGGGCTGGACCAATAAGCTCATCTGGGGCGACAACAAGCTGATTCTTTCAAGCCTTAAAAACGGCCCCATCCGTGAAGAGATTGAAAAGCAGGGCGGCATCAAGCTCATTTACATTGACCCGCCTTTTGACGTGGGCGCTGATTTCTCCATGGACATTGAGATCGGCGACGACACCTTTACCAAAAAACCCAATGTGCTTGAAGAGCTTGCCTACCGCGACACCTGGGGCAAAGGCGCTGACAGCTTTATTGCCATGATCTACGAACGCTTAGTACTCATGCGTGATTTGCTTGCAGAAGATGGAAGCATTTATGTGCATTGCGATTGGCGGGTTTCTTCTTACATAAAGCTTGTAATAGATGAAATTTTTAGTGACAAAAATTTTCAAAATGAAATTGTGGTCCATTATACCGCTGTTGGACTAAAGGCAAAGTCTACGAAGTTTCATCAAAATACAGAAACTGTCCATTATTACGCAAAAAAAAAGGGCTCTCATATTTGGAATGAAATCTATGAACCAATCAAGGACCCAGAAAAATATCGTACTGCAAGCAAGCATGTATGGAATTCGGAAACAGGCAAGGCCGAGCGAATGCGTAATGAAAATGGAGAAATTGTTTATTTTGAAGTAACAGAATATAAGCCAGATAATTTCATTGAAGTACCGGCTCTTCGTGGTGATAAAAAAGTTGGGTATCCGACTCAAAAACACGAAGAATTATTAGAACGCATCATAAACGCATCCTCCAACGAAGGCGACCTCGTCGCCGACTTCTTCTGCGGTTCCGGCACCACTGCTGCTGTGGCGGAGAAGCTGGGGCGCAAGTGGATTGTGAGTGATCTGGGCAAATTCGCCGTTCACACCACGCGCAAGCGCATGATCGGCGTGCAGCGGCAGAAGAAGGCCGACGGGAAGGACTTCCGGGCATTTGAAATTCTCAATCTCGGCAAATACGAGCGGGCGCATTATATCGGCGTCAACATTGATCTGCGCGAGGAGGAAAAGCAGCAACAGCTTGCGCAGAAGGAGAAGGATTTTATTGATTTGATTCTGCATGCCTACCGGGCCGAGGCGGTTGAGCACTTCAAATGCTTTCACGGCAAAAAGGCCGGGCGCATGGTGGCTGTGGGGCCGATCAATCTGCCGGTAACGCGGCTGTTTGTGGAAGAGGTTATTCTGGAGTGCCGCGAGAAGCGCATTTCCCGCGTTGATATTCTGGCCTTTGAGTTTGAGATGGGCCTGTTCCCCAACATTCAGGAAGAGGCTAAAGCCAAGGGCATTGATCTTGCCATGAAATACATTCCCCGCGAGGTGTTCGACAAGCGGGCGGTTGAGAAAAACCAGGTGGTGTTTCATGATGTGTCGTTCATCGAGGTGAAGCCGCTGGTGAAAAAGGGCAAGGTTGCCGTGGAGCTGACGGATTTTTCCGTGTATTACTCGCAGGACAGCATTGATAATGCCGCTGCCAGCCTGAAAAACGGGGCCAATAAAATTGTTGTTGAAAACGGCAAGATCGTGAAAGTGCTCAAGGACAAGAACGGCATTGTCACCAAAGACGTGCTCACAAAGAAATGGACGGACTGGATCGACTACTGGAGCGTTGATTTCGACTTTGAATCAAAGCGCGAGATTGTGCGCGTGAAAAACGAGGCCACCGGTGAGTTTGAAGATGTGTGGACCGGCGATTTTGTGTTTGAAAACGAGTGGCAGAGCTTCCGCACCAAGAAAGACCGCTCGCTTGAACTCAAATCAGCCTGGCATGAATGCCCGCCGGACCGTTACAAAGTGGCCGTGAAGGTGGTTGACATTTTCGGCAACGACACCATGAAGATCATCGACGTGGGAGTGTGAAGCAGGATTAATATGGCTCTCTTGTAGGCCGGTACTCACGTAGCGTGTCCGGCAAAACGGGCCGAGGGAAAACCGCCGGACACACTTCGTTTAGTCCGGCCTACGAAAAAAAACAGATTGGCATATGGTAACAATGTAGCCGATGTAGGCCGGACAAAGCCCCGCCGTGCGGGGCGTGTCCGGCAATCGGGCCGAGGGAAAACCGCCGGACACATCCGCCAAGGCGGATTAGAGAATGTAACAAAATTCTTTAACCACGAGGTCATTTCGAGCGCAGCGAGAAATCTTTCCTTATGCTTCAAGATCTCTCCCTTTGGTCGAGATGACAGACGAACTAAAGACGGCTACATTATTTAGATAAATGCTCTAATCCGGCCGCATTAAAATACAAACTGGTCGAATTCGACCAGTTTAGGAACTGAATTTTAAAACATCCAAGGCATTGAAATGATTCATACGACAATCGAACAGTTAAACCGCCTGCTGTCCCGCCTTGAGGATTGCAATCTTGAATTTAAGGAAGCTACAGGGCAGTTTGACCGTCGGCACGATTTGCCGGATTACTGTGCTGCTCTGGCAAACGAGCGTGGCGGTAAGTTGCTGCTTGGTGTTAATAAAACGGGGGTTGTCGTCGGTTCGAAAGCCTTTCAAGGCAGACATAACGCGCTTTCAAATGAATTATTAAACGAGCTTGGCATCCGTGTGGATGTTGAGGAAGTGCATTACCCGGATGGGCGTGTGCTAATTTTTCATGTGCCTTCGCGACCAACGGGAACTGTTATCCGGTCAACCGGCCGCTACAAAATCCCCATGCGTGCCGGAGAATCGTTATGCGAGATGGACGATGCAACGCTAAAATCAATTCTTAATGAAAACTCGCCTGATTTTTCAATGACCATTGTGCCAGGTTTGTCTGCGGCTGACCTTGACCGGAAGGCAATAACGGTCTTCAGGGATAAATGGGCGCTCAAGTCAAAGCGTGATGACTATAAAACATTTTCAGATGACAAGCTGCTGCGTTCGGCCGGACTGTTAAGCGACAAGGGTTTGAATTACGCAAGCCTTGTGCTTTTTGCGAAAAAAGAAAAACTGGATGAGCTGCTCCCTGACGCGGAGATCATTTTTGAATGGCGACAAAATTCAGCAAGCACTGCGTATGATTACCGGATGTCATGGCGGGAACCATTCTTTGCCATTTATGATGCGATTTGGGAAACGATTAATGCCCGAAACAGCCGGATGCCGTTTCAGCAGGGATTTATTCAGCGGGAAATTTTTGCTTTTGATGAGAAATCAATTCGTGAAGCTGTGCTGAACGCGGTTGCGCATCGTGATTATACCTTCAAGGGGCAATCCGTTTTCATAAAAGCTTCTCCCGACTCTTTTATGATTACAAGCCCCGGTGGCCTGCCGCCGGGCATTACTCCTGAAAACATTTTGTATAAGTCGTATTGGCGCAACAGAGGCATTGCCGAAGTGTTTGAAAAGGCCGGGCTTGTTGAACGTTCCGGTCAGGGCATGGATGACATCTTCCAGGCTTCAATACGCGACGGGAAAGGCCTGCCTGACCTCGCAAAAAGTGACGCTTACTCTGTTTCGCTATCAATACCTGCACGATTGAAAGATAAAAATTTTGTGCTTTTCCTTGAGAAGATAACAAATGAAAAACAGGTACTCTTTTCTTTTGAGGAAATTTTTGCACTGGAGGAAATCCGGGAAAAACAGCGTATTGATAAGACTGAGGCGCTTAATAAATTTTTACAACTGGGTATTATTGAAAGAGTTGGTCGGGGCCGTGGAGTCCATTACATTTTATCGCACCGCTATTATTCTCATCAGGGGAAAACAGGAGTGCACACCCGGCTGCGCGGTGTGCCGCGTGAGGCACAGAAACAGCTGATCATTGAACATCTGAAGAGAAATAAAACCGGGACTGCCAAAGATTTCCGCGATATTTTTCCTGAATTAAGCAGATTTATAATAAACAGTCTTTTGAGAGACTTAAAAAAAGATGCTGCCATTGAGTTTATTGGTAAGACAAGTGGAGGTTACTGGCGTCTGAAGTAAAGCACAAATAAATCAGGTATGGCACAAATCAATTTTTGTAATTAGCTATTTTCCCTTAATAAATTTAGCTTCTAAAACCCAATTAAACCCCAAATAATGACGCAATATGGCTATTCATCCCTTATTCCCGACCTCTCCGTATGATGTTTTGAACCCTGACTATCGCTGGTTTCCGGCTGATGAAGCCTTGCGGGAAACAAGCTATGAGAAGCTGCTGCCGCCGCTGGTGCATAAAATCCGCACGGAGGTTACCGGCTGGCGCGAGTCGGGCTATGCCGGGGCAACGGCTACCAGCCGGGCGCTGCTGAACTGGTGGTTCGCGACCGAGCATATCATCCCGAAGGCTGACGGCAGCCTGTTTGACTTCAAATATTACTTTGCCCAGCGCGAGGCCGTTGAGACGGTCATTTTCCTGTATGAAGTGGCGCAGGTAAAAGACAAGTACGATTTGCTGCGTTATGACTCATCCGGCGCGGTGTCGCCGGGCATGTTTGATGAGGACTGGCTGCGCCTGGTGGTGAAGATGGCAACCGGCAGCGGCAAGACCAAGGTAATGAGCTTGATTGTTACGTGGTGTTATTTTCACAAGCTGTACGAAGAAGATTCAAAGCTCTCGACCAACTTTTTGATCATTGCGCCCAATATCATCGTGCTTGACCGCCTGAGGGCCGATTTTGAAGGGCTGAAGATATTTTTTGACGACCCGCTGCTGCCTGATAATGGCTGGGAAGGCTGCAACTGGCAGGATGATTTTCAACTGACTCTGCACATTCAGGATGATGTGTCGATCATCCGCAAGACCGGCAATATTTTCCTCACTAACATTCATCGCGTGTATGCCGGCAATGATACTGAGCCGAGCTTTGAGGACGACAATCTGGAAGACTATTTTCTGGGCAAGCGGCCTTCCGGCAAAACCACGGACTCTAAAGTTGATCTTGGCGTGATCGTGCGCGAGATAGACGAGCTGGTGGTTTTAAATGATGAGGCCCATCATATTCACGACCCCCGGCTGGCCTGGTTTAAATCAATTCAGGACATTCATAATCGTCTGAAGCAAAAAGACCATTTTCTGTCGCTGCAGGTTGATGTGACCGCTACGCCCAAGCACAATAACGGCGCTATTTTTGTGCAGACGGTGTGTGATTATCCGCTCGTGGAAGCCATCATGCAGAATGTTGTCAAGCATCCCGTGCTGCCTGATGCGGCAAGCCGGGCAAAGCTGCAGGAGCGGCAAAGCTCAAAATACACTGAAAAATATGCCGACTACATCGCCCTTGGCATTGAAGAATGGCGCAAGGCCTCTGCTGAGCATGAAAAGCTCGGCAAGAAGGCCGTGCTGTTCATCATGACCGATGATACGAAAAACTGCGATGATGTGGCGGAGTATCTTGAAAGCGCGTATCCGGAATTCAAGGACAGCATTCTGACGATTCACACCAATAACAACGGCGAAATATCGGAATCGGATGCCAAGAAAAGCAAGGAAGAGCTTGATGTGCTGCGCAAAGCATCGAATCATATCGACGGCTGGGAAAGCCCGTTTAAGGTGATAGTGTCGGTCCTGATGCTGAAGGAAGGCTGGGATGTGCGCAATGTGACCACGATTGTGGGGCTGCGGGCATATGCGGCAAAGAGCAACATTTTGCCGGAGCAGACCCTTGGCCGGGGCCTGCGGCGCATGTATCCCGGTGATGAGGCCACGGAATACGTGAGCGTTGTCGGCACGGATGCGTTTATGGATTTTGTCGAGTCTATCCAGAGCGAAGGCGTTACGTTTGAGCGCAAGCCCATGGGCGAAGGAACCGATGCCAAGGCTCCAATTATTATCGAGGTTGATAACGAGAACACCCGCAAGGACATCGACAAACTTGATATTGAAATCCCCGTGCTTTCCGCGCGTGTGTACCGGGAATACAAAAACCTTGAGGAACTGGACCCGGCTTCGTTCGGCGTCAAAAAAGTGGCCTACAGGCAATTCAGCGATGAAGAAAAACGGAAAATTGTTTTTAAGGATATTACGACCGGCGAAATAACCCACACGACAATCCTTGATGCAAACGCGGTAACGGACTATCGCAGCGTGATCGGTTATTTTTCGCAGACTATCATGCGCGACTTGCGCCTCGTCAGCGGCTATGACGTGCTGCACGGGAAGGTAAAAGAGTTTGTGGCGAGCCATCTGTTTGACAGGGCTGTTGAGATAGATGATCTGAACACGCTCCGCAATCTCTCGGAGCTTGAAGCATGCAAGACGATCATCGAGACGTTTAAAAAGAAAATCAATGAACTGACCGTTCTTGATAAGGGCAGCGCCGAGATTCGAGACTACATCAAGCTGCGCCAGACCCGCCCCTTTGTGGTGAAAGATCAGGGCTTTCTGGTTGCGCAGAAAAGTGTGTTTAACAAAGTGATCGGCGACAGCCATCTTGAACTGCTGTTTGCGGCGTTTCTTGAAAAATGTCCTGATGTTGTTTCGTATGCCAAAAACTATTATGCAGTGCATTTCAAGATCGACTACGTGAATGCCGGCGGTTATATTTCAAACTATTACCCTGATTTTATCGTCAAGCTCAGCGAGAATGAAATTTGTATTGTTGAAACCAAGGGGCTTGAGGACCTTGATGTGCCGCTCAAGATGCAGCGGCTCAAAGAATGGTGCAACGACATCAACGCCGCACAGAGCCGGGTGCGTTTTGATTATGTGTTTGTTGAAGAAGCGGATTTTGAGAAGTACAAACCGGAAACATTCGGCAGTCTGATGGCGGTATTCAGGAAGTATAAGGGAGGGGAGCGGGACATCTTTAATGAAGTAAATAAGTTTTCTGAGCGAGAGAGGGCATGAGCTAAGTCCAAAGTCGCGAGTACAAGGTCTAAAGTCCCGCCTGAGAGTCGTGGCAAGTTTTCCGGCTGGATCGCCTTGAAAGCAACATCCCGGAGGGGCTCCGCCGGGACAGGTTCCGACCGAAATTATGAGAACCGTTCGATATTTTTCGACGATCTGCTCGATGCCAAGGTGCGGGAATTCAACCCGCGCTATGCTGAGGGCCATCAACAGGTCGATTGCCAGCGCGACAAAAATATAAATTTATTTAAGTCGTCAATAATGACGAATAATGATTAATATTGATTGCAATTAGTCATTTTTTACGATATATAACCTCCAGATAAAGGGGGTTTCTGATGAAGATTGAAAAATTATTGACGGACGAGGCGATTCTGGCGGAGCTGGGCGGGCGTCTGACGCAGCGTCGGCTGGAGCTTCAGCTTACGCAGGAGATGCTGGCAGAAAAGGCGGGCGTATCGAAGCGGACGGTGGAGCGAATCGAGGCCGGGGCCACGGCGCAGATGTCGACGCTGATTCGGGTTCTGCGGGTATTGGAGCTGCTGGACCGGCTGGAAACACTGGTGCCCGAGGCCGGACCGCGCCCGATGGATCTGGTCAAGCTGAAAGGCAAAACGCGCAAACGGGCCACCGGAAAGCGGAAGGCCCCGGATAAGAAACCGTGGCAGTGGGGTGACGACAAGTGAGCACAACCGCGGAGGTACGCCTGTGGGGACGCACGATCGGCGCGGTGTCGCTTGAAGACGGAGCCGCGGCCGCGACGTTTGAATATGACCAGGCGTTCATCAAAAGCGGTATCGAGGTGGCCCCGCTGATGATGCCGCTCTCCGGCCGGCTCTATTCCTTCCCGACGCTGCGGCCGGAAACCTTCCGCGGTCTTCCGGGGCTTTTGGCGGATTCGCTGCCGGACCGATTCGGCAATGCCCTGATCGATGCCTGGCTTGCACGGTCCGGCCGCAGCCCTGAATCTTTCAATGCTGTGGAGCGGCTCTGCTATACGGGTTCGCGCGGCATGGGAGCGCTGGAATATAAGCCGGCAATTCGGGTGGACGGCTCCCGCGCATTTCCTATTGAAGTTGACAAACTGGTAGCGCTTGCGTCGGAAGTTTTAACCCATCGCAACAATCTGCAGGGCTGGCTGAACGAGCAGGGGAAGGAAGCGGCTCTGCGGGATATCCTGCGGGTCGGCACCTCCGCGGGCGGGGCGCGGGCCAAGGCGGTGATCGCCTGGAATCCGCAAACCAACGAAGTCCGCTCCGGGCAGGTGAAGGCGGGCAGCGGGTTTGAATACTGGCTGATGAAGTTCGACGGGGTCAGCGGCAACAGGGATAAGGAGCTGGAGGACCCCAAGGGATACGGCGCCATTGAGCATGCCTATTACAAAATGGCGACCGACGCGGGAATCACCATGAGGGCGTGCCGCCTGCTGGAGGAGAACGGGCGCCGCCATTTCATGACCAGGCGGTTTGACCGACTTGAGGGAGGAGGCAAGCTGCACATGCAGTCGCTGTGCGGCATGGCGCATTATGATTTCAACCAGGCGGGGGCCTACGGCTACGAGCAGGCGCTGCAGGTGATCCGCCGGCTGGGTTTGCCGATGGCCGCCGTCGAGGAGCAGTTCCGGCGGATGGTTTTCAATATCGTGGCCCGCAACCAGGATGACCACGTCAAAAACATTGCCTTTCTGATGGACCAATCGGGCACGTGGGCGCTTTCACCCGCTTTCGACATGACGTACAGCTATCAACCGGGCGGACAATGGACATCGACGCATCAAATGACATTGAACGGCAAACGGAGCGATTTTACGCTTGAGGATTTTAAAGCATGCGCAAAAAACGCTTCGATGAAGCGCGGGCGGGCGGAAACGATCATTGCAGAAGTGCGGGCGGTTGTAAAGCGATGGCGGGACTATGCGGATGAGTCGGCTGTAATTCCGGAACAGCGGGATAAAATACAGGCCGCGTTGAGACTTGATATAAATTAGGAATTAGAGCGAAAGCAAGAAGCAAGGGGTCACATCTTCATATGTCATATTTAGTCCAAGGTCTCAGGGGAGCGAGGGGAGCGGGACATCCTTAAATAAGTAAATAAGTTTTTCGCGCGAGAGGGCATGAGCTAAGTCCAAGGTCGCGAGTACAAGGTCTAAAGTCCCGCCTGAGAATCAACAAATTTTCCCGGCCGGATTGCGACAAGGCAATTTTATGAGCGGAAAACTCGGGCCGGGAGGCTGATGCAGTCCGTCCTCATGGAAACACTTGCAGAAAACAACTCACATGGCAGCGCACTTGCTTTACCGCGAAGTTTCATGGATAATACGCATCAACCAAACACCTGCAGAGGGAGGATGCCATGAATCAGCTTTTTGACAATATGCTTCGCGCTGCAAAACTGGATAGTGCCTTTTATGAAAAGGTCGAGGCCGACACATCGATGCTCGGTCAGGCAATGCTCGTGGTTGTGCTCTCAAGCGTGGCCGCAGGCATTGGAAGCATCGGGCAGACAGGTATCGGGGGCATCATTTTCATGACCATCATCGCGCTGATTGGCTGGTATGTATGGGCGTGGCTGACCTACCTGATCGGCACCAGACTCCTGCCGGAACCGCAAACAAAAGCCGACATGGGCGAGCTGCTGCGCACAATCGGGTTTTCAAGCGCACCGGGCGTGCTGCGCATCCTGGGCATTATTCCGGGCCTGAACACGATCGTCAGCTGGGTTGCAGCCATCTGGATGCTGGTTGCCATGGTGGTAGCCGTCAGGCAGGCGCTTGACTACAGCAGCACGGGCCGCGCCATAGCAGTGTGCGCTATCGGCTGGATCATCCAGATGATTATCCTGATAGTGCTCGTTGGATTTTTCATGGCAGGCGCGCGCTGAGCGCAGGGCTGACATCCGGCTGCCGGAGTAACAGGCCCGGGCCCGTTCCGGGAGAGTCTTTCGCCAATGCCCGGTCCATCCGTACATTTGAGTTTGAGCCGATCATGTACGTACGCTGGATGTACTGAAGACGCGCCGTTTGCTGACAGCATGCACAGTCGCAGAGATAAAGTAAAACAGGGGAAATGGTGCCGGTGGTGAGACTCGAACTCACAAGGGCGCGAGGCCCGGGGGATTTTGAGTCCCCTGCGTCTACCAATTCCACCACACCGGCACTGATTGCGGGAAGAAGTTGCTACGGGCAGTAATT
>VGSH01000074.1 GCA_016875025.1 Deltaproteobacteria bacterium
TTCGCAGCCTGGGTACTTTTTTCAAAATAGCGCGGCGGTCGTGGAAAACGCAGGTGCGGCGCAACTCAGAGGCCGTGTGCGGTATTTTGGTTTGAGATCGTTTTTCTCTGCGGCCGGTCATGCTGTATCACCTGGACCAGTGGTTGTATATGCCGAAAATGGTAACAACCCCCGTCGCAGCAACGAGGGTTGTTGAGTTTCATATCAATGACGGCTTTTGCCTGCGCTCAAAATGCAGGCGGCAGCCCTACCTGCTCCGGGGGCAGGGCATTGCCGAACAGATCAATGCTGAAGTCAACATCCCCGCTGCCGGTCAGGGTCGTGTTCTTGACCTTGATCAAGAAGGTGCACTTAACCGTGTCGAATTTGGCAGTAACGATGCCGTTGCCGCTGTCGGCATTCTTGCAGCTGTAGACACCCTTGCTCACAAGAAAAACCCCGCCCGGCACGCTGAACGTATCGGGCCCGAGCACGATGTCCACCGTCTGCATCGTGTCAAGGGTGCCGGCCGCGGTGAATGTCCCGGAAACCTCAAAAGAATCGGTGTCCGCAGCTGAACCCTTTTTGGCCTTGAATTTCGTTACATCCAGCGTGTCCAGCACGCCCACCAGAAGCTGCAGCGGGCATGGCTTTGTGCCGTTGACGATATCCTCTTGAAGCACCCGCTGGACGACATAGCTGCCTATCTCAATCGTCAGGGTTATCGGGCAGCGCAGCCCGGTAAGATCGAGGTTTTTGGCCGAGAAGCTCATCGTGCCCTTGGCGCAATCATAGGAAAACGACTTCGCGGAATCAGCCTTCGGACTTTTGTATTTCCCGTTGGAGAAAGTGTCCGCGCTGATCGGGAAGCTGAACGTGGCGGCACCGGGATCGGCAAGCGTATCGGCCCACAGGGAGATGACGATAGTACCGCCCATCTCCGCGGTGAAGGGTGCCTCGCCGGCATCCATAAAGCCCGAAAATGCGCTGCTGTCGGTAGTGTCGGTTTTCCCTGCGGTAACCGTGGCCTTGTCGATGCGCATGTTCTCATCCGCAGGCAGCTCAAAGCGCCACAGGTCGTTTACGTAGTCCAGGCGTTTTTCACTGTCAAAAGCATAGCCTCCGAAAAGCCACGGGTTGCCGGAGCTGTCCGTCCAGCCAGCTCCTCCATTGCGCGCGCCGGGCGTATTGGCCCCCGCAGGCGTGCCTTGCGTGCCGTAAATGCCCGGCTTTTCGATTCTGTCGGAGCCGCTTATCCAGGTCCAGCGATCGATATCGGGCTCATAGCGCCACAGGTCGTTCAGGGTGTCCCTGCCGGAGCTGGCATAGCCATACCCCCCGAAGAGCCACAGATCACCGTTTCGATCAATCCAGGAAACCGCGTCGTAGCGTCCGCCCGGCGCATTGCGCTCTGAGGGCATGCCTCGTGAGCCGTAAATGCCTGCCCTGTTGACCTTTTTAGAGCCGCTCACCCAGGTCCACGTTTCATTATCAGGCTCATAGCGCCACAGGTCGTTCAGATAGCCCACATAGTCTGCGCCAAGGCCATAGCCCCCGAAGAGCCAGAAGTTGCCGGTGGTGTCCGTCCAGCCGACACTGCCATACCGGGCGCCCGGCATATTGTCCGCATCAGGTATGCCTTTTTCGCCGTACCTTCCCTCTTTGTCGACCTTGTCAGAGCCGCTCACCCAGGTCCACGTTTGATTATCAGGGTCATAGCGCCACAGGTCGTTCAGAAGATCTTCTCTGGCATTGCTGTCCAGACCATACCCTCCGAAGAGCCAAAGATCACCGGTGCCGTTGTCCGTCCAGGCGACACTTTCATAGCGTGCGCCCGGCACATTGGCCGCAGCAGGTACGCCTTTTTCGCCGTAGGTGCCTGCCTCAAGGACCGTATCAGAGCCGCTGACCCAGGTCCAGGTATCATTATCAGGGTCATAGCGCCAGAGGTCATTCAGATAGTCATCAGCGCCGGTGCTGTCCAGGCCAAAACCTCCGAAGAGCCAAAAATTGCCGGCGCTGTCCGTCCAGTCGAAGCTTCCATACCGGGCTCCCGGCACATTCTCCGCTGCGGGCGTACCCTTTGTGCCGTAGGTGCCTGCCTCAAGGACCGTATCAGAGCCGCTGATCCAGGTCCACTCGCTATTGTCCGGATCATAGCGCCACAGGTCGTTCAGCAGATCCTCGGTGACGGCCCCGGCCAGGCCATAGCCTCCGAAGAGCCAGAAATTGCCGGCGCTGTCCGAACGGGCGGCACTTCCATAACGGGCACCCGGCACATTGTCCGCACCAGGCGTGCCCTTTATGCCGTACACGCCTGCCTGGGAGACCGTAGCAGCGCCGCTGATCCAGGCCCATTCGCCAGAATCAGCCCGTGACATGGACGCCGGCATCACACTCGCCATAAAAATTATTGCGGCTATGCTCCACCGCACAATTGTCTGTTGCCTGTCGTGCATTATGTGTTCCTCCATGAAATCTCTTTTGTTTTTCGCTGCATGCCTATACAGCCGAGATCCGAAGCTATCCTGACTGTCAGCATATGGTAACATGTAAGCAGGAGAATAACAAGTCTGCGCCGGGTTCTCGAACGCAAACGCACGTGCCGCCCGGCCCGGGCGCGTCCTGTACAATTCATTGTATACACGGCCCGGGCGCACTGCTGTCTACAACAATCGCGAGGGCGTGCCTGGCCCGTTTGAAATAGTGCCGCACACGGGCCGAACATGACATGAGGTCTTCTTTTCCTGATGGCACGGCACGGCCCGGGCCTTCAGCAGCGATCCAATATTTTATTTTGGACAAATCTGATACCTGTTTATTGCGCCATCCGAATGGAAACAACAGCGTCCTTTGGCCACGCGCAAGCATCACAGATCGTTTCAAGCTTGAAAAAACTGCACTTTCCGGATTATATATATGATAGGCTGTCAGCCTGAAAGCACCTCGCGAGCCCCGCTTTCCGGAAACAGCCCTGGAGCGTGATCTAAAACCATTTGCGTTCTTTTCGCCATGAGATTTCTGTATTTCCTTACCGCTGCCGCATGTGCGCTGACCTGTTTCCCCCCGGGGATTGCATATTCCCAGCCGCTCGGGCCCGGGGATCTTTTCCCCGATTTCAGTCACGTCAATAATCTCAACACAGACGAATGCACCTATCTCGGCATTGGCACGGAGGCTGACTTTCACCTGGGATCGCTCAGGCACGACCTGGTAGTGCTCGAGTTCATGAATGTTTTCTGCGACATGTGCCGGGAGGATGTCGAGCTGTACAATGAGCTCTATGAAATCAGCCTCGGAGATTCTGAACTGGGCGGAACCTTTGCGGTGCTGGGTATTGCTGTCGGTAATTCATTCGAAGAGGTCATGCAGTTCAGTGAGGATCTGCTGGTGCGCTACCCCATACTGCTTGACACTGATCGTGAAATTCTCGAGCTCACAGGCAGTGTGCGCGGGGCTCCGCAGACATATATCCTGCAGCGGCAGGGCGATCGCTATAGTATCCGGCATTTTTCACGCAGCGCAACCGGCAAAGAAAAGTATCTGACCCTGCTGCGCACCCATCTCAATGCTCCATCAAATCCGCCCGCTGCGCCCGCGCAACCGTTCTCCTACTGCGTGATGATTAACGGCGTGAAGTACACTGAAAAGCAGTTCGCCGGCTCGCGCGTGCTGCTGTATTTCCCTCATGAGCAAACCTATCCCCACGCATCTGACACCCGTAACACTGCCAGTCAGATTGCGGTGCTGCGCCGCGTGCTCGAACAGCATCCGGATATTAAGATCATCCTGGTAGAGCCTGAAGGCAACGGACGCAAAACCCTGAAGGGCATAGAGCTGCCGCCGGCCATTACGCGCGCTACAGGAGACCCGTCGCTGTTCGACCAGCTGGCCCGGCCGGACCATCCGACCGTGTATTACATCGACGCGGGCGGAAGCGCGATATTCAAGGGCCAGGCTCTTACGATGGCGGCCCTGAACTCCATGATAGACGGCCGCTACCGGGCTGAACCCGACACGCCGGAAGCTGATATCATCAGCCTCATTAATCGTACCCTGGCCAGCAGGGACAAACATGTTCTCGATACGGTTAAAAGCGAGATTAACGGACACACGGTGTATCGCACCAGCACGAAAGATCCCGCGCGTTTTTATTTTTCGCTTCTTGAGAGCAGCCCGAGCCTGTGCGACCTGTGCCACGACAGTCATTTCGTCTACAGCATCGACCCCACAGGCACCATCGTCGCGTTCATTCCCCTCTGGCTTCCCAAGCGGGGCAACGTGAACTGGAGCGAAGAAGAGATGGAGCGGTATCGTGCCGCTTTTGTGGGCAAAAGTATTTTTGACATGTTTCATTTCAATGCCGCGCACGACGCAGTATCAGGAGCCACGATCACATCAAGCATCGTCTATGAAGGCTTCAACCGGGGCAAGACGATCTTCAGGGGGCAGGTGCAGCCGTCTGCTGCGTCGCAGAGCGACAAATCCGACAGTGGTGATCAAGCCATTTATCAATCATTAAAAAAATAACAGGTGAGTTCCAACTGCGCTGCACCCACCCTGCGCACGGATGAAGAAAGGTTACACCCTTTAAGTCATGAGCAGATTTTTATTCAGCACGCTTGGCTCTCTGGGCGATGTGCACCCCTACATCGCGGTGGCGCGCGTGCTCATCGCGCAGGGCCATGGAGCCATTATCACTGCATCGGAAGAACACCGGGAGGTGATACAATGCGCCGGGGTTGAATTTTGCGCCATGTGTCCGGCCATGGCGCAGAAAGAAGACTATCAGGCAGCAGTAGCGCAGCTGTTTGACGTGCGGCGCGGGCCTGAGCTTCTTGTGCGCCGGTTCGTCATGCCGCATCTGAGGACGGCCTATAAAAACCTGCTTGCGGCTTCACGCCGCGCGGACGTGCTTGTCTCGCACCCCCTTGCCATGGCCCTGCCCCTGGTTGCCGAAAAGCTCGGAATTCCCCGGGTGGCAACCGTGCTCTCTCCCCTGCTGTTTGTGTCAGCCTATGACCCGCCGGTTATCCCTGAAGCGGTCTGGCTGCACAAGCTGCGCTTTTGCGGGCCGGGACTGTACCGCTTCCTGTTTAAGCTGGCAAAGCATAAGATCAGGAGCTGGGAGAGGCCCCTGCGCGGGCTTAGAAAAGAAATTGGCCTTGCACCACTGCGCCAGTCAGCCATGCTTGAGGGCCACTATTCCGCCCTGCTCAACCTGGCCATGTTCGATCCGCAACTGGCCCAGCCGCAGCCGGACTGGCCGGCAAACACGCTTGTCTGCGGCAGCGCTATTTTTGACGGCGCCCCCCCGGAGAGTGCTGTTATTGAAGATTTGGAGAATTTTTTGGCTGCCGGTGAGGCTCCGGTTGTGTTCGCGCTCGGGTCCTCGGCTGTGTGGATTGCCGGTGATTTCTGGGACAAGGCAGTCGCCGCAACACTAAAGCTCGGACTGAGAGCGATTCTTCTGACCGGCCCGCACGTGCCGGAGGGGCTCCCCGTGACAGTGCGGGCCTATTCGTACCTGCCGTATTCGATGGTGTTTCCGCGTGCGTCGATTGTGGTTCATCAGGCAGGCATCGGCACGCTGTCCCATGCCCTGCGCGCAGGACGACCGCAGCTCATTGTGCCTGTGGCGTTCGACCAGCCCGATAATGCCCGCCGGGCCTGCTCACTCGGCCTTGCAAGGACTGTCCCGTTCCGGAAGGTGACGGCACACCTCCTCGCAGCGGAAATTTCCCTGCTGCTGGGTTCGGCAAAATACTCTGACGCAGCCCGGAGCGTGGCCGCCCGGCTCTCACATACCGATGGCGCGACAAGCGCGGCGCAGGCCATCGCAGGCGCGCAAGACCCACCCCCTCATCCACCATAAACCTGCAAGCAAACACCGCCGCTTTCCCCTGCTTGCCTGTCGGGCAGAACGGTAATCGCAGGTGGTTACGACTGGAGCCCGTTCATGGTTCGACAGGCTCACCACGAACGGGACTGCATCTTCTTTTTAAAAAAGCTACAGAGGCCCTAACCCTTCTTAACAACGCTTATCAGTGAATCAACAACATAATCCATCTGCTCAGTGTTGATTGCATTGAAAAACGGCAGCGCGAGCGTGCGCCCGGCAATGTCCTCGGTTACGGGAAAATCACCCGGCTTGAAACCGAACATTGTACGGTAAAACGGCTGCAGATGAATGGGGGCGAAATAATTGGTGCAGGCTACGCCTTTTTCCCTGAGCCTTTTCATAATGGCATCACGGTCCTTGCGCTTAAAGTCTTTCGCCAGGCGCACAACATAGACGAACCAGCTGAGCTCAACGTTCGGGGCGCTGTAGGGTGGTGTAAGAAAAGGCAGCGGCTTGAGCCTTTCATGGTAATAGGCAGCGATACTGCGGCGCCTTTTGAGGATTTCCTCGATGCGGTTCAGCTGCGAAAGACCGAGAGCGCAGTTAATATCGCTGATGCGGTAATTATAGCCGAGCCGGCAGTGCCCGAACCAGTCTTCACTTTCACCCGCGCGGCCCTGGTTGCGCAGGCTGCGGCACATGTCATATATGTGCCGGCTATCGGTTACAATAAGGCCGCCCTCGCCGGTTGTTATCTGCTTATTGGGATAAAAGGCAAACACCGATGCATCGCCGAAACAGCCGGTTTTTACTGATTTTTTCCAGCGTTTTACGGTTCGATCGTCCGGACTGCGGTACAGGGAGCCCAGCGCTTCGGAGCTGTCCTCAATAAGGCGGACATTGTATTTTTCAGCCAGATCATAGAGCGCCTCCCAGTCAACCGGATGAGCGAAAATATCAACCGCCATAATGGCCTTGATGCGTTTTTTACTGTCTTTCTTCAGAGCGGCTTCGATCAGCGCGGGTGAAAAATTCAGGTCATCGGGATTAATATCAACAAACAGTGGCTCTGCGCGCTCAAAAAGCATGCAGTTTGCCGAGGCGATAAAGCTGAAGGGTGAGGTGATGACCTGATCGCCGTCGGCGATACCGAGGGTCCGGATGATCAGATGCAGCGCGCTCGTGCCGCTGTTAACCGCCACACCGTATTTCCTGCCGGCATAGGCTGCGCCGGTTTTTTCAAATTCTTCAAGCTTCGGGCCGAAGCTTAAAGAATTTGAGCGCAGCACATCCATAACCATTTCGCGCGATTTTTCAGTAATGTCGGGTGCTGCCAGGGGAATTGCCGCGCGGGCGTTGGATGCTTTAGCATGCTTCTGGCACAGCGCATTGACCGTCTCAATAACATAGTCAACATCATCGGTGGTCATGTCCGGAAAAATCGGCAGAGAAATCGTGCGCGGATACAGCCACTCGGCATTTGCAAATTCAGGCAGGTTGAATTTGTACAATGACCGGTACACCGGATGGCGATGCATGGGGATAAAATGCACCGAAACACCGATGCCTTTTTTCTGAAGCTTGTCCATAAATTCATCGCGCTTGATGTTGAGCGTCTCAAGCCGCAGCTTTATGACATACAGATGCCAGGAGCTCTGCACATAGTCGCGAACCGTCGGCGTTATAATGTGATCATTCCACAAAAGCCCCTGCGTGTAGCGCGCGGCGATCCCGCTGCGTTTTTTCCACATCGCATCGGCCTTGCGCAGCTGTGCCAGACCGAGCGCGGCCTGAATGTCGGTCATATTGTATTTATAGCCGATATCGGTTACCTCGTAATACCAGTTGCCCCGCTTGCTGTAGCGTTTCCAGGCATCCTTGCTTATGCCGTGCAGGCGCAGCGTGCGCATTTGTTCGGCGAACTCTTCATTCTCAGTTGTTGCCAGCCCGCCTTCGCCCATGGCAAGCGTTTTCGTGGCGTAAAAGCTGAACGCAGTGATGTCGCTGAGCGTGCCGACCGGTTTGCCCTTGTACAGGGAAGGGAAGCAATGCGCGGCATCTTCAATAACGCGCAGATTGTAGCTTCTGGCCAGAGCGTTGATTTCATCCATATCGCAGGGCTGGCCGCCGAAATGCACCGGAATAATCGCCCGGGTTTTTCTGGTAATCTTGCGTTCGATCTCATCAAGCATAATGTTATGCGTATCGCGGTTGACGTCGACGATAACGGGCCGGGCGTTGAAATAGCGTACCACCTCGCCGGTTGCGGCAAAGGTAATGGAGGGAATAATGACCTCGTCATTTTCCTGCAGGTCAATCACTTTCAGAGCGAGATGCAGCGCGGCCGTGCAGGAGTTCATGGAAACTGCATGGCGGGCCTTGACTTTTTTCCTGAAGGCTTCCTCGAATTTAATGGTTTTCGGGCCCATGGTGAGCCAGCCGTTTTCCAGGGTGTCGCGCACTTCCTGCAGCTCATCTTCGCCTATGCACGGTTTATGAAAGGGAATGTCTCGCATGATGTGTCCTTCAGTAAATGTTTAGCAGCAGTTTTGTTTGAGGCGAATCCGTAAAAACTTTTTCCGATTTTGTTGTCAGTTTATCATAATTATTTATCGGGAACTATTGTATTTTTGAAGCATGCGCAGTACTACGACTTCCAACGGATTCGTAATTAATGATTTCAAACCACAGAAGTCACGAAAAACGCGAAAAAGGGATTTGGTTTTTATCGTTCGTGCATTTCGTGTTTTTCGTGGTTAGCGGAATCGAATTTTTCTCTGTTGTAAGCAACCCCAAAATCAGCTATACCTTTTTTAAAAATCATATCTTCACAGAAGCTGAACTATGACAAAATCCCTTATCACCGGCGGAGCGGGATTTATCGGCTCCCACCTTGTTGAAGCATGTCTTGAGCGCGGCCATCAGGTTATTGTGCTCGACGATCTTTCAACCGGCAAAAAAGAAAACCTGCCGGCCGGGCGAACCGGGCTCCACTTTGTCGAAGGCGACATCACCGATCAACAGATACTGAATCAGATTGTGCGCACGCATGCCGATATCGATTATGTGTTTCACCTGGCCGCGCTTGTCTCGGTTCCTCAGGCAATGGCAGAGCCCGCGCGAGCGCATGCGATTAATTTCGACGGCACGCTGCTGTTGCTGGAGACATTCCGCGGGCGCACGTTGAAGAAATTCGTTTTTGCCAGCTCTTCGGCCGTATACGGGGACACGAAAACCGTACCCGTACACGAAGCAGCCCCCACACAGCCGATCAGCACCTACGGCGCAGACAAGCTTATGGCCGAGCACTACCTCAGAATTTACAACGATTCTTTTAGCCTGCCATCAATTGCATGCCGGTTTTTCAATGTGTTCGGTGAACGCCAGGATCCATCATCGCCATACTCTGGCGTGATATCCATTTTTTTCGACAGGGCAACGGCGTGTAAAAACGGCTCTCGGGATCCCCTTATTATTTACGGCGACGGACAGCAGACCCGCGACTTTATCTACGTCAAAGACGTCGTCAATGCCCTTGTCTTTCTGGCTGAAACCGAAGCAGTGCGGGGAACTGTTTTTAATGTAGGCTACGGACAGCAGACAACGGTTGCGGAGCTTGCCCGCAAAATCATGGAAATCATCGGAGCCGATTGCGCTGTTGAATTCCATGATCCGCGCGCAGGGGATATTAGATTTTCAGCGGCGGATATAACGACGCTTCTGGCGGCAAAATTCGAATTCGCTTACAGACTTGAGTCGGGCCTGCGGCATTTGCGGCAATTTCTGCAAAAAAAGACCCCATTTGAGCCGTGTTCTGGTGGCAACGTTAGCACCCGCCATGTGCCATGACGAATTTTTTTAGCGTTGGAAACTGTGCCTCGCACACAGCAGGTTTCAGCTTACGCTTCGGAGTCAGTTATAACGCGTATACATGCCAGAGCTTCATTGCATGAAGCAATTGCATCGGCTGCTTGGTCTGCTTGAGCAATAACATACCCTGCTCTGTCCGTGCTGCTTTTAATTGCACCGATGCGGTCTCCGGCTTTTTTGGTAAAAACAATTTCCTGAATGCCTGAAATTTTCTTTGCCTCGGCAACTCCTGTAATTCCCACAATGGTTCCCTGACGAATATCACAATACCGGATAGCGCTGCCCCTGTTGAATTTTGGCGCTAGATCTGGAAGCTGCCCCGTTGCGACCTCAATCGTAGCTTTTACCATATCAATACCAGTTGACAGGGGCACCAGGTGAGATGTAATACAGTCACCGCCCATGCGTGCGCCGAGCTCAATCATTTTAGGGCCTTCCCGTGTCAGCATGATTTCTACATGCGCCGGGCCGCTTTCGATGCCGACTGCCCGCACCGCACGTTTTGCCAGGTCTTTTATTTTTTTCAAATCCTGATCGGGCAGCTGTGACGGCTGGCAGTGTCCCATTTCTACAAAATGGGGTGCTCCGGTGGTCAGCTTATCCGTAACGGCCAGAATGTGCACCATGCCCTGCACCACCATAATTTCAACACTTACTTCTCTGCCATTCAGGTATTCTTCAATAATTACCGCGCCGGAACGCGAATGCTGCCTGCTGTATGCGTATGCGCTGTCAACATCTGCGGGTGATGTGACCAGCATCACACCCCTGCTGCCGGCATTATCGGTCGGCTTCATAATGCACGGGAAAGTAATATTTGGTTTAACATTATTGAGGTCATCTTTGGAGATAACGATAAAAAACCATGGGGCTTCAACCCCGTGAGACTTGAAAGCTTTGATCATTTCGCCCTTATCAGTTGCCTTGAGGGCTGTTTCCGGCGATATCCCCGGCAGCCCCAGCGCAGTGGTTGCCCTGGCGATTGCGCGCATAGGCATATCCGTCGCCATGGTCATAATGCCCCTTGGCTTAAATTCTTGAGCTGTGCGCAACACCGCATCAGCATCAATTGTGCTGACATTAAAAAAAATATCTGCAAACGGCACGCCAATTCCTTCAGGATTATAATCAACAACACCTACATGAAACCCCATCTCCTTTGCCTTGAGAATTGCAGGCAGTTGGAGAATTGAAGCGCCCAGAATAAGGATTTTTTTCATTTCAGTAGTGTCCAAAATAATTTAGAACAGGCCCTCTGGCCGGGGCCGTGCCGTACCATCCGGAAGTTTTTGCACTGCCGATGCAACGGCACCTCCTGTAACATTCATTGTATACACGGCCCGGGCGCACTGCTGTCTACAACAATCGCGGGGGCTTGCCTGGCCCGTTTGAAATAGTGCGGCACACGGGCCGAAAATGAAATGAGGTCTTCTTTGCCGGATGGGACGGCACGGCCCCGGCCAGAGGGCCTTCAGCAGCGATCCAATAATTTATTTTGGACACATGTGTTTTCATTTATTAAAATATCCTTCTTATTTTAAACCCTGTAAACCTTATCCCTTGTAAGTACCACAAAAAAAGTCTTGAAAATAATTTGCAGATCCCGCCGAAAGCTCATATTGTCAACATACCAGGCATCATGCTTGAACTTTTCTTCCTGGCATATAGAATTTCGAAAATACGCCTGCGTATATCCTGTAATCCCGGGTTTTACTGTCAACCTTTTCTTTATCGTATCATTAAATGTGGAGTACCTGTCACTGTACAGTATGGGCCGTGGTCCCACCAGGCTCATATCCCCTCGCAATACATTTATTAGCTGGGGCAGCTCGTCTATACTGGTTTTTCGGATAAACCGGCCGATTGTTGTTGTGCGCTGATCGTTTTCGCTATTGTACGTAGAACCGTCTGGATTGCGTAAATCAGGTGCGTTTACTTGCATTGAACGGAATTTGAGCATGGTAAACCGCTTGCCATTTTTTCCCATCCGGTTTGAGTTGTAAAATATCGGGCCTTTGTCAGTAAAAAAAATGACTGGTGCAATAATCAGAAGGGTGCCCAGTAAAAGCGGCAGCGCAAGCAGTGACAAGACAATATCAAAAATTGGTTTAGTTAGGGTTTGATACATGTTTTGAATTTTGCCTTATATCAACTTCTTTGAGTTTGCTTGCAGCTTTCCTAAAATTTCGGTAAGAACCAGCAGGTTTTTTAGAGATAGTATATACATCGATAAAATCTTGTACGCAAGCTACAAATCGTTATTCCTCTGAGGGCTATTTCAGTTTTTCTTTCCTTGAAGCAGGCTTCTTTTGAGGCATCCTTTGCTGGCGCAGCCGCGAGCGGTTTTATGTTGGAGGGTCAGAAAAGATTATAGCACTTTACGCTGCGATATGCTTTTGGTTGACATCCAAGCGCCCCCGACCTATAATTTTTCGATAATAAGAAAATCCTACTACTATGATTCAACTCAGTGTTTCAGATATCCTGTATAGGAATATAACTCACTCACACTGTTTAGTTCTCGAAAAACAGGATGTTTTATTGGATTGCAGGCCTCTGTTTGATAAAAGAAAGGAGAGTCAAAGTGATAATAAAAGGGAAGTTCGTCACACTGAGGGCAATTGAAGAGAGAGATCTTGAGATGCTGCGGGAGCTCATAAATGACCCTGAAATTGAGCAAGCAGTCTCTACTGGCATGTCATTCCCCGTTTCAAGCTATCAACAAAGCTTGTGGTTTGAACAAGTAAGCCGCGATCATGACACGCTTCGCTTGGTAATAGAAACAGAGGAAGACGGTGCAGTTGGCTTTATCGGGATCAAGGATATAAATTGGAAGAACCGGACATGTTTTCCAATGTTGAAGCTTTCTAAAGGCAAGGCCAGGCGAAAGGGAGTTGCGACTGACGCAATGATGGCTCTCATGCAGTACGCTTTTATGGAGTTGGGCTTTCACCGTCTTGACGGTGCAATTGTTGCAGATAATGTGGCTTCGCAACGACTGTTTTTTGAACGGCTTGGATGGAAGAAGGAGGGTGTTCGCAGGGAGGCAATTTTCTATGGTGGTGTATACCACGATGTTATTCAATGTGGAATCGTTGCCAGTGATTACAGGGAGTTGCTGGAGCGCTTGGAACGAAAGGAATGATATCCAATGATTGTGATGACAGGTGCATCTGGGGGCTTGGGAAGCTATCTTGTACGATCATTGTCTTGTGATTACCCTATAATCGCAATCGATCACGGCAACTTGCCAGAATCCGTAACGGGTGACGCAGAGTATTATAAGGTAGATATTACCGATTCGGAAAGCATTAAAGCCTTCATGTCGAAGGTAGAGGGCAAACTCGAGCATATTCAGCTTCTTAATATGGCGGGCGTTTCCCTTGATGGCACAGCGCACCGATTGTCTGAACAAAGCTGGAGATCTTCAATAGATACCAATCTCACAGGTTCGTTTCTTATGGCCCGCGCACTTTTGCCACTTATGCGACAGCAATCCTACGGGCGCATCATTAATTTTTCTTCAGTCGTGGGCAAGCTCGGCGTTCCAGGGGCTGTTGCATATGCTGCATCAAAGACCGGACTGGACGGCCTTACGAGGGTGCTTGCCATTGAAAATGCAGGCAAGAATATTCTTGTCAATAATCTTTCTCTGGGCTACTTCAATGCGGGAATGATGCACACATTACCGGCTGACATGCAATCAAGCATCCGCTCAAAAATTCCTCTTGGGAAGTTAGGCGACCCCAAGGATGTGGCTTTGGCAGTACGTTTTTTACTGGAATGTGATTATATTACCGGTACAACGCTGCATTTAAATGGCGGGCTCTATGGGCTGTAATTGCTTCAGTTGATAAGCACCTCCAAGAATAGGGATACACATAGAGCTTCGACAGGTTTAATAATTTATGTGATTTACATAATAGATCAGTTTAACTGTAGGTCTGCAAAGCTATACATAGCGACATAAGTATTTGCGCATATGGATCTTTTCTGCTATGCTGCCATTATAGAGCAGAAAGGAGATTGCCATGCGCAAGCTTCAAATCACAGAAGCCGATTTCATGCGAATCGCGCT
>VGSH01000075.1 GCA_016875025.1 Deltaproteobacteria bacterium
AAGGAGGGCTGCTCCAGGTTGTGCTGCTGCAGGTGCCGCTGCATGATGCTCAGGGTGTGTGCCGGGGCTGGCTGTTGTTTATTACCGGAGAGGCGTCTCCGGCTGCTGCTTTAAAGCTGCACGGCATGCCCGGTGCCGCCATGCCTGAAACGAGCGACTTTCTGCTGAATATCATCGAAGCCTCCTATGACGGCATCGTCATTGCCGATATGAACGATGTGTGCCTGCACGTCAACAGTGCCCTTGAGCATATCACCGGCTACAGCAGGGATTTTTTTATCGGCCGGCGCTTTTCAGACTATATCGACGTTGAAAACTGGCCTGATGAGCTGAATGCATCGAAAGTGGCCAGTGTGGATGAAACCGGCCAGATATCCTATGAAGCTTCATTCCGCCGCGGTGACGGCCGCGTTGTATACCTGGAAAACGGTGTTTCGCTGGTGCGGAACAACGCGGGCGACTGTATTGCAACCGTCTGGATTGTGCGCGACATTACCGGTAAGAAAATGGTTGATCAGGAACTCAGGCAGGCCTATGAGTACCGCAGCCGTTTTTTTGCCAATGTCACGCATGCGTTCAGAACCCCGCTCACCCTGTGTATCGGACCGCTTGAGAATATGCTGCAGGGGGATTGGGGGCCGCTGGACGCCCCTGTGGCCGGCCAGATCCAGACAGTGCTGAGCAATTCCCGCCTGCTGATGATGATGGTCGATCATCTGCTGGATTTCAGCAGGCTGCAGGCCGGCACCATCACCATTACCCCTGCGCGGATAGATGTGCGGAGCATGTCGGCTGCGCTGCTCGAATCCTTTCAGCGCAGTTGTGCGCTGAAGAATATCACGCTTGCCTGTTGCATGCCTGATGATCTGCCGCCGCTGTATGCAGATCCGGTCCATCTTCGGGCTGTTTTCCATGATTTGATGTCCTGTGCGCTTGCGGCTGCTCCGGCAGGATCCGCCATAAGCGTTACGGCCGGGCAGGTTCCCGCGCACTCACCTGAGGGCGCGGGCGACATTCCGTCAGACATACCCCGGGAGCCCTCACTGGTTGTGCGTTTCCACTGCACCGGGATCAGCCTCAGCGCAGAGCAGTTCCGCAGTCTGTGTGAACTGTCCGGATCCTATGAAATCGAAGCGGATACCGGCGGTTTCACCATGGGCATACGGCTGCTGCATGCCCATGGCCTTGCCGGAGCACTCGGGGGCTGTCTGGCGGTTGAGACCCTGCCTTCGGGCGGCACGTGTTTTGTGGTGCAGTTGCCTTTCGGTGATGCGCGGCAGGTCGCTGGCGCCCCGGCCACGGACGCCCCTGCGCCCGCTTTCACCTGCGATGAGCCTGATGGTTCCGCCGTTGAAATCGGCGACGCCAGCGGGCCTGTCAGCGGAACGCGGCCGTTGATCATGATTGTTGAGGATAACCCTGCTTTAAGCGCCTATATCTGCACGATTGTGCGGCGTGAATACGATGCTGTTGCGGTTCGTGACGGCGTTGAAGCGCTGGAAAAAATGCAGGACTGCATTCCTGATCTGATTTTGAGTGATATCATGATGCCCGGCATGGACGGCTATGCACTGCTGCACACGGTGAAGGCCAGTGAGCGGTTTCGTATGATACCGTTTGTGTTTCTGACAGCCCGGGCCGATGTTGATATGAAAATTGCCGGGCTTGAAGAGGGCGCAGATGACTATATCGTCAAGCCTTTTAATGCCCAGGAACTCCGGGCGCGGATTAAATCGCTTCTGAGGCTGCGCGGCCTGATGATGAGAAACGAAGCGCAGGCCCGCCAGATCAGCTCCATGAGCAGCCGGCTGCAGGAACGCTACCGCTACGGAGTCATCATCGGTAAAAGCGCGCCCATGCGCAAAATGTACCAGCTGCTTGATTCCATCCGTGACAGCGATGCCAACGTCCTCGTGACCGGCGAAACCGGCACGGGCAAGGAACTGGTTGCCAATGCGATCCACTTTAACAGCCGCCGCAGCGCCGGACCGCTCATCTCAGTCAACTGCGGCGCCATTCCCCGCGAACTCATGGAGCGCGAATTTTTCGGGCACGTCAAAGGGGCCTATACCGGCGCGATTGAAAACCGCAGGGGCTATTTTGCGGAAGCCAGCGGGGGCACCCTGTTTCTGGATGAAATCGGAGAAATGGACCGGGATATGCAGGTCAAGCTGCTCAGAGTGATTGAGCGCGGTGAGATCAGCCGTGTGGGTGATCCGATTCCGCACAGGGTCGACGTGCGCCTGATTGCGGCCACGAACAAGGATTTACGCGCGGAGGTCAGGGCGGGGCGCTTCCGTGAAGACCTGTATTACCGCCTGTATGTCATCCCCGTGCATGTTCCGCCCCTGAGGGAGCGGCGTGAGGATATTGCGCTGCTGATCGATCATTTTCGAGAGAAGCTGAAAAGAAAAATGAATATCGACATTCCGCAGGTCACCGAGCAGGACTACCGGTTTTTTTCCGAATACGACTATCCGGGCAATGTGCGCGAGCTGGAAAACCTGATAGAGCGCTGCTGTTTTCTGGGCGGCTCCGCCCGTGATCTTGTCGACGCCGCAGCACCGACGCGCGCCGCAGACTCCGGGCCCGGCAGCACGGACGCTTGCGGCTATGAAGGGTTTTTCGCCCACCCCGATCCGTTGAAGCGGGCCCGGGATTCGGCTGAGCGCGCGCTGATCATGCATGCGCTCAGGGAGTGCGGCAACAACCATGCCGATGCCGCCCGCAAGTTGGGAATCGCGCGCTCTTCGCTGTACCGTAAAATCAATGAGTTCAAATCAAAAATGTGAGTGCGGGCGGCGCGGCCCGGCCGTTCAGCGCGCCTGTTTGTAGATGCTTACGGTGTTGCGTGACCTGCCCGACAGCCCGGCGCGTGCAACCGCAAGGACGATCAGCTCCTGTGCGCCGTCGCCGTCAATGTCGGCTACCAGAAAATCGGCAATATAGCCGTCCTGGGCGCTGCTTGACCAGTTCTGGTTTAGGCTTGTGCCGTCCCAGTGCAGGCACAGCATCTCGCCGCTGTCGTAGGATGAAATCCGGCCCAGCACCCCGGTTGATTTTTTTGTGTTTCGCGGGGCAAGTATTTCGGTTCGGCCGTCAGCGTTGATATCGGCGCAATAGGTCCGCAGGGGGATGGCTTCGGAGGTTCCCGCGCCGTCACCGACGATGGAGCGGGGGAATGAGTTGGGTTCGCCTCCGATTTTCTGGGTGTCTTTCCACAGAATTCTGCCGGTAGCTGACATAACATGCAGACTGTAGTTGAGGTTGAGAATGCCGCGGGAAAAGGCGATGTATTCGTCGCGCAGGTCACCGTTGATATCATGACGGCTGGAACCGAACGGTGAAACTCCGCCGGGCAGGGAACATTCCGCGGCCGGCTGCGCTGTGCCGTCTTTCCATATAAATTCGAAGGCAGTTCCGGAAAAAGGACTGAACGTGCCGGGCTTTATCCCCAAAAGTATGAGGCGGTCTTCGGAAGGGTAGGTGCGCAGGAGCCACGGCATGTTTTCCGCGATGCGCGGGTATGATCCTTCCGTGTATTCGGCAATAAAGGAATTGGCCATCCGGGGGGTATGGGAGCTGACGTAGATTTCCGCGCGGCCGTTATCGTTCAGGTCGAATGCGTCAACATGTATGATATATTCACCGGTTTTGGCCGGCACAGTCGCCTTCAGGATAAGTTCTTCAGGCGTCGGGTCGTACACGCGAACGTCGAGATTGTCGGCAAGCAGCAGCTGCAGACGCCCACTGCCGGTGACGTCGCCAGCGGCCATGCTCACAAAAGGCGTGTGCATGATGACGTATTCACGGGCAGGCTCGGCCTCAAAAACAGGGGCTGCCGGCTGGAAGACCGGTGCGGGTGCTGCCTGCAGCTGTTGTGCGGTCCGCGCGGGTGCAATTGCCGGTTCTGCCGGGCGGTATTCGGCGACAGGTGCAGGCGCTGCTGCGGCATCGGGGTCTGTTCCGTAGATGATGCGCCGCTGCAGCCTGACGGCAAGTTCCTGTACCTTTTCAAGCATGCTGTCAAGGCCGGTGCAATTGACGGTCAGGGGAGTTGAGAGCTCCGGACTGGCGGCATCGTAGAGGAACGCGTCGATGCTGACGGCATCGCCGATTTTCGTCAGGCTGCCGGTCAGCAGGTAGTCAACCTTGAGCGTGCCCGCAAGCTGTGCCTTTTTTTCGGTGCTGTAATCGGCCTGCGGCGGGCTGAGGGCCCGGCGAACATCGGTGTTGTCGACAACGAGTATTTTACCCGGCACGCTGATGCGCGGGGGCAGGAGCGAACTGAGGCCCGCCTGGAGATAGCCCAGGTCTTCACTTGAGTTGACTTGAAAAACGCTGATAGCGATGCGGGCTTCGCCGGCACTCACCGGTGCGGCGCACAGGACAAGCAGTACGGCCAGGGCGGGCGGCATGAAAAAGAACGAACGTGCATTCATGTTTTTTCCAATGGTTTCTGTGCTGATGTGCACTAGGGTTAGCGGTTTCAGGGCCGGGGCTGCAGGTGCAGCATTCCTTGTGCTGCATTATACAGTAGTTACCGCACTGGGCGCCACATGTTTTTCAGCGATAATCCGTTTATATGGAATTTTTGGACGGCATGTGCCTGCCGCTTTAGTTAATCAGAAACCCTGTCCGCTCTTTGTATCAATCGGCATGATAGCTCAGGATTGAGCTGCACTATGGTGCTCAGGTGATGTCGCTGTGCGGCTGCCCGGCCGCGGCCCTGAAGTGCGTCGTGTGTCATCGATGTTGACTTGCCCTCAAAATAGCACTATAATTCATTACTTTTTGAACGGTTAACGACCGTGGCAACCATACAGAAAGACAGGCCGATGAAGTTTACGGGAGTATATACCGCATTGATTACGCCTTTCACAGCGGGCGGTGACGTCGATGAGGACGCGCTCAAGCGTCTGATCGAGTTTCAGCTTAACAATGCAGTCGACGGGCTGATTCCCTGCGGCACCACCGGTGAGAGCCCCACGCTCAGCCATGACGAGCATGACCGCGTGATCGAGCTGACGGTTGATTTCGTCAAGGGTCAGGTTCCGGTGGTTGCCGGCACCGGGAGCAATGCAACGGCCGAGGCCATACGCCTCACCCGGCACGCGCGTGAGGCCGGCGCCGACGGCGTGCTGCTGGTGAACCCGTACTATAACAAACCGACCCAGAAGGGCATGTACCTGCATTTCAAGGCTATTGCTGATGCCGTGGATATTCCCTGCATGCTCTATAACATCAAGGGCCGCACGGCCGTCAATCTCGAAACCGATACGCTGGTGCGCCTGATGCACGACTGCCCGAATATTACGGCCATGAAGGAGGCCTCCGGCGACCTTGACCAGATGAAGGCCGTCATCGCGCGGCGCACGCCGCAGTTTTGCGTGCTCTCGGGCGACGACAACATGGCCCTGCGCCTGATCGAGGCCGGCGGTCACGGCGTCGTTTCGGTGGCCTCAAATCTGGTTCCCGACCGCATGGTTGCCATGATTCACGCGGCCCTGCAGGGTGATTTCGAGCGGGCCCGGGCGCTTGAGGAGGAGCTGGATCCCCTGTTCCGGGTTGAATTTATCGAGACTAATCCGATTCCGATTAAAACCGCACTTGCCATGCGGGGCATGTGTACCGAGGCGTTCCGGCTGCCGCTGTGTGAGCTTGAACGCGCTGAGCACCGCGCTGAGCTTGAGCGCGTGCTGCGTACGATGAATATTATTACTTGATTGACAGGAGATTTTGGTATGGCTTTACGAGTGGCAATATTCGGCGCGACCGGCATGGTCGGCCGGGAAGTGACAAAGGTGCTGCACAAACGGGCTTTTCCGTTTGCATCTCTGCGTTTTTTCGCCTCCGAGCGCTCGGCCGGCAAACAGCTGGAAACGCCCTGGGGACCAAAGACGATCGAGCTGGCCGATACGGCTGATTTCAGCGAATTCGACCTTGCGTTTTTTGCCATTGGCGGCGGCTGGCCCAAACAGTTCGCGCCCCGGGCCGTTGCGGCCGGCTGCACGGTCATTGATAATTCCTCAACGTTCCGCTATGACGACAGCGTGCCGCTGGTGATCCCGGAGATCAACCCCGGTGCGATCGGCAGTGCGAAACTGATCTCAAACCCGAACTGCACGACCGCAATCGCCGCAATCCCGCTGTGGAACATCTACACGCGCTACGGGCTGCAGAAAGTCATTATCTCAACCTATCAGGCCACCAGCGGCGCGGGCAACGGCGGCATGGCCGAGCTTGAGCAGGCGACGCGCCGGGCTCTGGCCGGCGAGGCTCCGGGCTGCGCGGTGTTCAAGCACCCGATAGCCTTCAACCTGATTCCGCATATCGATTCGTTTCAGGACAATCTCTATACCCGTGAAGAGATGAAGGTCGTGTGGGAGACCAGGAAAATATTCGGCGACCAGAGTATTCCGGTATCATGCACCTGCGTGCGCATTCCGACCATGCGCGCGCATTCAGAGAGTATTGTGGTTGAAACCCGCGATCCGGTCGATCCGGCTGCGGTTCGCGAGCTTTTCAGGAAGACGTCCGGCATCGTTGTCAGGGATGACGTTGCCAGTTTCGTCTATCCCATGCCGCTGACCGCAAGCGAACAGTTCGATGTTGAGGTCGGCCGTATACGGCGCAACCTTGTTTTCGGAGAGCGCGGTCTTGAATTCTTCGTGTGCGGCGATCAGATACTCAAAGGTGCGGCCCTGAATGCGGTCCAGATCGGTGAGCTGCTGCTGCAAAAAAAATGATCACCGTTCCGCGCGCCCGCTGAGTGATCGCGGGCGCGCCTCTGACAGTACGCCATGCACCTGAGCAGCCGCCATATGAGCCTGACTGCAGCCGTTGCGCCGCGCGCCGCGCTGCGCTTCATGCAGGTGCTGCTGATTACTGCCTTCCTGAGTTCCTGCGCGGCACCTCCGCCCCCTAAGCCTCCTGTTCCTGATGCCGCCCTGCCGCCGACGCAGAGGCCCTATAAGGTCTTCGGCGTCTGGTATTACCCGATTCCCAGCGCGCAGGGGTTTGTTGAAGATGGCTTTGCCAGCTGGTACGGCCCCGGCTTTCACGGTAAACGGACCTCCAACGGCGAGGTCTATGACATGCATGCCATGACCGCGGCGCATAAAACCCTGCCGATGGGAACGGCGCTCAGGGTGACCCGTACCGATACCGGTACAAGTATTGTTGTGCGCCTTAATGACCGCGGCCCGTTTGTTGCCGGCAGAATTATCGATCTGAGCTACAGCGCGGCTCATGCGCTTGGTATGATCGGTTCCGGAACCGCGCCCGTGCGCATCGAGGCCCTGCAGCGCGCAACCGAGCACCGCCATGGCGGGCAGCTCAGCCTGACGCCCGAGCCGATCCCTGATTTCCGTTCAGGAACATTTACCATACCCGTCGGCGCCTACGAAAACAGGGCTGCTGCCGATGCGGTGCAGCAGCGCCTCGTCCAACAGGGCCACAGTGCGCGCGTCATACGCGTTGACAGCCTGCAGGGCGTGCGCTATCGCGTTTCAACCGGAACTTTTCATGATTTGATCGAGGCCCACATCAGCGCGGCTCATTTTCGCGATATCGGCTACGCGGACGCGTGCGTTGTTGCACTTGATGGGGAGTAAGTTAGTTTGGAGTTTGGAGTTGGGAGTTCGGAGTGTAGTAGCGACCGGCCGGTCGTCATTGTTCTCTGTTCAAGGGTTCAACGTTCAAGAGTTGAAGGTTCAAGAGTTCAAAGTTTGAAAATTCGGTATCGCTATCGGGTCCGGGATCGCAGGGGCAGCCCCCCGTGGCTGCCCTGTTGCCCTCCCGCATTGACACAGAGCTTCCGCAGGAGTATCATTACCACATATATGCGCAGTGTGTATGCCCTGAATGAAACCTATACTGTCAGTGTGTTGTATAAAGGAGATGTTATGAAAAAAATCGTACTTGTTCCGTTTGCAATTATCATTCTTTTCTCTGCGTTCCCGGCCGCTGCCGAAGACAAACCCTGGACACCGGGCGGGCCTGATTACCTGTACGTGAAGCCCCTGAAAAAGCCGCAGCATCACGGCGTGTTCGATGAGGGCATGAAATGCCTTGACTGCCATCGCTACGACGGCGTGGATGCATACACCTCCGCAACCATGGCGTTGAAAAAGACAGTGAAGGGCCGCGCTCCGCGTGAAATGATTGAGCAGGCGATCCTGGCCGCGCTTCGCGGCAAAGGCGACTACCGTGAGATTTATGTCATGGCCACATCGTTTGAGAACAAGCCGCTGGCCACGGTGATTGAATTCGTGCTTGATCCGAAAACCATGAACCTGTACGCGATGTCTGAAAAGCAGACTGAAAAGCTCTTTCACATCGCGTCCAACCCGCAGGTGTCCCTGGCCTATGTCAAACAGCGCGAAGACTATGATTATTTCAGCGGTGCCCTGGGAGTGCAGGTCGTGGGACGGGCCGAGCAGCTTAAAGGTACTGATCCGGGTTTTGACGAGGCCGCCGCGATTTATATAGCAACACTGCCGCTGCCCAAGCCCAATCCGATGGTGCCGCAGCCGCCGGACGTCGAGGCCCTAATCGGGGTTGTCCGCGCCAGCAAAATCATCACCAAAATTGTCCCTGAGCGGATTGCGATTCTGAACCGGGAGTTCAAGGAAAAGGGCTATCATGCCATGCAGCTCTGGGAGCCCAAGGGCAAGTAGGGGCGGACCGGCTGGTCGCCCTGTAGTTCGGCGTTTGGTGTTGGGAGTTCGGACAGGGGTCAAGAAATATTCAATATGCAAGGTTAGAATCGTAGGGGCGGCCCCCTGTGGCCGCCCTGTTTTTTTGGGGCGGAGTTGTGGGGGGTAGTGGCGAACAATCCTTCGCCGGTTCAAAGCTCAAGGTCGATGGTTCTGTAAAAAAATGCAGTCCTGTCATTGCGAAGAGTCCCGCCCGGCGGGACGACGCGGCAGTCTCATTTTTCTGATATCAGGAAACCTGGAGATTGCTTTCCGCCTTTGTTATAGTAATAACTTCGGCGGACAGGCGCTTCGCTCGCAATGACCTTTCCTGTGACTTTTGACGAACTCATCAATATTCAGGGTTAGAAGCGCAGGGGCGGCCCCCCGTGGCCGCCCTGTGGTTGGGAGTCGAAATGTTACAGGCAGGCGCGCAATCGCGCAATAATTCCGGGAAGATGTCTGAAATCATCGATGAGATGATCGGGGCCGGCAGGGAGCAGTTTTTCAGCAGGCTCAAATCCGGCTGAATAGGCAACAGTGGTTGCGCAGATAGCCTGGCCGCAGCGTATGTCGCTTACCGTGTCGCCGATAATAATAATGCAGCGCGGATCGACAGGGCCGTCCTTTGCCGTGATACTCCTGAGCGCTTCGTGCGCGAGGTCGTTGCGATTCTCGGAAACCTCACCGTAGACACCCCACTGAAAATAGCTCCACAGCCCGGCGTGTTCAAGCTTCAGCCGGGCGCCCTGCTCAAGATTGCCGGTCAAAAGGGCCGGTTCCAGGCTGTTGTCACGGCTGAACTGCTCCAACACTTCGTGCACATACGGATAAACGAGAAAGTTGTGCGCGCCGGCAAGGGCCGGTTTGAGCAGTGCTATATAGCGCTCATTCATGCAGCAGGCTTTGTCGTCAAAGCCGTTTTGAATGCCTGCCCGGCGGATCAGGTCATGGATTATGCTCCGGTCGGTCTTGCCGGCAAACGAGAAGCCTTCCAGCAGGTTGCCGTCACCGAGGCATTCGACTGCTGCGCCTTGCATGGCCCGCAGGCCGGCACCGCCGGTGTTTACCAGGGTTCCGTCAATATCGAAAAGAAGATAGAGTTTCATGATGCGGCCTTTGCACGGTTACAGTACCGCACAGTTGTACTGTATCGTACCTTTGCAGTCAAAGATTTTCTTGCGGAAAGCTGTACGGGGGGAGGGTTAATAAAAATTGTAAAATGTACATTTTTTTGATTGGCGTGATTTCCGGCTTGTTGATATAAACATCTGCGCAGATCAAATAAAAATGTCGATGGAATCTGGAGGAACGAGAGCTTTCAGGTCCCGCCGAAATGTTTTTGTGGAGGGCCATGTTTGCGCATGGCCGCATGAGACGAATCGATTTGAATCCGGACGCGCAGAAGCGCGTCCCTCCACAACATCGATCAATCACAGGCCTGCCGCTCAGATAGGTTGTGCGTCTATGAGTGACCCGATCTGCATTGCTTGTGATAGGTTTCCATGAAAAGCAGGAAATACGCAACCCGCACTGCGCTCGTGCGAATACTCTTGACAAAAAAACTCCTGCATTTATGATAGGTTGATTATTAAAGCGTAGAACCGTAGTTAATCAATCCCGGCAGATTGCACAATGTCCGCGGATTGCGCGCGGCGAGGAAAATGACATGGGAAAACGGGTTTTTACCCCGAGGAAAAAGCCGCGGGTGAGCACGGAGAACGCAGGCAAAGTTTTTGACGGCCTGCGCACGGCAAAGCTCGGCACTGCGAAAAATCCGGCGCGGGTGAGCGTTGGCAGTCCTGCGCGCGAAGCCGAGGTTCGGGCCGTATGCGAAGAGCATGGCTGGGAGTGCCTGATAACGGTTGATCCTGAGAGCCCCGAGGATACTTCCGAGCTTGAGCGGCTGCTTAACCCTCCGCGTCCGGTCGTCATTGAAACAAAAACCGGGCGCAATGACGCCTGCCCGTGCGGCAGTGGAAAAAAGTATAAAAAATGCTGCGCTTCGTAGGCAGCTGGTGTATGCGGACGCTGAGATAACGGACTGATATGGCTTCATCAAGAAAAAAGAAACGCACTTCGCAGGCGCCGCGAATGCATCCCGGCCGGGAGGTATCCGGCATTATCCTGATCGCGCTTGCTTTTTTTATCGCCTGCTGCCTTTTCAGCTATCATCCCGATGATCCCTCGTTTACCGTTCAGTACAGCGAGCGGCCCGATCTCATTTACAATATGGGAGGGCTTATCGGATCGCACTGCGCCGGATTTCTGCTTGAAGTCCTGCTGGGCCTCGGCGCCTTTGTCGTGCCGGTGCTGATGCTGTGGCTGGCGTTCAAGCTTCTTTTTAAACCCAGTTTTGACCGCTGGTTCTGGTTCCGCTCCGCATTGTGCCTGCTGCTTTTCATCATCATTGAAGTGTTCCTGAGCCTGGTTTTTGGCGATCTTGAACTGACACGATTTCGCTTTCATGCCGGAGGGGAGCTGTTCGGGGGACTGCTGGCCCGGCTGCTTGACAGTACGATCGGGCGTGTCGGCGCATACCTGCTGATCGTCCTTCTGGCCCTGATCGTTGTGATGGTTTTGACCCGCGTATCATTTGTCGTGCTCTCAGGCAGAATAGTTGACGGGCTGCGGGAGCGCGTTGTGCAGCCGCTGGTCGACCTGGCGGCGCGAATCCGTGCAAACCGGGCAGCACGCATCTCGGCCGCACGGCAGTCCCGTTCGGCGCCGGTGCGCAGTGTGCAGCCGCCGCTTTTCCCTCCGGCTGAAGCGCCTGCAAGGGCTGAAAACCCGGCTGGCCAGCCGGTTGAAGATTTCAGCGTGCCGGATGATATTCCGATTCACATCTATCTTGAAAAAGACCATGGGCCGCCTGCGCCCGGCCGTCAGGAAACAGAAGACTTCACCCCGAAGCGGGCTGCATCGTATGCAACGTATACGCTGCCGTCGCTTTCGCTGCTGGATTCCACTGATGATGCCGGCATCGAGTTTGACCGCGAGCGCCTGCGCGACGATGCCGAAGTTCTTTTGCAGAAGCTTGCTGATTTCGGGGTTCGCGGCCGGGTGGTTGAAATAGGTCCCGGCCCTGTAATAACTCGCTTTGAATTCGAGCCCGCCTCAGGCGTGAAGCTCAACAAGATCGTCAACCTGTCCGATGACCTTGCCCTGGCGCTGAAGGCCGTAAGTGTGCGTATCGCCCCGATCCCGGGCAAGTCGGTTGTGGGCATCGAGCTGCCCAGCAAAAAGCGCAAGACCGTTTCATTCCGCGAGATCGTGGCGCGCGAGGAATTCCAGCAGTCGCGCTCTCTCCTGACGATGGGCCTGGGCAAGGATATCGGCGGCGGCACGGTTATCAATGACCTGGCGCGCATGCCGCATCTTCTGGTTGCGGGCACGACCGGATCGGGCAAGAGCGTGTTCGTTAATACCGTTATCTGCAGTATTTTGTTCAAGGCAACGCCTGACCAGGTCCGCTTTCTGATGATCGATCCCAAGCGCCTTGAACTGTTTCCCTATGACGGCATACCGCATCTGCTGCATCCGGTTGTGGTCAATCCCAAAAAGGCCGCTGTCGCGCTGCAGTGGGCGGTTGAGGAAATGGAGCGCAGGTACCGAGTTCTGGCTGAGAAGGGCACCCGTGACATCGTGCAGTACAACAAAAAAATCGAGCATGAACGCCAGAACTGGAAGCCCGGCACGTCTCATGAGCCGCCGGCGCTGATGCCCTATATCGTGGTCGTGATCGACGAGCTTGCCGACCTCATGATGATCGCCGCGCGGGATGTCGAGCAGTTTATCGCGCGCCTTGCCCAGATGGCGCGTGCTTCCGGCATCCATCTGTTAATAGCCACCCAGCGCCCGTCGGTTGATATCCTGACCGGTGTAATCAAGGCCAATTTCCCCAGCCGGATTTCATTCAAGGTTTCATCCAAAGTCGATTCGCGCACTATTCTTGACATGATGGGCGCTGAAAAACTGCTCGGCATGGGCGACATGCTGTTCATTCCGCCCGGCACGTCGCGCCTGCAGCGCATTCATGGCGCCTTTATTTCTGAGCAGGAGATAACCCGCGTGACCGAGTTCATCAAGAAACAGGCCCAGCCCTCCTATGATGAGACGATTCTGGCCGTGCGCGAGGAAGAATCCGGGGTTGAGCAGGAAGATGATTATGATGAGCTCTATGACAAGGCGGTCGCGCTGGTGACGGAAACCCGTCAGGCTTCCATTTCTAATCTGCAGCGCCGCATGCGCATCGGCTATAACCGGGCCGCGCGCATGATCGAGCGCATGGAGCGCGAAGGGGTCGTGGGCCAGAGTGACGGCGTTAAGCCGAGGGACGTGCTGGTCAATAAACTTTGATGTAGTCGTAAAAAGCCAGATACCGTCACCCTGAACGAAGTGAAGGGTCGCTTAACATTCTGGAAAACTGGATTCTTCGCTCCGCTCAGAATGACAAAGCAGCGTTTTTTTGAAATTTTACGAGATCATCAACTTTGACGCGCTCGCAAAAGTCCGGAGGCTGATATGCATTGCGGCCCCCTACAAAAGATTAAACGCGATTTGCATCTGGATGCTGTTGGACAATCCGTCAAGAATTGTTTTTTTCAATAAACCCCGCAGTTTGGCCGGGTATATGAAAGGAAGGAAATGTATATGAAGATGATCATCAATGCGTGTGCGGCTTTGCTGATGTGTCTGCCGCTGAGTGCTTTTGGCGCTTCCTTAGATGTCGCGCAGGAGGTGAAAAAACTCGAGCGGGCTTATGAGGCGCTCAAAGACATGCAGGCCTCCTTTCAGCAGCAGACCAGCTCGGGAGCTGTTGCCGTAGTGCAGCAGGCCTCTGGTCGGGTGTACTTCAAGAAACAGGGCAAGATGCTCTGGAAATATGAAGCGCCTGAAGAGCAGCATATTATCCTTGACGGGAAAACGCTGTGGGTGTACCAGCCGGAAGAGAAACAGGCCATGAAAAATA
>VGSH01000076.1 GCA_016875025.1 Deltaproteobacteria bacterium
TGCGTGTGGCCGGAAAGCTGCACCATGACCCCTGCGCGGCGCGCGTCCTCGATGCCGACCGGCGTATGGTACAGCAGCACACTGGGCCGGCTGCGGTCGAAGGCAAGGCGGCCGATCACCTCATTATCCTTGCGGTTTTCTTTTTCCGGGTTATCAATGCCGATTATCTGCAGGCCCCGGTATTCTTCCACCTCGTTGCGCAAAACGCGCACGCCCGTAGGTTCGATCAGGCCCTGCACCCGGTCCATGCCGAAGAATTTTTCATGATTGCCCATGATAAAAAATGACCGGGCTCTCAGGCCTTTGAGCGGCTGCACGGTTTTTGCGGTCATCGGCCCTGTACCGTCAAAAAAATCGCCGGTGATGAAAATAACATCGGGCTGCAGGGCGTTTGTTTTGGCAACGACCCGGTTCAAAAAACCGCTGTTGTGTATGGTGCCGACATGCAGGTCGGACAGCAGTGCGGCGCGCACAGGATGCTTGAGGCCGGCAAGCGGAATGCGCACGTCAGAAACCCTGATGAACAGTGCGTTGATGATGCCGACCGCGCTCAGTACGCCCACAAACAGGATAACGCACCTGCCGATAAGCGGTGTGTTGACAGTGGCAAACAGCCGAACCGGTTCCAGCAGCACAAGTGTGCTCAAAAGCAGAAACAGCACGCCCAGCCAGGTGGATGCAAGCGTGTAGAGCAGCATGGTAGCGGTGTTGGGGAAGAATTTTTCAAGCAGGGTGCAGGCCGGAAACGACAGCGAGAGCACTGCAACCGCGAACCACCACCAGCCTGACGCACACGGGGGAAACATTTTTCTCAGACGCAGGTACACATACAGATGCATGCCGAAGAAAACGAGCTGGAACACACTGTAGAAAATAATATATTGCGCGGTTTTGCTCACGGGAGGCTCTTTCTGTTATTTCAGGCTGTTGAAAACACGT
This sequence comes from Deltaproteobacteria bacterium, assembly GCA_016875025.1. GTDB lineage: Bacteria > Desulfobacterota > WTBG01 > CAIYCZ01 > CAIRTM01 > CAIRTM01. Next base: position 940 of record VGSH01000076.1, read on the forward strand.
TATAGACTACCACAAACAGGCTGTAAAATCCACGCCGCCCGGGGCGGGCGGCTCCGGGCGGCGCATCCGGAACCAGTCATAAATGATGACAAGTTCTTTGCGCTGTTGTAAAATATCCGGCGGTGTATATAATGATACCCTGTCTGCTGCGTATTCCCGGCAATGGACGGGGCATTTTCTTTAAATAACCACGTACGTCTAACCGCTGAAGGTCACCTATGATCACACAGATACCGGACACCATGCACCGTCTTGCCAGAAACCGCCGCCTGATGGTGGCGGTGATATGTGCGCATATTGCCCTCGGCGCTGTGCTTTCCCTGTGGGTTACGCGCTGGGTCGATACGGAAATGCGCAATGATCTGCTGCGCCAGACCCTGCTTCTGGCGGAAACCATCAATCCTGAGCGTATCTCGATGCTCGCCGGCAGCGAAACCGATGCGGCGAAACCGGAATTCCAGCGGCTTAAGCATCAGTTGATTGCTGTCAGGCAGACAAAGGACACTTGTCGTTTTATATATCTCATGGGCCGCAACGAACACGGCAACATGGTTATTCTGGTGGACAGTGTGCCCGAGGGCCCCGTGGAGGGCCCGGAGCCGGGCATGGTCTATGCCGAAGCTCCGCAGGGTTTTATGCGCGTGCTGGAAACCGGCAACGCTGCTGTGGTGGGCCCATTCAAGGACCGCTGGGGCCGGTTTATCAGCGGATGTGTACCCGTCAAAGACCGCACCGGTGCTGTGATTGCCCTGCTGGCAATTGATTTTGACGCCTGGGACTGGACCTTCGGACTTGCACCGGCAGTCAAGCCGCTTGCGGTCCTTACGCTGATGCTGTTTGCGATTCTCTCCATCGGCGCGGTTTTGTCCTATTACCGGGCCCGGATACCGGGCGGGATGCCGCGCTGGATGCGCTGCCTTGAACTGGTGCTGGTGGCCGAAGTCGGCCTGACGCTGACCGTTTTCGCCGCCTGGACCGCGCACCTGCACGAACAGCACCGCCGTCAGGGTATTTTCGCGCAGCTGGCGGCGAGCCGTACCCTGGCGATTTCACAGACCATGCGCGCGCTGCGCGACACCGAACTCGAAGCGCTGGGCCGGTTCTGTGAAAGCCACGAACCGGTGCCGCCCGGTGCGTTTTACCGCTACACCGGCGCGCTTGCGCACAGCAGGGTGGTGCAGGGCTGGGGCTGGGCTCCGGCTGTTGCCGCCTCCGACACCGAAAGCTTTGAGCAGGCCGTGCGTTTGCAGGGCCTCAGGGATTTTTCAGTCTGGCAGCAGGATGCTGCCGGAAACCGCGCTGCCGTATCCGGCCGACAGGTGTATTATCCGGTTGTGCTGATCAGCCCGGCGGACGTCAACGATTATGCCGTGGGTTTTGACCTTGGTTCCGAGCCGGTGCGCCGCGCGGCCATTGATGAAGCCCTGCGCTCGGGCCTGACAACCGGGTCAGACCCCATCACGCTCATACAGGATAATGCAGGCTACCGGGCGCTGCTGATTCTGCGGCCGGTATACGATGCTGATCGCTCCGGGCGGGTGCGCGGTTTCGTCTTCGCTTTTCTGCGGGTCGAAAAACTGCTGGAGAGCGCCGGTCCCGATACGGCGACAACCCGGCTTGCCGTAACGCTGCTGCGCCCGGACGGCAGCACGGAGGCGCTGGCAGGCGATGACCGCAGGCCGCTGAATCAGGCCCTTTCCATGGTGCGGCCGGTGCTCGCCTTTGATAAAGCGTTTGCGCTGAGGGCAAGCGCAAGCCCCGAGTTTCTGCGCCTGCACCCTGCACGGGAAGCCGTTTACGCTGCCGTGCTGGGAGTGCTTGTGACCGCGGCGCTTACCTGTATTTTCGCGCTTATGTTCCGGGTACGGGCAGCACAGCCGCCGTCAGGGGTTCAGGCGCAGCGGCCGATTCCGGGAGTGCTGAGCGCTGTCGACATCTGCCGCACCCCGATGCCGAAGCGACGGCGTATGCCCCGCAGGGTTCGACGCAGCGGACACGCGGCCCGGCGCATTTGAGCCGGTGCTGGCACAGGCCGCAGCCGGTGCTGCGCGTGGGGTGTAGCCTTTGAGAGCAGTTATATTATAACCTGCGATACAACACCGTCCGTTCGCCCTGAGCCTGTCGAAGGGTGAACGGATCAGGTATCGCACAGCAGCTCCGTTCATGGTTCGACAAGCTCACCACGAACGGGTTTATATCTTCCATTAAAAAAGGCCGCAGAGAAAAATTACATGTTTTCTATGTGTGGGATTGTGCATGCCGATTTATGAATACGAGCATATCGAAGCGGCCTGCAGCCTGGGGCCGGTGTTCGAGATTGAGCAGTCTGTCAGCGAGGAGCGCCTGCAGGCCTGTCCCTCATGCGGCCGTCCCGTGCGCAAGCTGATATCGCGCAGCAGTATTTCCGTACCCAAATCAAACAGCGCGCTCAAAGACCTTGGCTTTACCAAGCTGGTGAAACGCGATGACGGCGTGTATGAAAATGTCACCGCGCGCGACAGGGACAGCCGTTATGTGCACCGCGACCGGCCGGAGACCCTGCCCAACCTGAAAAAAACAATATCAGACTGATACACGGCGTGCGTCTAGAGCATTTTTCTAAATATCGGAGCCAGACTGTCATTTCGAAACGAGCAAGGCGAGTGAGAAATCTTTATTTTTGCACAAACAATACGGCAAGATCTCTCCCTTCGGTCGAGATGACACCACAGGTGCGGTTATAATAAAAAGGAAAATGCTCTAATGCCTGAGCCCCGCTACCATATTATATTTTCCACCCTGATCGATGGCCGCAACCCTGAGCAGGTCTATCATGATCTGGCCGATCTTTTCAAAATCGATCAGGATCTTGTGCAGCGGATTTTTGCCTGCCAGGGGGCTGTTGTCAAAAGGGGTCTGGACCGGGAGGCCGCTGAGCAGTACGTCCAGATTATCCTGGCTGCCGGGGCCATATGCGTAATCGAGCCCATGCCTGCGGACACGGGCCGCGCTGACGCAGCGGGCGCGCCTGCATACGGCCGCGAGGACGGGGCCGCAGAGAATCAGGCCCTGCATGAAGAAAAGGGCCCGGGCGTTGCCGATGAGCCAATCCGGCAGCCGGACTCAGTGTTTCGGGCAGAAGCAGTCTCCGGCGATGAGGGTGCGGGCCGTCAGAGCATAGTGCGCGCGCCCGGCTTTGGCGCGCTGCTGCTGCTGGCGGGCGCCCTTTCTCCGGTCATGTCCGGCAGCGCCCGTCTTTACTGGCCGTGGCAGTTTGCCTTTGAACCCCAGCCGCCGGGCCTGCTGTGGTGGGTGCTGCTGCCGGCTGTTGCCGGCGCTCTCATTGCGCTGCTGCGCGGCCCGGCCTGCAGCCTGATCGTGCTGTGCGCAGGAGCCGTGGCGCTGCTGGGCGGAACGGTTGTATTGTGGGAGGCCGCTCTGATCGTGCCCCTGCGCATCCTGCCGGCTGACCGGCCTGCAGCCCTGGCCTTTGTGCTGCCGCTTCTGGGCGCGGCCCTGTGCAGCGCGGCCTGCAGCGCCATGGAAGACCTCGGCGAACTTTTCATGCTGCGCCTGCTTGCCGCCTGCGGCAGCGTTGCGGTTATATTTCCCGCATGCGCGGCACTGTTCAGCGGCGGGCCGGTCTGGGGCCGCTGGCCCCTGATACTGCTGCTGCTGCTGCTGCTGCTGTATGCCGTGCTTGCGCTTGTGTGCGCTTTTCTGCCCGCTGTTCCCGAAGCCCTTTTGCGCCAGGTCCGGCTGCTGTGCGTGCTGCTTGTGTGCTGGGCGCCATTTGCGGTTTTGCTGGCACATCTGCCGCCGGCTGCGCCTGACAGCACTGCTGCGCTTATCGCGGCCGTGCTTAAAACCGCCCTGCTGTGTTACGGCGCGCTTGCCGCAATTGCCTGCGGCCTGCGTAATGAATTTCTGTACCGGTTTGAAAAATAAATTCCTGTCTTGTTAAGCCAGACATGCCGCCGTGTTCCGGTCGGAGCTGACAGCCCATGCAGCAGCACATTATTTTCAGCGACGGACCGGTCAGGACGGTTGTTATGGACAGCGTATCCTACGTCACCGGCGACAACCACGGCGATATCATCATCAGCGGTTCTCATGGCGGCACGTCTTCAGCCGGGTACGCGATTGATGCTGCTGCGGGCGCTGTTTTTTTCAACGATGCCGGCTGCGGCAAAAACAGCGCCGGCATCAGGGGCCTGGACCTGCTGCAGCAGCACAGCATCATTGCCGCTGCGGTCGACCACCGCACGGCTGAAATCGCCAGCGGCGCCGACACCTATGAAAACGGCATCATCAGTCATGTGAACAGCTGCGCCGCGCAGGCGGGCCTGCGCAGGGGCATGCGCGTGCGCGACGCGGTTGAGCTGTTGCGCGCGTATCTGACCGGGGCGCATTGACGGGGTGCCGGAATCCGGGCGGCCTGTGATACCCGTGCATCCGGCTGTTTCAAAAAGGACATTCTCGGCAGCAGGGCTACTTCGCGGCACAGGCACATCTGCGTATTTTTGAACAGCGTGTTCTGGCCGCAATCAGGAAGCACTGCTTTGTCGCGGGGGCTGGAGGGTCAGATCGGGCGTTCCTGCCTGCTCCTGCGGCGCGCCGGGGGGGTCAACAGTATAGGCGGTAATGCTGCTGATGATTTTTTTCGCGGGCAGCCTTGAGAATGCGCTGATCCAGGACATGCACACCGAAGCGCCGTACGGAATAGCCAGGATCAGCAGCACGGCGGCCCACACGAGCACATCGGTTGTTTCAGTTCCCTGAATCCGCAGCACCATGCAGGCGGCCAGTATGAGCGCCGCAAACATCAGGGCCTCCTCACGGGCTGACTGCAGGGCGTTCCAGAACAGCCGGCCACCCGCCATTTTCGGGGTTCTGAAAAACGGCAGGCTGCGGGTCACGAAACCATACAGAATGGCCTTGGCGATTGTGTGGGACAGCGACAGGCCTGCCAGCGCCGAGGCCAGCGTCTGGATCAGGGTGGCCCTGACGCGGTTGCGGTACAGGTAGAACATTTTGGCGATTTTAAATACAAACAGCGCCAGCGGAACCGATGAAAGCATGAGCATGGGCGGATCAAATTTTATGGGCCAGTATATCATGCCGATAGACCAGGCAAGAGCGGCAAACGTGAAGATGAGGTTAATGCTGTCGGCAATCCAGGGCAGCCAGCCGGCGATGAAGTGATAGCGCTGGCCCCGGGTCAGGCGGCTTTTGTCCCTGCCCAGCAGCTCGCCGGCGTGATAGCGCAGGATCTGCACCGCGCCGTAGGCCCAGCGGTAGCGCTGTTTCTTGAAATCCGTAAACACATCGGGCATGACCCCGCGGCCGTAGCTTTGTGAGGTGTAGAGGGCTTCATAGCCTTTTTCAAATATCCGCAGACCCAGCTCGGCGTCCTCGGTGATGCACCACTCGGCCCAGCCGCCGACCTCCTCCAGCACTGATTTTCTTACCATGGTCATGGTGCCGTGCTGAATGATGGCATTGCGTTCATTGCGGGTGACCATGCCGATATAGAAAAAACCGCGGTATTCCGCGTAGCACATGGCCTTGAACAGGCTCCCGGCCTCATCGCGGTAGTCCTGTGGTGCCTGCACGATTGCAACTGACGGTTTCAAAAACTGGGGCGCGAGGTCGCTGAGCCAGTCAGGCGTGACCATGTAATCGCTGTCAATAACGGCTATGACTTCAGCGGCAGGATCGGTCTGTCTCAGGCAGTAATTCAGTGCCCCGGCCTTGAAGCCGCTCATCTGCTCCTCATGGAAGAAACGGAACCGCGGGCCGAGTTTTCTGCAATGTTCTTGAACCGGCTGCCAGACAGCCGGGTCGCGGGTATTGTTGTCCATGACGATGACTTCAAAGCGGGGATACTCAAGCGCGGCCAGTGCGTTCAGGGTATCGATCATCATGTCCGGCGGCTCATTATAGGCCGGTACATGGATGGATACCATGGGAAAGTATTCTTCCGGCGCCACAACCGGACTCAGGGGACGGCGCATCCGCGTTGTCCAGAGGGCCTCGGCCCATTCGTGCGCCTCGGTCATCAGCACGATAATAACGCCAATAATGCCGAGCAGCATCAGGCAGCCCACAATGACAATCGAAACCGTCAAATACTGCTGCGAGTAGTTGTAGACGATCAACACTGCGCCGGATGCCGCCAGAAAAGCGATTGCGGCCAGAAACCAGCGGCCGAAAGGTCCCAAAGAAATGCTGTCGATGAGCAGCAGGGAAAAGGTGATGGCCGCAATGATGATGGAGATGCCGGCCAGCACGCGCCATTCGGGGATGCCCACGATCGGGGCCCTGAACGGAAATTTCGACTGCCGGTACAGGTCATATACCCCCCAGTAGGATCCGACCGAGCCTTCATTTTCCCGTTTCCAGGGCTGGTCGAAGGCTTCCATGACGTAGTAAATATAGTCAAGTTCTTCGGCTTTATTAAGAAAATGTCTTAAAAAAAGCGCCTCATTGGCAACCGAGGAGACCGCTTCGCCCCTGGTGCGGCCATTGCTCGGCCAGCCGACTTCGGCGATAACGATAGGCTTGCCGGGGAAGGTTTTTGCCAGCAGATTCATTTTGTCGAGAATGTAATCAGTGGCGTCCTCCATTTTGACGCCTTCCCAGTAGGGCAGCATATGAGTGCCGATAAAGTCGACATGCTCGGCCAGCTCAGGATACTTCATCCAGATGTGCCAGGGCTCGGCCGTGCCCACGGGGATCTCAAGCTCGGCCTGAACGCGGTCGATATACGCGATGAGTTCCTCGACCGTGAGTTCCTCGCGATACAGCGCTTCACTGCCGACAAACACCCGAACGACGTTGCGGTAATTCTCCCCGGCCACCCTGACGGCGGTGGCAATCTCCCTTTCGTTATTTTCCAGGTCGACGCCGAGCCATGCGCCAAGGGCAACGTTGAGGTCATGTTCGCGCGCCAGCTCAGGAATGCTTGCCAGTGTCGCCTCAACCGAATAGGTCCGGACGGCGTTGGTTTGTTTTGCCAGCAGCTTCAGATCGCTGTCAATTTCGCTCCGCGTGGGGAAACGGTCTTCCATCGGGTTGTTCCAGGCCTGCATGGGCGAGAATGAAAAACCCTGAATGCGACCGGGCCATGACGGCGCAACCTCCGGCCTGTTCATCAGGTACCAGAAATTGAAAACGATAACGCCGACAGCCAGAATGATAATTACGTTTGTTGTTTTTCGCATAGGGAAACAGTCCTTTTTCAGTCGCGCTGTGCACTCCGCAAGCGACAGTGCGGGGCCTGACATGCCCGGAGGCCGTGTGCGGTATTCAACCCCCCGAAGGCTGCTGTTACACGAACTACCCCAGCATGCCGGATGTTGTCAGCCGGGCAAGCTGGGGAATGTCGACGCCATCGGGAACAGGCCCGCGGTATAATTGTCTGGATAAATTAAGCGTATATGGTACCCCCGGTGTGTTCCCCGGGGGTATGCGTACAAGGGGGTGTGATGAGCCTGTACGTTTCTGTCTGCCGTCTGCCTTTCATGTGGTATACACGAACATCAGCGCATCGTTGCATTGTTGATAGCATATTTACGGTATATCCGCAAGAATGCGCCTAATGCCTTCACGGGAGAGCTCTTCAGCCGAAAGCCAGCGGGCGCCGCGCCTGAAAAACGACGGCGCTTTTAAAATGTTTTCCGTCAGAGCCTGCTGCGTTTCGCTGAAGGTGCCTTCAAATACCGTGGAGCCTGTGGGGGCATGAATAATATAGAGCCTGAAGGTGACGGATGCGGGGCTGGAAATACCGCGCGCGCTTCCCACCCGGTCGATATAGCTGTCAAGAACGCCGACTACAACGTACTCAGCGCCGAGTTCCCCTCCGAAAGCTGAGGCGAGTGCGCGCAGCGTTTTGTCGGGGTTCCTCAGGACGATTGTTTCAAAAACCGATACGCCCGCGCTGTAATCCTTGACTGTCTGGCCGTATTTTTTTCTGAGTTCCTCGTGCAGTACAGCTGAAATTTCCTGCAGTGCGCCGGGTGCGTAGAATTCAGGCGAATAGCTGAGCGCCGAAAAACGGCAGTCAAGAAACGCGTCGCCGCCTGCTGAAGCATCCAGGCACCGGTTGCCCCGTACAAACGGCATGCAGGCAAGCGATGACATTGAAGAGGATGTAAACGTTGTGTCGCGCAGGGCGGTAACAGCGCTTGAGGCACAGGCGGCAAGCGCGCAGAGCGTTATCAGGGCCAGAATTTTAATCGTCTTCATGCGTTTCTCCTGTCTGAACAATCGGTGAAGCACCACACTGGATGGTGGTAGCGTGTCTGCCGGCGGATATCTGCAGGTGTGAATCCACCGGAATGCAGGGCAGGTCAAAGGCCCGGGCCACAGCCTCGCAGGTAATCTTTCCGTCCACCATGTTGACACCCTTTTTCAGGCCTTCGTCGTCGCGGCAGGCCTGCCACCAGCCCTTGTCCGCAATCTGCAGGGCATAGGGCAGCGTGGCATTGGTCAGGGCCGTGGTCGAGGTGACCGGAACCGAACCGGGCATATTGGTCACGCAGTAGTGGATGATACCGTCAATTTCGTAGATGGGGCGGTCGTGCGTTGTCGGCCGCGAGGTTTCAAAACAGCCGCCCTGGTCGATAGAGACATCAACCATGACGCAGCCGCGTTTCATGTCCTTAAGCATGTCCCTGGTGATGAGCCGGGGTGAGCGCGCGCCGGCGATCAGTACGGCGCCTATGATGACGTCTGCCTGAACGGAGAGGCTGCGGATGGTGGCCGGGGAGCTCATGAGCGGCGTGCAGTTTTTGGGCATGATTTCAGACAGGTAGCGCAGGCGTTCAAGTTTCGTGTCAAGGATGTAGACGCGGGCGCCCATGCCGGCAGCCATCATGGCAGCATTGGTGCCCACGATGCCGCCGCCGATAACCAGCACTGTAGCCGGCAGTACCCCCGTAACACCGCCCAGCAGAATCCCGCGGCCGCCATGCACCCGCTCGCAGTATTCGGCGGCCTCCTGAACGGCCATACGGCCGGCAACTTCGCTCATGGGGTTGAGCAGCGGCAGACCTCCCCGGGGACCCTCAACGGTTTCATAGGCAATGGCGACAGAGCGGGTTTGCATGTAGTTGCGGGTGAACTGCTCATCGGATGCGAAATGAAAATACGCAAACACGACCTGCCCGGGGCGGATCAGGCCGTATTCAGATGGCTGCGGCTCCTTGACGTGCATGACCATGTCGGCGCGGGCGTAGATTTCAGCCGCGGTGCTTGTGATGGTTGCGCCGGCGCCGGCGAACTGTTCATCGGTAAAATCGCTGCCCCGGCCGGCTGACTGCTCCACCAGCACCGTGTGGCCGTGCCGGTGCATGGTTTCCACACCGGAGGGCGTCATGCTTACCCGGTTTTCCTGCGGCTTGATTTCCCTGAGAACGCCGATTACCATGTCACGGAATTCCTGTGATGCTCCATTCGGATACAACAGATCTGCCGGGCCGGCTGCGGATTGCGTCCGAGGACTGATTATTGCCCGGGCTGTTCCGAGGGCTGCATGACGTCCGGAAACGTTACATTTAAAGGCACACCGGGTGTGTCGGGCAGGGCCACCGGGGCGTCATTGTACCACACATCGACAAGAGCCGGGTTGCCGAGCCGCGCCTGCAAAGACCGCGAGGCGGATGTGCGGTAGCTCTCCCCCTTTTTGAGCGTAATATCAACCGGGGCCCGTTCATCGGCCTGCATTTTTATCCAGACAATGCCCTTTGCGGCAAACTTCACGCTAAAGGGTTCGGGAATATTCTGTGTGTCCTGTTCATCCCCGGCAGGGCTGGGCATCTGCGGCGCTGCCTGCTCTGTTGCGGCCGGTACGGTGGAGTTGTCCGCCGGTTCGATGCCCGGTGATGTGTCCGGCTGCGCGGCAGGGTATGGGGGCATGTCAGGCTGCGCAGGCCTCGGGGAAACAATTGTAAGCGGTTGTTCCTGGTCAGGGGGGGCAAAGCCCCAAAACGCCTGCCATATCCAGAGCCCCGCTATACAGATACCACCGAGGGCAAGGCAGATTTTCAGCCAGGGCCTTTGCGGCGTTTTAAGGTCAACGGTGCGCGGCAGTGCCACGCGGGGCCGGGTCGCGGTTTGTTGCGGCATGTGAGCAAGCACGTCCTCAACGCTCAGTCCCAGCTCACGGGCGTAGAGTTTTAACAGTCCGCGCAGGTATGCAGCGGGTGGAAGCAATGTGTCCTGATCGGCCTCGATCGCCTCCAGCATTGTGCGGCTGATGCGGGTTTTCCGGGCAATGTCGTCCAGGGTTCTACCCTGCTTTTCACGTTCTTCCCGCAGATAGTTGCCAAGTGTGTCCATGTGGTAGTTCCGGCTGTAAAAAAATCAGGCTTAACAGGCTTTTGAAAAGCCTGCATGCAAAGATTTTTCCGTCAGGCTGTTAAAGGTTCGGCGGATCAGCCGGCTTCCAGGGGGGCACCGGCTCTCAGGGCTGCGACTGCTGCGATGGATAGCACGAATGCGCACGCGTTACAAGCGGAAAAATTAAAAGCCTTGATGTGCAGTACTGTTTCTGTTATTAGTTACAGTCCCGAGGACCTGTACGTACAACCTTCCCGTACACTGCAGCGTCGTTTTTTCATTGTCCGGCCCGAGGCCGGATCAGGGTTGATTCATGAACAGAGTTTTGACCATTGCGGCCTCCGATTCCGGAGGCGGCGCCGGCATTCAGGCTGATATCAAAACCATAACCGTGCTGGGCGGCTACGCCATGAGCGCTTTGACGGCCGTGACAGCGCAGAACACGGTTGGTGTGCGCGGTATTCACGCCCTGCCGGCAGCCTTCGTGCTCGCGCAGATCGACGCGGTGATGAGCGATATCGGCGCAACAGCCGTTAAAACCGGGATGCTCTTGAACGCTGAAATCATTGCTGCCGTAGCCGAGGCCCTGCAACGCTACGGGGTTTTGCGCCTGGTGGTCGATCCGGTCATGGTGTCCACCTCGGGCCACAGCCTGATCGAAGATGAAGCCCTGGAAGTACTGCGCGCGCGTTTGCTGCCCCTGGCCGCGCTGGTTACTCCCAACATGGCCGAGGCAGAGCAGCTCGCCCTCCGGCCGGTGAAGAGTGTTGACGACATGCGGCAGGCCGCTGAAGCGATTCATGCTATGGGACCGGCGGCCGTGCTGGTCAAGGGCGGGCATCTTGCGGGCGACTGTGTTGATGTGCTGTTTGACGGGCGTACGCATCACTTTTTTGAGGGGCCGCGCATCGATACACCGCATACGCACGGCACGGGCTGCACGCTCTCGGCTGCCATTGCAACACTGCTGGGCCGGGGCCTTGAGTTGCATGCTGCTGTCGAAGGCGCCAAGCACTACCTGACCTGCGCATTGCGAAGCGCCTGTCGGCTTGGATCAGGCTGCGGCCCGGTTCAGCACGCAGCCGGGCTTGAGAGAAGCGCGCAGCTCTACCAGTGCGCAACGGCGCTTGAGGCTGCCTTCAGCAGCCTGCAGCAGGCCGGCATCGGCCGGCTTATACCCGAAATACAGTCAAACATGGGTTATGCCGTGAGCGGCGCGTGCGCCGTTGAAGACGTTGTCGCCTTCCCGGGCCGCATCATCCGCCTGCACGGCGGCATTGTCCGCGTGGCATCGCCTGCTGCGGGCGCATCGCGGCATATCGCAAAAATAATTCTTACCGCCATGCGCGCTGACAGCGCATGCCGTTCGGCCATGAATATCGCCTACTCCCCCGATATCGTTGAGCGCTGCCGCGAGCTCGGCTACAGCGTGGGCGAGTTTGACCGCAACCAGGAGCCTTCCGATGTCAAGCAGCGCGAGGGTTCAACCTTAGAGTGGGGCACCGGGGATGTGATCAGTCGCATGGGCCGTGTGCCTGACATCATCTTCGATCGCGGCGACATCGGCAAGGAGCCGGTCTGCCGCGTGCTGGGCTGCGATCCGGCCGATGTCGCGGAAAAAATTATCAGAATAGCTCAAGAGAGGTCATAGCATGCAGATACGCGAAGCTCTTGCCGGAACAATAACCCCTGAGATGCAGCGCGTTGCCGCTGATGAGCAGATCAGCGCCGAGCTTCTGCGCGACCGGATCGCTGCCGGCCACTGCATTATCTCCCGCAATATCAAACACGCAAACGCAGTTCCGCTTGGAATCGGCACGGGTCTGCGCACCAAGATCAATGCCAATATCGGCACGTCTAAAGACTGCACCGATCTTGATGAAGAGCTAAAAAAGCTTGAGGTGTCAATCGCGGCCGGCGCCGACACCGTGATGGACCTGAGCACGGGCGGCGACATTTCAGCCATACGCCGTGAAATCATCAGGCATTCAACCGTGCCGATCGGCACGGTGCCGCTGTATCAGGCTGCGATTGAAACCACGCGTAAAAAAAAGCCGATTGTCGAGATGGAAGTCGAGTACCTGTTCAGGGTTATCGAGCAGCAGGCCGAGGAAGGCGTTGACTTCATCACCGTGCACTGCGGCCTGACCCGCGAGGCCGCCACCCGCATCCGCAACCAGGGCCGCATCATGGATGTTGTCAGCCGGGGGGGATCATTCACGGTTGCCTGGATGGCCTACAACAAAAAAGAAAACCCGCTCTACGAGCACTATGACCGGCTGCTGAAAATCGCGGCCGCCTATGACATGACGCTGAGTCTCGGCGACGGGCTGCGCCCTGGCTGCCTTGCCGATGCCACAGACCGCGGACAGATTCAGGAGCTGATCACGC
>VGSH01000077.1 GCA_016875025.1 Deltaproteobacteria bacterium
TGACCTGTTGCATGCCGTCTCATGTCAGTTTGATCTGTGGAAATCGAGCAACGGAACGTTGCGTAAATTATGCGCAGTTATTTAAGACGCTGTGTATATTTTTTCTTTTAAAAGGTGATCTCTGTCAGCCAGCGACTTCGAAAGCATCAGGTTGCTGTAGCCCAATTGCGCTATCATGCCGGCGAAGCGGGTGTAGAAGTTAAAAACAGAGCGTACTTTGTCATGCGCCCAGCGGGGTACACGGTCAAGCGCTGCAAGATAGGCCGCTTCATCGAATCCGTAGTGATGCGCCTGATCACGAAACAGTTCCCGGTCTACAGGTTCGTCGTCGAAAAAAAACTGCCCCAGGAACAGGTTTCCCATATGCCGTTCACCGATTACGATGGGAGTCGCCATGTCCCATAAATTATTTTTGCACCTGTAGAGCTTATGCTCGCCAGCCTTAATGCTGGAAGAAAGGATCGTATCGCTTTCGATACAGTGCTTGCGGGTTTCAGGGTGCACTCGGTGAAACCGGGTGCAGATATCCTGCCATCCCGTGGCGACATGCACAGTACCCTGCAGGTCTATGATGGCCATACCGATTCCTGTTGTTTCATAAAATTCATCCATCAATAACTGGACACTTCCGGTATCCAGAACATCAGTCAGGGTCGGTTCACTGCCGGGCGAGAGCATGGCAGCCTGTTTTCGTTGAGACTCTGATTCGTGGTCTGTGTCAGCGATCATAGAGTAGCTCCTGTGAGGTGGGAAACGATGCGATCGTGGCGGTCGCGTTGAGGCTTTTTCTGCGCAGACGATGTATGCTGCTGTATGGTGTCTGATTATAAGTATTGCGTGGTATTGTCAACATTTTATATTGCTGCACGCATGAAAAGCCTTTATTACCATGCCGTGCAATGATCCTGAAGCCTTTGCTGCAGAGGGGGTAGCGCATGAAGTTTATCAATACATCGTCGGTGCTGGGCTTTATCGTCGGCTTCATCGCTTTTCCGCTTCTTCTCTGGGGCGGTGCGTATGCGTATTTTAAACGTGCATCCGACGGCGGGCTCAGACCGCCGGAGTTGCCCGCCGAAACGGCCGTCAGTCTTGACTGGAGCGTGAAGAACCTTGATGGTGTTGATGTCAATCTTGCCGAGCTGCCGCGCGACAAAACACTGTTTCTTGATTTCCGGGTGACATGGTGCGGCCCGTGCGTGGCCGGAATGCCTTCCATTGCAAAGCTGTACAGCGAGTTCGGCGGCGAGATGGCGCTTGTCTGCGTTTCAAACGAACAGGCTGCAACGCTGAAAAAGTTTATGGATGACAGGAAATTTTCGCTCCCGGTGTTTGTCGCCGATGCCGACCCGCCCCGCGAACTGAACGAATCCGCCATTCCGGCGACATTTATTATTTTCACCTGAGGGGAAAATTCTTCTTAAGCATGTGGGCGGGGCTGACTGGGACCACGAAAGCGTGGTGGCTTTTTTGCGGAAGGAACTCGCGGGGGGCTGAGTTAGAAGCAACATCCCGTTTTTTTGTTTGCGCATTTTTTTGATACATTGTACTATCCTGCACATTCAAGTATGTTTTCATCAAATGCGGAGCAGTATTGCCTTGGAGGGGCCTGTCTTTACGGCAGTATAAAAAAATGTATTGCGTGAGAAGGGGGATGAGATGAGCGGCAGTCTTGTTGTGCTGGTTATCGGCGCTGTACTTGTCGGCGGTTACCTCGATGGTATATCCGGGGCTCTGATTGGCGGCATACTCGGTTTTCTTGTTGCAGCAATTATAGATATGCGCAAGCGCATAGATGCTTTGGAGAACGGAGTGCGCAGGAGTGCAGGCGGGCGGCCGGCAGCAGATGTTGAATGCCGGGAGTATGCTGCTGTCGTTCCGGAGATTGATGAGCCGCTCCAGGGGGACGTGCATTGTGAAGATGTTCTCATGGAGGAGCCCTTGCCGGCTGTCGGAGCGCAGCCGGCTGCTGAGAAGAAAATTGTGACGGCCTGGCAGTCGGATTCTAACTGTGCGGCGCGACGCAACGTTTGATGCTGGACAGAAGATTCAAGAGTATGTAAAAAATTTCTTCACGACCGGCAACGTTGTTGTACGCGTCGGGCTCATTGTTCTTTTCTTCGGTGTGGCGTTTCTGCTGAAATACGCGGCAAGCCGTGGCCTGGTTCCGATTGAGCTGCGGCTGTGCGGCGTGGCAGCCGGCGGTGTGGCCCTGCTTGTGCTGGGCTGGCGGCTGCGGATGAAAAAAGAAGCCTATGCGCTGCTGCTGCAGGGCGGCGGGATCGGCGTGCTGTATCTCACGGTGTTTGGCGCGGTGCGGCTCTACGAACTGATACCGCCGGTGCTGGCGCTTGTTTTGATGGTGGCGTTTATCGCTCTTGCCGGCATGCTTGCCATAGTGCAGAACGCGCGCTCGCTTGCACTGTTCGGCGCATGCGGCGGCTTTCTGGCGCCTGTGCTTGTATCAACCGGCAGCGGCAGCCATGTGCTGCTGTTTTCATATTATGCGCTTCTTAATGCCGGTGTTTTGGGCACGGCCTGGTATAAAGCATGGCGTGAGCTCAACCTTACCGGCTTTATCTTTACATTCGGCATCGGTGCCCTGTGGGGCGCTTCCTACTACCGGCCAGCGCATTTCGCAACGGTAGAGCCGTTTCTGATTCTTTTCTTCCTGATGTACGCGGCCATTTCCATTCTCTTTGCCCTGCGCCAGCCGCCGCGCCTCAAGGGTGTTGTCGACGGCTCGCTTGTGTTCGGGCTTCCGCTGGTGGCATTCGGACTGCAGAGCGCGCTGGTCAGAAATTTTGAATACGGCCTGGCAATGAGCGCATGCGCGCTTGCGGCGTTTTATATCGTGACCGCCACTGTTCTCTGGAAAAAACAGGCTGAGGGTCTGCGCCTGCTGACGGAATCATTTCTTGCACTTGGCGTGGTGTTCGGCAGCCTTGCCATTCCCCTGGCACTTGACAGTTTCTGGACGGCCGGCTCCTGGGCGCTTGAAGGCGCCGCTCTGGTCTGGATCGGCCTGCGGCAGCGCCGCTGCCTGGCTCGCAGTTTCGGTCTGCTGCTGCAGCTTGGCGCGGGTGTGGCGCTCTGTTTCGGGCTGTTCGCTGATCCTCCCGCCGACACTCCTGTCGTGAATGCGTTTTATCTGGGCTGCCTCTTGGTCAGCCTTGCCGCGTTTTTTTCGAACTACTGTCATTGCATGTATCGCGACCGGCTCATGACATGGGAGAGGACGCTTCACGGGTTCATCATGGTCTGGGCGCTTCTGTGGTGGTTTGGGGGGGGGCTTGCTGAAATCGGCAGGCACGCAGCCACGGGCCATGGTATTTTCGCGGCGCTTGTGTTTTTGTCGCTCAGCGCCTGTGCTCTGAGCTGGCTGAACCGGAAGCTGGCATGGGAAGACTGTCTTTTTATACCCTGCGGGCTGCTGCCTGCGCTGATTCCCCTGGCTGCGGCAACCTTTTATCTCAGTGCCTATGAGCATCCATGCGCCCGCTGGGGACTTGCGGCATGGCTTCTGGCACTGGGAATTAACTATTATCTGCTGAAGATACATGAGCAGGCATGGCCTAAAAATCTGGTCGGATCATTTCATGTCGTTTCCCTGCTGCTTGCAACGGCCCTGCTGGCGTTTGAAGCCGCCTACTGGTCCAATCAGGCCTTGCGGGAGGCTGAGACATGGCAGTTTGTAACATGGTGTATCGTGCCCGGATGCGTCGTCGCAGCTTTGTATGCGTGGGGCCGGCGGCTGACGTGGCCAATACAGCGCTGGAGCCGGGAATACCTGTGCGCCGGTACGGGCATACTGGCCGGATTCCTTGCGGGTTGGATCGTCGCCGGGTGCCTGCATAAGGGCAGTCCTGCCCCGCTTCCCTACCTGCCTCTCATCAATCCCCTGGAACTCGTTCAGATTGCCGCGTTTCTTGTAATCGGGAAGTGGTATAAGGAAAATCGCGCCGAGGCCGCTCCGTACCGCAGCGTTTTTTTCAGCGTTTTTGCTGCGGGTGTTTTTGTGTGGCTGAATTCTGTTCTTGCCCGCGCGACGCATTTCTGGGCGAAGGTGCCGTTTGACGGGTCTCACATATGGGATGCACCCGTGTTTCAAACATCAGCATCGATTCTCTGGACGCTCAGCGCCCTTGGCGCCATGACCTTTGCCGTGCGCATCCAAAGCCGCCGCGTATGGTTTACGGGTGCCGGCCTTGCAGGTATTGTCGTTATTAAGCTTTTTACTGTTGACCTTGCCGGTATCGGCACCGTGGCGCGCATTATTTCTTTTATCGGGGTCGGCGTGCTTCTGCTGGTTGTCGGTTATTTTTCGCCGCTGCCACCGCGGCGCTCCATGGAGGATACGCAATGAAAAAACTGGGCGTTCTGGTTCTGTCTGTTTTGCTCGGCTCATCGGCGCTCGCGGCACCTCCTGTGCCCGATGATTTCGCGTTTGGCCTGATCGTGGAAACTCCCGGCGCCGAAGCATTGTATTCACTGACTGTACCTGAAGAGGTGTACCGGCGGATATGGCGGGCCGATCTCGGGGATATGCGCATGTTTAACGCGCGCGGGGAAACGGTGCCGCATATGCTGCGGCGCTCACACCGGGAAGAAATTTTGAAAACACAGGGCGCTCCTCCGGCAGCACTTCCTTTTTTCCCGGTGTATGAGACAGCACTGCAGGACAGCACCGCGACCGCCATCACGGTTGCAACCAATGAAAAAGGCGTTGTAGTTGATGTGAAAAGCGCCGACGGTTCGGCTCCCGGCGCGCGTATTGCCGCCTATATCATTGACGCATCAGAGCTTAAACACAGGCCTGCCGGGCTGCGCATTGACTGGAGCGACGAGGCTGCCGGTTTTACTGTTTCCGTAGATGTCGAGGCGAGTGCTGATTTAAACCGGTGGCACGAGCTGGTCCGTAACAGCACACTTATGAAGCTTGATTTCGGCGGTCAGCAGCTCAGCAGGCAGGTCATTGACCTGCCCTGGGTTGAGGCACGCTATCTGCGCCTTACGTGGCCGCCCGAGGCCCGCGATGCACGCGTGACATCGGTGCAGGCGCTGTTTCCGGATGAATTCAGTATTAACCGCCGCGCGCGGCAGTGGACGGAGATTGAAGGCCGCGCCGTGCGCGATGAAACATCAGGCTGGGACTACGAGTATGACAGCAACGCGATGTTTTCCGTCGATGCGGTTAACCTGCGGCTGCCCGAGCGCAACAGCCTTGTACAGTCCGCTGTCATGTCCAGACATGACGAAAGCGCAGCATGGCGCCGCCGGGCGCATGGTGTTTTTTACAGTCTTATGCATGACGGGACATTGCTGGAAAATAATCCGGTGCCGGTGGGCGAAGGCCCTGACCGGTTCTGGCGGATTTGGGCTGGTTTGCGAAGCGGTATCGGCAAGGCTGTGCCGGTTCTGCAGCTCGGCTGGATTCCGCATGATCTGGTGTTCGTGGCGCGCGGCGAGGGGCCTTTCACCCTGGCCTATGGCAGCGCTGTTGTGGGCAGGGCCGAGCAGCCGCTTGACGCAATGCTTGCACGTCTTGAAAAGAGGGCAGGCGGTTCGCTGGTCAAGGAAGCGCGGGTTACACAGGCAGTTGTGCTTGGAGGTGAAAAATGTTTCCGAGCACCCAAACCGCCGCTGCCATGGAAAACATGGATATTATGGGCGGTTCTTGTAGCGGCCGCTGGTGTTCTCGGTGTGATGGCCTGGCGCTTGTTCAGGCAGATGGACGCCCACGGCAAGGATGCATAATACCGCGGGTTGAAAACAAGATAACGGTGTGAAACATCGTACTATGGATCAGGAGACACGCTATGGTTGATGAAAAAGAACTGAAGAGGTTTATGCTGACGATGACTATTATCTGGTGTGCGCTGCTGTTTTCATTGTTTGTCTATTTGTTCGTAGGTCTGTATGTCGTCAAATCGTCGCAGCACACGGGTGCCGCAGACACATTTGCCAACATCAGAATCATTCTGTATATCATGTCGCTCATCATGTTGTTTATTACCAATCCTGTCAGAAAATTGATTATTAACAAAAACGCATTGAGCCCGCGTCAGCAAACCTGGAAGCGTCCCGAGTTTCAAAAGTATTCAACAGCCATGATTGTCGCATCGGCAAAATTGGCGTTCCTGCTCCATTCCCTCCGGGCAGGCCATCATGGTTGAGACCATACGGCCAAAGCGCAGCCGGCCCGGCTCGATAGTGAAGCTTCCGTTAATACGGTTGCAGCCGCCGCTGCCGCTGACACTGAGTTTGTCGGTGGCAAGCACAAGATGCGCTTCGCGCTGTTTGGCGCCGGCTGTGACCGGGCTGCCGCCCAGACGCACGAGTTTCCAATAGGTGCCGCGCAGCGCACTGTCGGCAGCTGCGCCAGCGCAGCTCTCGCGCGGCCAGACGGCAATAAATTGCTCAACAACCAGTATTGCCTGCGGCCCTCTGCCGTGTTCCATCGACGGCCGCTGCGCGATTGTTGTCTCAAGGCTCACCAGCAGCGGCTGCCCCGGCTGCCCGGCTGCCCCGGTATAGGCGGACTCAAGTGCCCGGTAATCGCCCTCCATAGCCACCGGCAGCCGCCTGCTCGATCGTGCGCTGCGTTTCGCGCGTTTCCGGGCTGAGCGTCCGGCCGGAGCCCCGTGCATGCAAGCGGCAGCGTGAGCACCGTGAAAACGCACAAAACGATAGAAATTTTTTTCAGCATGGACAACCTCCTGCAGCCCCTGAGTGACCGGCATGGTACGCCGGCACCCGTCCTGAAACAAAGCGACTATAACTTCGGGTCAGCCCGGCTGTCAATATATAAAGGGGTATGTTCGGGAATTTATGAACAGGCCGCGCTTGAGCGCCGGTTGCGGTAGAGATCGGGATCGACCGCGCGGATCATGGCCTCGCGGTCGAGCGTGCCGCCGAGAAATTTGTTCACGCGGTCGACAGCCGCGACCGGATCGGCGATCATGTCGGCATAGCCCACGCGCAGCATGGAAAAATTCTTCTGGTTGCGGACCCAGTGCTCAAATGTTGCAAGCTGGGAGCGAAACAGCGCAGCCATTTTCTCGTCCGGCACGCCCCCGCCCTTCTGGCCGCGGCGCTCAAGCATTTTTTTCTGCGAAGCCAGCACTTCAGCGAGCGAGCGCTCCATGAACACCACGCGATAGTTATATTCTGAGGGAAGATCGTTGAGCAGGCTGTAGATCACCTTCACCACTTTTCCGCACGCGCCCGGCACCCAGGAAGGATCGATTTTAGTCTTTTTTACCAGCTCGAATTCGTAGTAGCCCTTCGGGTTGTCATCGTCTTGAGAACGTATATGATCGCACAGCACCGGGACGCCGCCGGCCTCGATTACCTGCATCATCATGGAGGTGCCTGAGCGCGGCAGGCCGGATACGATCGTGATAAAAGAAGTGTCCATTGCCGGTTATGCCCGAATCTTTATGAAGGGTTTTGACAGCAGCGCGAAAACCATCGAGGCAATACAAAAATACAAAATCCACCAGTCAGTGCCGTACAGCCTGGACGGACGGGCGGGATAGTCAACCTGTATGGAACGCACCAAAGACTCTCCCGGCAGCGGCTTCTCAAGCGGAAACAGCAAAAGATCGGCCCAGCCTGAGGAGCGCTTCGGGTTCAGGCGCATAAAGCCTTCTCCCGCACCGAAGGTCTTCACATACTCCTGATCGCCGACGCGGAATATGAGCTCATGGTCGCCCGGCTGCAGGGGTTTAATCTCCCAGTACACCTCGGCGCGGCTGAACAAGCGCACCGGACCGGTCATCACACCCACAGCCGCACTGTCCTTGAGACTGACCTCGGGCCATTGCCCTGAGGGCTCCTGCAGCTGCATCGTCACCAGCACGGTCTCACTGCCGGGCACGGGAGGGCGGTACTGATACCAGGCCGCCATCTGCGCCAGCACAAAAATGAGCGGCACGCTCATGACCAGCACCGGAAAAAGCGAATGCCAGAGCAGCTTCACGGAGCAGACCAGCAGGCGCGCCTCGCTGCGCATGGTCACCGCGATATTATCCCTGAACAGGAATACGGCCAGAATGCTTGCCGCGATCGCATCCACGACCGCGCTGAAGGCTTTGCGGTTGGCCGTGAACATGAAAATCACGAAAATCACCACGCCCAGCACGGCCGAAATCAGGGTAAGCGACAGCCAGGCAGGCAGCACGGCCACAGGGGCGAACGCGAATGCAAACAGCGCGTTTGAAACCGTGTTCAGAGTGGCAACAACTGAGGCACCAGCATTCATTATTGATGGTTCCGTAAAAATCTAAAAATTGTCAGTTTCAAAAAGCGATCATGATACGTTTACAAGCACCGTGCGCGGAATTATTTGTAGGGGCACGGCATGCCGTGCCCCTACCGGACGTTGCAGTGACTGAGGATGCGATGCAACGCGGCACCCGGACTTTTTACGAATGCGCCATTATTCTATGTAGCCCAGTCCGCGCAGCTGTTCCTCAACCGCGCGCGTGTCATCCGGCGAGGATTCAAGACGATTCAGTTCCTTTTCAAGCACATAGGTCAAAAACTCTTCGAAACTTTCATACCCGGCTTTGTCGGCCGCCTTTTTGGCCCGCTCATACAGAGCCGCATCGATCTTCACCCTGTTCATGACTGCTCCTTATTCTTAAATTTTAAAAATATTCTTTCCGGTCATGGTGCCGGGCACGCTCAGACCGAAATGCGCGAGAATTGAGGGGCCGATATCCGTCAGGTTTGCTTCTGGCGCGGCAACGGGGCGGTTGCTGAACAGCACGCCGGGCAACTCGACCGGATCCATGCAGTGGTCCGCGGCCCAGGCCGAAGTGTTGTCAAGCAGCGTATCCTTGGTGATGTCGCCCAGGCACGCCTCCCAGGAGCAGCGATAATCGCGGTGATAGCCGATGATCAGATCAGGCGCATAGGTCAAAGACGGACCCTGATAAATCCGGTCCGCACGGTAGACCGTGCGTATCACCGGCCGGCCGTCAATGTCCCTGACCGCCTGAAGTTTGAGCACCAGCTCATCGAGCAGCTGCTCTCTTTCCCGGCCGGGCTCGACAATACCGTAGACCTCGCGGCCCTTCATGTTCAAATACACGCTGTTGATGCCCAGGCCGAAGGCGCGGCTTTTGCGCCAGTCAGCATCTGAGAGCACGGCCGTGCAGTCCGGCGGCCACAGATAGCCGTTGTCGCGCAACCAGGTGTTGATATTGAACTGCCGCCTGAAATTTGAAAACCCGTGATCGCTCATGATCATGATATGGGCCTTTTCACCATAGCGCCGCACAAGATCGCCCACGATCGCATCCATGCGCTCATAGATCGTATGGATATGACTGAAATAGTGCCGCGCTTCAGACGGACCGCGAAATGGATGCGCTGCGTCGGTATCCCACCAGAACATGTGCGCCTGCATATCCGTGCTTGAAAAATAGAAAAACAGCAGCCCGTCATCATAGTCGCTTAAAGCATGCTCATAGAGCCGTATACGCTCCTGCAGCACATGGTCAGCCTGGCGCGCGAATTCATCGTCATTGAAAATTTTATTGGAAAGCGCCTTATGGTCTTCCTGGAATCCGGTTGTGTAGAAAGCGCCCAGCCGGTCGGCAATGCCTTTCACAAAACCGGGGGGCTCGGAGATTTCAATTGCCGGGTTGCGGGGGTCAGCGTTGATGGGCGAAACATAAAGCTTGAATGTCGGCTCAACTTCCTGCAGATAGAAACGCACGATACCGTTGACCTTCTGATTAGGCGCGACGGCCGGCGTTGCCAGGTTGAACTCGATATCGACCCACGGACTCCAGTCACCCTGTTTGAGCAGGATAGTACGACTGCCCACCTCCACAACAGCAGCGCGCGCGTCGTGGTCGCGATGAACCCGACACGGCACTTCACTCGGTTTGGGCTCCTTTAAAAACGTATTCGGCGGCCCTGTAATGGCAAACGGCAGCGAAGACTCACCATCGAATCGCAGACGCACCCTGCGGCCGCCGCCTTCGCTCAAGGGCGCTGCAGGCGCGTCTTCTCCGAAATACTGATAGGTGCCGTAGCTGCCGAGCAGATCAGGGGTGCCCATGCCGGACAGGCAGCGGTGATTGCCGTGCGTTGAAGGGCTGGGCGGATAGTTGGACGGCAGACAGTAAAACGTTGAGGGTATGCCGGCCGCATCCAGATAGTCCCAGAACGGAACGCCGTCGCGCCGCAGCAGCGTCTGCGGCGGAACATGTTTGAAAGGCCAGAAATCAAACTGCATTTTATATTTTCCCATTTCAACATAGCCCAGTCCCGGCATGGTCTCGGCTGCGGCAAAAAACGGATAGGCCTGCCGCTTGGGATCGCGGTGGATAAAATCGAATATGCCGTGCGATCCGGGACCGGCGCCGTTGATGAAATTGGCCCAGGCAACCGGGCTTTGCGGAGGATTGCTGGTGCCCAGGCGGCGGTAGCCGCCTGAGGCGCGCAAACGGCTGAGATTGGGAAGCCGGCCCTGCTGCATCAAAAGCTCACACAAAAAGGGATCAACCCCATCAAATCCGATCACGATCACCCTGCGGCCGGCAGCCCGGCCCGCGTGCGCGCTGCGCGCAAAAACCGGCACCGGGTTCAGCGCGGCAAGTGCGGTTGCCGCGGCCGATGTCCTGATAAAATCACGTCGGGTATATTTTTTCATGGTGTGCCTTCTTTCTCGCTCGCAGCGGCAACGTTGCCCACGCTCCAGGCCTTGCCGTCCATATGTGAGGGAACATCAACACCGAACAGATTCATGATCGTCGGGCCGATGTCAAGCAGCCGGAGCGTGGCATCATCAACCGGGCGGTTACAGAACAGAATACCCGGCACCAGCGACTGATCAACGCAGTGATCCCCGCTCCAGGCCTTCACATTGTCATGGAACAGGCGCTCGGTCACCTGACCGACCGCGGTTTCCCAGGACGCTCGGTAGCCGATATGAAAGCCTGCCAGAAGATCTGGAGCATCCTGTTTATAGGGGCCGGCATAGGTTGTGAGCGCATTGTAGACCCGCTTTACAACCGCCTGATTGCCGTGCAGCGGGTCGGTCAGGCGACTGAGTTTTTCCGCGATTTCATCGCGCAGCCGGGAGGCCTCCTGGCCGGGATCGACAATGCCTGCGGCCTCGCGGCCTTTTAAATTAAGATAGATACCGGCCAGCCCGACCGCGAACGCGCGCGTGCGCGACCAGTCGATACCGGCGAGATTTTTCACACCCCGGCCCTGTTCCTTCAATACCAGGTAGCCGTTTTCCTCAAGCCAGCGGTTCAGGTCAACCCCGTAGCGGAACGTATTAAACCCGTGATCGGAAATGACCATCAAAAGAGTCTCATCATCTTTGCAGGCCGCAAGCGTACGGCCGACAATGCGGTCGGCATTCAGGTAAGCTTTCTCAATCGCGCTTATCGCAGGCTCTGTGTAGTCACCACTGTGAGCAGGATGCGCGGGATCGAGCTCGCGCCAGAATGAATGCTGCACCCGGTCGGTCCCGTCAAACACGCACACGCACAGGCCGCGGCCGGTTTTCTCCAGCGCGTCGAAAAACATGACCTCGCGTTCACTGTCATAGGTGCGACACTGTTCCAGAAAGCCCTCATCATCAAGGCAGCGGTTGTTCAGTGCCCAGCTGTCCTCGGCAAGCCCGAGCGTGGCATAGCGGCCCTGGTTTTTTGCAAGGTAGATCGAGTAAATGGGCGGGTGGCTGACCGGCATCACCGGCTGTGCCGGATCGATCTGCACGGGCGTGACGTACAGACGAACCTCAGGCTCGACTTCCTGCAACAGAAAGCGGCAGATACCCGTTATTTTGCGACCGAGCGATGCGCGAAACGCAACTGCAATCCAGGGTGAATACGTGCCGACCTTGAGTGCGTGGCGCTCGCTGCCTATACGCAGCTCAGCCTGATCGGAGCAGTTGAGCGAAACGGTGAACGGGCAGCTCAGCGGCGTGCGCTCCGTCAGCAGCGGGTCATCGGGCCCCAGGAGTGCTGCCGTGATTGTTGCTCCGTTTTTCGCAACACGGGTGACTTCGCCGCCGGTGCTGTCGCCCTCAGCGGGCGCGGCTGTAGTAAAGTAGGAAAAAATACCCTGCGAGCCGCGCAGGTCAGGCGCGCACATGCCCGAGAGCTGTACGCCGTAAAACTTCTCGGGCGGAAACGTGATCGGCACCCGAATGATGGAACTGAAAATGCCGTGATCGCCCAGAATCTTCCAGAACGGCGTAGCCTTGCGCAGCAGGCGTATATCAGGCCGGCCGATGGGAATCGTATACTTGCCCAGGCGCAGGCTGCGAGCCGGGCCGCGTATCTCCGATGAGCTGAGCCGGGGCGCGCAGGTCTGCGGGTCGCGGGTCAGAAAATCAAAAATATTGTGCTTGCCGGGATTAACACCGGTTTGAAATGACGACCAGGCAACCGGTGATATCGGCGGAATGGTTGAGCGCAGAGGCTTGAAGCAGCCCAGATCGCGCAAGGCGGCAAAATTGGGCAGCTTGCCCTCGGCGATCATCTTCGAGGTGAGGCTGAAATCCATACCGTCGAACCCGAGCACGATCGCGCGGCGAATGCGGCTGCGCGCATACACCCTGCGGAACCTGATCGCACGGATAAGGGCACGCACAGGCCAGGTAATGAGAATAATCAGGGCGGACGCAACCGCGGCAAATACGACCAGAAATGATCCGGCCACGGCGAACCCTGCTCCGGGGCCGATATAGGCATGCGCCGGCTGAGCAACAAAAACAGCCAGCATGCCAGTCAAGAATATGAACAAACTGCGCACGCTCAACACCTTTCAAAAGGCAACCTGGCGGCCGCCCCTGAACGTCAATTTTCAGGACTCCCAACTCCGGTCTCCCAGCTGCAGAGCAGCCTGAGAGACTGCATATTGAGAATCTTTATCATATATACTATATACCACGATCTCCCAGGCCGCAACCCTGCAAGTCCGGCTAAGCGACGGCCTGCTGCGCGGCCTGCGCCCTGCGCGAGATTTTCCAGCGATTATGCAGCCAGCCGAACCACTGCTCGGGATGTTCCCGGACAACCTCTTCGATGAAATCATTATAGCGCTGCACGGTCGCAATCAGATCTTCCCGGGGGTTGCCGGTATCAACCGGTTTGATGGGCTCGCACAGCACCATGCGGTGCCGGCGGAAACCGGGAACCTTGATAAAGTAGCCCGGCACAACCGGGCAGCCGGTCTTGCGCGACAGGGCTGCCGGAGCGGCATAGGTCATGGCAGGATGCCCGAAAAAAGAAGCCATAACACCTGAGCGGCCGGCATTCTGATCATAGAGAAACACAACCGCGTAGTTTTCCCTGAGTCGCCGCATAACGGATGTGAGCGTATTCTGGTTGGAAATGATGAGCATGTTGCTCTGCGCGCGAGAGGCCAGCACATAGCGGTCGACGAATTTATTTTTCAACGGTTTGTACAGCGTGGCTGCGCGCGGAAGCCTGGCACCGAACACATGTCCGGCCAGCTCCCACATGCCCGTATGCGGCCCAAGCAGAATGGCCCCGCGCCCGAGCGCGAGCGCCTGCTCAAGGTGTTGAAACCCTTCAATCTCAACGTTGTGGGCCGCGTCTTCGGGCGTAATGATGACTGACTCAACCAGGGCCTCTCCCAGCAGCGCCAT
>VGSH01000078.1 GCA_016875025.1 Deltaproteobacteria bacterium
GGCGCCAGCGGCTCACCGCTCACCAGGGTTTTCTTCAGTGCCTTGTAGGTGTCCTTGGGCAGGCGGTTCTGCATGATTTCGTCATTGAACACATTTGATCCGAAAATTCTAGTTACGTCCATGGTGCCTCCAGCAATGGTCAACGGGTTTCATACCCATTATATTGTTTATTATTCGATCGGGTCGTTCTCCTTGAGCGCCCAGATACCGCAGGGACAGGCCCCCGCGCAGAATCCGCACCCGATGCAGCGATCAGGATCAACCGCGTATTCATAACCTCCGGCCGGAAGGTCATTGCGGCTGATCGCCTGCTGGGGGCAGATCGTAACGCACAGGCCGCAATCCCGGCACCCGCCGCAGGATGCGCACGTGGCCGCGCACGCGGCCGGATCGTCGCCGGGCCGCAGCTCCGGGCTGTAATAGGCCAGCTTGACCCTGTCCGGATCAAGGGCCGGCAGCCGGTCAAATGTCTGTTCAAGGCCCCGGGCGCGGGCGTCGATAGCAGCGGCAACCGTTTTGCCCGCGGCGATTGCCTCGGTAATCAGACCAGGCCGCACACTGTCGCCAACTGCATACACGCGAGCGTCTGTGGTTTGAAACTGCTCATTGACGCCGATATATCCGTTGCGAACTGCAATGTCCCCGGGCAGAAACGCCAGATCAGGCACATCACCGATAGCGACAATAACGGTGTCAGCCTCAAGAAATGTCCCCTCCTGCGTCTCTACGCCCTTCTTGCCGATAGCCGTGGGTGTAAGCGGCCACAGAAAACGGGCTCCGGCCTTTTCAGCCTCCGCGCGCTCCTTGCCGAACGAAGCGGGCCTGCGGATATCAATCAGGGTAATATCACGCGCGCCGAGCCGGTGTGCCTCGGTCGCCGCATCGCAGCCCACATTGCCGGCGCCGATAATCACAACACGCGCTCCGGCCTTTGCCCGTCCGAGCTTGGCCTTCCTGAGAAAATCAAGCGCATCAAGCGCGCGCTCAGCACCCGGTATAGAAAGTGTGCGTGCCTTGTCCGCGCCCGTGGCGATCACGGTGAATGCATGGCTGTCGCGGATTTCAGCGAACCGCTCAGGGTTGAGCGTGTCCTTCAGCTGCGCGAAAGCAACGGTGCGCAGCACGCGCTGCAGCTCTTCCTCAAACACCTCGCGCGGAAAACGGCTCTCCGGGATAACGCTTGCGATCTTGCCGCCGGGACGCTCGCTGTGATCGAACACCTCAACCTCATGGCCCTTCATCCATAGCTGCCAGGCAACTGAGAGTCCCGCGGGACCGCTGCCGATAATCGCCACGCGATTCCTGATCGCAGGCGCAGGCGTCGGAACAGCCGCATTGCGGCTGGACCGTCCCAGCACGGTCACGTCAATGGCAGGGAGGCGCTCGCGCGTACGGGTGCAGTTCTGCATGCACAGGTTCGGGCACAGGTATCCGCACACCGTGGCCGGAAACGGCGTGTGCTCAAGCGCAAGAGCCGCGGCCCGGTCAAGCTCTCCGTTGCGGATCAGCTCCCAGCGCTGCTGCACGGGAATACCGGTCGGGCATCCGGCCTGGCACGGAGGCAGATATTTATGGTTTTCCCACACAGGCACGAACCGGCGCAGTTCACCCGTTGTAATGACCGGCACCGGGCTGCGCTCAATTGCGGTAAGGTCGCCGATCAGGCCGCCTTCGCCGAGTTCGCGGTCCCAGACCTCGGTGCGGAACCGTGCCAGCGGCATATGCTTTCGTCCAGTGCGCTCAAACGGCTCCAGCGCCTTGAGCAGCTTCCACGCAGCGCGCTCAGCCGTCAAGGTCTTGAGCACATCCCTGCGGCCGATTGCCTCCAGAAATTTCTGCATGCCGGCGCACAGCCACTGCCAGTCCTCATCGCTGATTTTCACCAGGCGCGCATCCGCGCTGCTGAAATTCTCCTGCCTGCCACGGAAAAATATTTTGCCGCCCACCATGCCCACGCAGGGCCGGTGGCCCAGGATATTGCCGCGGTACTGGGACTCAAAACCGCACACCACGGCAACGCCGCCGGCCATGAACTCAGCGAACGAATCACCCGCGCCGCCCAGCACCCAGAGCTCGGGCGGGCAGAAGCGCGGATTGCTCTTGGTCATGGTCATGCCGCGGGATCCTATATCACCGGCAATAAAAATGCTGCCCTGCGCCATGGCATTGGCGACGCCGTTGGTGGCATCGCCGTGCACCACGATTGTAGCCCCGGCATTGAGCCAGCCCACGTCATCGGATGCCTGGCCGTGTAGGTTAATCCTGGTTCCGGCGAATCCCATGGAGCCGACCCGCTGGCCGGCATAGCCGTAAATATCGATCTGCACGGGAGCGGCTTCAGCCGCGGTCAATCGCCCGCCGATACCGTGCTGTCCGAAGGCATGCACTTCAATGCTGCGGCATCCTTCGGCAAGAGCGCTCTGTATGCGCTCTTCCAGCACCCGGGACTCTACCCGGCGGCCGTCTTCCGTGCCCTTGATAATGAGTGTATCTGTGTTGCTCATAGCATTCCCTGTCTGCTCATACCACGTGGCGGATCTGCAGCCGCTGGGCCGCCTGATAGTCATCTATACCAAGCGCGTCTGCCATGCCGATCGGCAGCGACGTGGAGCGTCCCAGCGGCGCCAGGATTTTCTTCAGCTCGGAATCAAAACTCAGGTACACATCCACAAGCCGCTGGGCGACCTGCTCGGGATCGATCCTGCGGTACAGGCGCGCGTCCTGAGAGGTGATGCCCTTGGGGCACAACCCGATATTGCAGATATTACAGCGGTCGCTCTCAGTGCCCACGCAGCCGGCTGCGGCCTGCATGATATATTTGCCGGTCTGCACGCCCGAGGCGCCCAGCATGATCAGGGCCGCTGCATTGGCTGCAAGGTTGCCGTTCTTGCCCGCGCCGCCGCCGGCAAAAATCGGGATTTCATTCTGCTTGCCGATCTTGACAAGGTTCAAATACGCATCGCGCACATTGCTCGCGATGGGGTGGCCCATGTGGTTCATGGACACATTATAGGCCGCGCCCGTGCCGCCGTCTTCGCCGTCAATCGCAAGACCCGCAGCATACGGGTTGCGCGCCAGGTTATTCAGCACAGCAAGCGAGGTGGTGGTTGCCGATATTTTCGGATATACCGGCACGCGAAAACCCCAGGCCATGGATATGGACTGAATCATCTTGGCCACAGACTCCTCAATGGAGTACTTGGTCTGATGGGTCGGCGGCGACGGCAGGCTCACCCCCGTCGGCACGCCCCTGATGGCCGCGATCAGCTTGTTGACCTTGTACCACATCAAAAGGCCGCCATCGCCCGGCTTGGCGCCCTGGCCGTATTTGATCTCAACGGCGCAGGGGTCCTCTTTCATGTGCGGCAGGGCGTGTATGATCTCATCCCAGCCGAAGTAGCCGCTGGCGATCTGCAGAATCACGTATTTCAAAAAGCGCGAGCGCAGCAGCCGCGGCGGGCAGCCGCCCTCGCCGGTGCAGATGCGCACCGGCATGCCCAGCTCTTCGTTCAGGTAGGCCACACCCATCTGCAGGCCTTCCCACATGGTAGGCGACAGGGCACCGAAGGACATACCGCCGATGATCAGCGGATAGATCTCGCGCACCGGCGGAATCCAGCCCTGCTCAGTTGCTGCTGCTACGGCCTGCTCAGGCGGCAGCACCCGGCCAAGAAGGGTCCGGATCTCGAACTCATGCCGGCCCGCGTCAAGCGCCGGGTCGGTCAGCATGGAGATTCGCACAAATTTGATCCGGTCAAGAATGCCGGTTGTGTCATTCCTGCGGCCGCCCCTGCGGCGCGGCTCACCGCCCTGATTATTGTGAAAGCGCAGCCGGTCGATCTCAGCGCTGCGCACCGGAGCAATCGCGTCATTGGGGCACACAAGGCCGCACATGCCGCAGCCCACGCAGGCGCGCTCGATCTCGGTGGAGCAGTGCACGGCATGATATGCGCCGTAGGTGTTTGAGGGCTTCTCGACCAGCCCGGGGCTCAGGTTCAGGGCGCGCGAACGGCACACACGCAGCTCAAGCGCGCGCACCGGGCACACGGCCGTGCAGCGGCCGCACAGGGTGCAGCGGCCGCGGTCCCAGACCACCTGCCAGAGGTGATCGGTCGGGCTCAGTGTTGACGGATGCATGTGTCCCACTGGTTCCATCGCTGTACCTCCGTGCGGCGGGCATCGACAAATGCCACATCATATTTCATGGGCTGGAATTCAAAGCTGCGCTGCTGGTCAGGTATGGCCTCCTCAAGCCCGCACATCTCGGATGAAAACGCGAACATTCCCGGCCGTCCGCCCACCACGCCGGGCCTGAGCTTTTTGCTGTCCTGCGTCATGAAGACGGTTTTGTCCGGCAGGCAGCCGATCACGCAGTTGGGGCCGTCAATCGTCAGGAAGCGGCAGCTGTGCTTGAGCCGGCGCAGAAACTCCCGGTCCGGATGCGACACCAGCTCCTGATCGGTCAGCGGCGTGATAATATGCTTGTAGGCCTCAAGTCCCAGGCCCAGTTTTGTCTTTGTGTAGTGCAGTATATGGGCAAACACCTCGGAGTCTGACTCATAGCCCGAATAGCCGGGGAACCCGCGCGAAGACAGATACTCTCGGATCGGGCCGAAGGCCGTGTTCTCGCCGTTGGTCATGCTGGCCACGCCCTGCAGGAAAAACGGATGGCAGGCATACAGTGTGATCGCATAGTTGGTGTTCTGCCGGCCCTGCGCCATGATAATGCGCGCCTGCAGATTGATGCGGTCAAGGCCGAGATAGTCGGCAATCTGCATCGGATCGCCCACTTCCTTGATCATGATCACATCCGGCCAGAAGGAAAACACCATCATGGACTGGTCCTCAGCGCCCATGGCTCTCAGGTCGAGCCGTATCTTCATCAGCCGGAAATCAATCTCAGCCTGGCTCAGCCCGTCCCACTCATAGGGGTATTCATAGACCCGGATAAGATATACATCCCGCTTGGGCGTACCTGTGGGCGGCTCAACCGTGGGACGGATGGAAAATTTGTACTTTGTCAGAAGCCCGATCTCCATCATGTAGCGGTCAAGCTTCTTGATGCCTTCCTGCGAGAAAATCCCCGACAGAATCGGAGAGTTCTTGAACGGCTCAAGGTCTCCGCCCAGATCGGTCATAAACAGGCCCACGCCGGAGCCGTCATGGCCTTCCTTCATCACGTCCAGGGCCTTGATCGCGACCATGGGGGACAGGGGTTCTTCACTCGTCACCGCAAACAGCCTGCACATCCTGAATACCTCCTTTAGTAATATCCGCTTTCAATATATAGCGAAAACCGTGCCATCGGGCAGCAAAGTACATTTTTTTGCCGGAACAGGGCGGCCGTTTCTATTTAATAAAGCTATTACATATAGTTATATATTTCAACAGATAGAGAGGTACGGTGCAGGTTCAGCCTCCTTTTAAGCGGTAGTGCGACAAAAATGTTGTTAAGTTCTATCGTAGCACATTTTTGTTTAAAAAAGTTTAAGCGTTTTTAAAGACAGTCAAACCTGATGAAGGATGAACCCCTGCACGGCATGGA
This sequence comes from Deltaproteobacteria bacterium, assembly GCA_016875025.1. Taxonomy (GTDB): domain Bacteria; phylum Desulfobacterota; class WTBG01; order CAIYCZ01; family CAIRTM01; genus CAIRTM01. The sequence continues at coordinate 5,546 of VGSH01000078.1, forward strand.
AATGAGCGCTGTTATGTGTTTACAGGGGGGGATTTTCATCCGACAATAGCAAGCCGCAACCGGCCTGTCAGCCGGTATGGCAGAGGATCCAATTCACACGAAACAGGGTATGTACTTATTGAAGGATGTCCCGCTCCATCCGGGTCTTTATCGCGCAGAGACGCTGAAGCGCGGATGATGATGTTGAGCAGTCGCAGTCCCTCTGCCTGCCCGAAGGTTCACGGGTTCAACGTTTTTAAATCGCTGTCGATATCGCCATCCGGATCGTCCCGTAACTTTGCTATTCTGATCTCAAGCCAAAGCTTCTCCCCTGCTAAAGGCCGTAGTATATGTCCAGTGCTCGCTCCACGCCTTCTTTTTTCCCGAAGAACATGATGTTGCCCTTCACGCCGGGGTCATGGTCGATAACGGTTTTCAGGTACTCATCGAATGAGGCCTGCAGTTTCGCGCGGGCGATGCCGCTGACGGGTTCGGCCGTTTTGACAAGATCAAGATAGGCCGCGAAGTATTCCGCGAAAACAGCGTTTGCCTGATCATCGAGCGCGCGCGGAATCGTTACCCGCACGGCTGCCGGTGACTGCAGCGCAGCAAGGCCCCCCGAGGCTGCTCTTTGGAAGCGCAGCAGTTCCGGGTAGCGCCCGCGGATTTCGATTAGGCTGTCGTAGAACCGGTCGTATCGTTTTTCCCCTCCAGCTCCGCTTGCGTGCGCATCGATCACGAGGACGCGTTTGTTAGCCAGGACAACCGCTTCACAGATAAATACCGGCAGGTCATATTCTATTTTCGGGGATATGAATGTTGAAAAAACCCGCATGAATACTGGCGGGGTTATTTGCAGGAACACGGCCCGGGTGAGTTTCTCCGAGCTGAATACCTGTCCGTCGAATTTGATAAGGCCGAGCATGCGCCCCGGTCGCACCGGAAAGGGGTATTACAGCGCTACGGGCGCGACCTGCATGGCCTGCTGTAATTGCGCGATGCCATTTTTTTGCAATGCGTGTATGCCGTTCATGGGATATCCCTCTGCGATAGTTACACGTCCGTGTGCCTATGGTTTCCACGCCTGCACGATGCAGTCCATGCGGGGGCCGGTTTTGATCGGTTTGACGCTGGAAAAACCTGCGGTCTCAAGCATGCCCTGCACCTCAGCGAAGGTGTAGGTGTCGCCGGCGGGAGTTGCCACAAGCATGTTGATGGCGAAAAAAGCGCCTGCAGGCGGGCTCGTGCGCGCTTCATCCATGATGTGATCGCGGATGAGAACGCAGCCGCCGGGAACAAGAGCGCGGTATATTTTGCGGAACAGGTCAGTATTCTCCTGCGGGCTGTTCTGATGGATGATCGCCGAGAGCAGCGCCAGATCGCAGCCGCCGGGCAGTTCATCACGGTAGAAATCACCGGGCGCGAAGCTGACCCTTTCCGCAAGCTTTGTTTCTGCGATGCGCTCGCGCGCAAGGTCGAGCACGCCGGGAAAGTCAAAGATTACAGCCCGCATGCCCGGATTCTTTTCAAGAAAGGCCATGGTGTATGTGCCTGATCCGCCGCCGATGTCAAGCAGCATGCTGAAGGCCGAAAGATCGAGTTCTCCGGCTATCTGTCGGGAAAGGCCCTGCCCGATTACATGCATGGCACCGATAAAGGCGTTCATTACGTCTTTGTCCTTTTCGCCGATTACGGGAGTAAGCGCGGAATTCGTGCCCAGGCGGATCGTTTCGGTCAGCTGCGACCAGTTGGCCCACATGCAGCTCATGTGCCGGATCATGGGCAGCATGGATTCAGGGTGCAGGCTCGATAATGGGGCGCCGCGTTCGGTCAGGCGGTAGCGGCCGTCGTTGTTATTGAGAATGCCCATGACCACGAGACAGTCAAGTACGCGCCTCAGGGCCCGCTCGTCGAGGCTGATATCTGCGGCAAGATCGCAGGCTGTGCGCGGGTTGCGGTCAAGCTCGGTGCACAGGTCAAGGTCGGCCGCGCTCAGCATGATGCGCGCCTGCATGAATGCGCCAACTTCATCGATCAGGTCGAAGCCGAAGCTCATCATGGTCTCCTATAGCAGAAACATATTCGGTAGTCTTTTTGTTTCGTAGTTCGAAATGATAATTTGTAGGCTGGACTAATCCGCCGTGGCGGAGTGTCCGGCTCCTTTTGCATGAGTCGAATGCTGCCGGACACGCAGTCGTTTTGTCCGGCGATTATTATATTAGACACCCTGCAATCGGTAGGGTGGGTGAAACCCACATTCAATTATTGAAAATAATCGGTGGGTTACGTTGCGCTGTACCCACCCTGCGTGCTATCCGCTCACGCGGCCGACAAGATCATAGGTCAGGCTGCGTGTGACGGTGACCGTGGCGAATTCGCCGATCGGCACGTCATCGTTGAGAAAAACCACGCCGTCGACCTCAGGGGCCTGGAATTCCGTGCGCGCCTGCAGTGCGTAGGCCTCGCGGGGCGATATGCCGTCGATGAGCACACGCAGCCGGCAGCCCTTCATGGCGGCGTTTTTTTTTCGGGTGATCTTTTTCTGCAGGCTCATGAGTGCGGCGTAGCGCGCGAGCTTGACGTGCTCTGGAATTGCCCCCGGTATCTTTGCGGCAGGCGTGCCTTCTTCTGCGCGGTAACAAAATGCGCCGAGGTTCTCAAACCCGACATCGCGCACGAAATTAAGCAGCTCGTTGAAATCTTTTTCGGTCTCGCCGGGAAAACCGACGATGAAGGTGGTGCGCAGGGCAATCTCGGGGCAGATCGAACGGGCCTTGTCAATCAGGGTTTCGATGCGCCTGCGGGTTTCGCGGCGGCCCATGCGTTTTAAAACGGGATCAGCGATGTGCTGCAGAGGCATGTCGATGTAGCGGCACAGTATCGGCTCCGAGGCCATCATCCTGATAATATCCGTGTGCAGGTGCGCGGGATGGCAGTACAAGAGGCGCACCCATTCAAGCCCCCTCACACTGCACAGTTCGCGAAGCAGCTCGGGAAGGCCGCTGTAGCGGGTGGTGTCCTGCGCGACCAGGTTTATCTCCTGGATGCCGCCTGCGGCAAGCCTGCGGGCTTCCTGTACGATCGACGTGCGAGAGCGCTGGCGATAGGGACCCTTGATCGCGGGAATCGCACAGTAGGTGCAGCCGTGCGAGCAGCCCTCGGCGATTTTTAGATAGGCTGATGAGCCGGGCGCTGAGATCACGCGGGGCGTGGACGCCGCCTGCAGAAATGCGCGTTTGCCGATGACCACGCGCGGTTCGGATGCAGGCCGGTCGAGCGCCCGGATGTGTTCGGCAATGCGGCCGTATTCGCTGCTGCCGAGAAACAGGTCAACCTCGGGCAGTTCGCGGGCGATCTCCGTTTTGTAGCGCTGAGGCAAACAGCCGCACACGATCAGGCAGCGGCACGATCCCGTGCGTTTCAGGGCCGTGTATTTGAGGATGGTGTCGATCGATTCGCGGGTCGCCTCTTCAATGAATGCGCAGGTGTTGACGATGATGATGGCGGCTGTATCGATGTCGTCATGAAGCGCGAAGCACTCCTTTTCAAGACAGCCGAGCATGACTTCTGTGTCGACCTGGTTCTTGGCGCAGCCGAGGCTTTCGATGTAAACGGTTGGAGGCATAAAGGAATGTTCAAGGTTTAACGTTTAAGGTTCGGCAGGGGCGAAAAATTTTTCGCCTCTACGTTCAATGTCGTTGCCGTGGATGCCGTAGGGGCGGCCCCCTGTGGCCGCCCGACTGTCAATCATCCCAGCACGGTTAAATCCTTGCCGGTGCAGGTGATATATTTACAGCCGTCTTTACAAACGGCAAGCGTGTCTTCGATGCGGATGCCGCCCCAGCCGGGAATGTAGATGCCGGGCTCGATCGTGACCACCATACCGCGCGCAAGCACTGCATCCGAGGCCGTCGTTACTGATGGAAATTCATGTACACACATGCCGAGGCCGTGGCCGGTGCCGTGGGTGAAATATTTCCCAACGCCGTTTTTTTTGAGGTAATCGCGGGCGGCTGCGTCGATGTCACGCGCTGCGCAGCCTGCGGCAAGGGCCGCGATTGCCCGGTCATGAGCCTGCCTGACCAGTTCGTAGAGTTTTTTCTGGCGGACGCCCGCTTTGCCAACGACAAACGTGCAGGTTTCATCCGAGCAGTAACCCTCATACAGCGTGCCGTAGTCAATGGTCAGAAGATCACCGGCTCTGATTTTTTTATCGGTCGGAGCTGCGTGGGGCAGGGCGCTGCGCTCACCTGAGGCCACGATGGTCGGGAAGGCACTGCCCTGGCCGCCGTTACAGCGCATGCGGTAGTCAAGTTCAGCTGCAAGCTCTACCTCACGCAGGCCGGGTTTTATCAGCGGCAGCACCTGCGCAAGACTGTCTGCGGCAATGCGGGCCGCTTTTTTGAGCAGGCTGATTTCAGCGGTGTTCTTGCAGGCGCGCAGGCTGTCAAGCACTGCCGACACAGGCGCGAGTTCGCATTTATCGGCATGTTTTTCAATATCCTGCAGCATCGCCACGCTGACATGCCGCGCCTCATAGCCCAGGCGCGTGATTTTGATTTGGGCTGCAAGGCTGCCGATGCGTTCCCATTTTTTTTTGAACGTGACAACGGGAAATCCGCGCACCTCTTTGCGCGCCTGGGTGGTATAGCGGCCGTCGGTCAGGAAAAATCCTTGAGCGCGCGTTATCAGCAGCGTGCCCTCCGTGCCGCTGAACCCGCATAAATATCGCACGTTCTCAGGGCTGGTCACGAGCATAGCATCAGCGTTTTTGCCGATCAGCTTCCAGAATTTTGCCAGGCGTTTAGGGGAGTTCATGCGTTCCAGTGCAGCAGTGTAAGGTTAGATGCGCAGCCAGTATAGTGATTTCACAATACCAAAAAAGTCGGGCAATTAAAAAGTTTTTTTAAAGGCTTGTATCAGCGTGTCAGCTTGTGTTTTTGATTTTTTTATTGACAAAAATGTACCTGACAAGTACCTTGTTAAGTCTGTAAAAGCGTTACCGCACGGCCATGGCCCTGTCAGGCACGGCCGCAGTGATACACAAACACTACCTATGCTGAAGGAGACTGAACATGGACATGAACGAACTTGCCAAAAAGGTACAGCGGCTTGAAGCCATTGAAGCCATCAAACAGCTCAAAGCCGAATATGCGGACGCCTGCGACGATATGTATAATCCGGCCCGTATGCCGAGCATGTTTACCCGGGATGCGGTCTGGGACGGTGAAAAGGAAGGCTTCGGCAAGCATGTCGGCATCGACGCCATCTGCAAGTTTATGGACGAGGTTAAAAACGGCCTGAAGTTCGGTGTGCACTGGTTTTTGCAGCCCCGCATAACGATCCTCAGCGACACCGAAGCCGAAGGCGCCTGGTACCTTTGGCAGACCAGCACCATGGCAAGCGGCAAGGATATTTTTCTGGCCGGCATGGAGTATGACAAGTACCGCATTGAAGACGGCGTGTGGAAAATGAGCTACATGGAATTGAAGCTGTTCTACGCGGCCGACATCAAACAGGGCTGGAAGGACAACCGCCGCAACGGCCTCGAATAAATTATTTTTTTAAAAAAATTACTTAAAACGCCCGAAAACAGCATTTTTCGGGCGTTTCTTTATGCTCAAGCCGTAGGTAAACTTTGCATAATTTGCACAAGATATAGTATCAGGAATGCAGGCAATAACAGAGCATGATAATCATCAGATAAATTGGCCGGTATCGGGTATTCCTTGAAGTCGATTATTATAAAAATAATCAGAAGTAGTTTTTTTTGCTTGCAATTTGAAATTCATTAACTATAATTATGATAAATATAAGGCAAGGATATCGGATAGTACAAAATAAAAAGCAACATGATTGATGCGTACACGAGTGCAACGACGATGAGTCAGGCCGACGGGAAACGGATGCAACCTTTGGGGAGGGTCAGCACATGCCGAATGCAGGTTTAGCCGCAGAAGCGTTGCCAGATACCTTTGTGATAAGAAGACGGGGCAAAAAGAAAAAAAATGATGCGCTTATTATGAAATATGCGCCGCTTATCAAGTATATTGCCGCCCGCATCGCCGCCCGCCTTCCCATGCATATTGAAATTCAGGATCTGATCAATTCAGGTGTGCTGGGCCTGATGGATGCCATTGAAAAATTCGACCCTGAAAAGGGGGTCAAGTTTGAAACCTATGCCGAGTACCGCATCAAGGGTGCGATTCTCGACAGTCTGCGCGCCATGGACTGGGTACCGCGCTCGGTCCGCAAGGTTGCAACCCTGCTTGAGAACACCTATGCTGATCTGGAAAAGAAGCTGGGACGCCCTGCCCGGGACGAGGAGGTTGCCGAGGCCATGGACGTTGAAGTTGAAAAACTGCATAAAATTATGAGCCGCGTCAGTCATGTGTCCATGGTCAGCCTTGAGCGTGACAACAAAAACTCCTCACATCCTTCGCTGCTTGACCGGCTTATACATCCTGAGGACGCCTCCGGCTTTAACAAACTGGATGTCGAGGAATTGCGCGACATGCTGGCGGAAACCGTTGAGCGCCTGCCTGAAAAAGAGCAGACCGTTGTTTCTCTGTATTATTACAACGAAATGACCATGAAGGAAATCGGTAAAGTACTCAATTTAACTGAGTCACGTGTTTCCCAGATACATACCAAGGCGGTGTTGCGCCTGCGCGGCAAGCTGCGCAAATTTTACTACTGTTGAAAAATATTGTCCTCCGGCAGGCGTCCTTCGTTCTGCCGTCCCTTCAGACATCACCGGCGGCTGCGCTGCGGCATGGCGACCGGTCCGCATCTGGTGAGCCCCGGTTACATCTGCAATCCATAAAGGAGCAGCATCGTGCCTGTGTATGAGTTTTTTTGTGAATCGTGCAATACGATTTTCAGCTTTTATTCCAAAATCGTGCGCTCATCGGCTGACTGCCCTGCGTGCCCCCGCTGCAACGGCGGCTTGCACAAGCGCGTGACAGCGTTCAGCGTTGTCGAGCGCAGCCGGAGCAAAAAAACTCTCGATCAGATGCCGTTTAATCAGCAGCGGCTTGCCGACGGGATGAAAAAGTTCAGGGCCGAGCATGAACGCCTGCGCGATGAGAATCCTGCGCGGGCCGAGGCCATGATGAAAAAATTTTCCCGATGGCTGGGAGGTGTCCATTTGGAGGAGGACAGAAAGCGCGCCCTGCAGCGCGTGCTTGACTCTGACGGGACTGACGAGCAGAAGGTCGAAGCACTTGAGTCGCTGACGCGTGCCGCCGATGAGCCTGAGCGCGATGAACATTTATATGAATATCAAGGCTGATGGCGAACCACACGCACACGTTTGTTGAAGGCCATACAGGGATGCTTTGTTTCGGCGCTTCACGCCCGCAGGACGAGGCAACCCTTATGTGCTGCCTGCAGAAATTCAGCGACGATGCGGTTATAAAAGCCCTGGTTCCGCGCCTGAGCGATGAAGACTGCGCGCTGCTTTTCAATATGATCACCGGTGTGCTCAAGAAATATTTTTCAGAAGATGAATACCACCGCCTTTTTTTAAAAGACACACCCGCCCCGGGAGAGTAGCCTGCCCGGCCGAAAAAATCCTTATCGAAATCGCTGTCGGGATTGGGGTTCTTAGAGCCTTTTCCTTTGTACTGGAAATCTTTCCGTTCGTGGTGAGCTTGTCGAACCTTGAACGGGGCTGTACGATACGTGGTCCGTTCAGCCCTGCGACAGGCTCAGAGCGAACGGACGGTTTTTTTATAGTATTCAGAAACATGTTATAGCCCTTCGATTTCGATAGCGATGCCGAGAGCGTTGACCACCTGATAGCACGAAGCGAAGAATGCCGTTGTAATAATAATCACAGGTAAACCCCCGGCTTTGCCGGGGGACTCACAGAGTTTGACATTTGCGGGAATATAAGAAAACCTCCTGATTCGGTGAACCGCTCAAAGTTAACCGAAAGGAGGTTTTCAGTGG
>VGSH01000079.1 GCA_016875025.1 Deltaproteobacteria bacterium
CCGAACATGAAATGAGGTCTTCTTTGCCGGATGGGACGGCACGGCCCCGGCCAGAAGGCCTTCAGCAGCGATCCAATAATTTATTTTGGACAAATCTGATTCAGCCGGGAAGGGAGACGTGTATGATTATAACGGTTGCCACATCTGCCGGGTTTTGTTTCGGTGTCAAGCGCGCCATCAAAATCGCGCTCGCGACTGTGGAAAAATCAGGCAATGTCGAGATGCTCGGCGATATCGTGCATAACGAGCAGGTGGTGCAGAACATCGAGGCTGCCGGGATACTCAAGGTTGATGCGCTTGAGTCCGGGACGGGCAAAATACTGCTGATACGCTCCCATGGCGCTCCTGAATCGGTCTATCAGGAAGCACGGCGCCTGGGCTACCGCATCGTTGACGCGACCTGCCCCATGGTCAAGGAAATTCATACGATCGTGCGCGAGCGCTATGCCCAGGGTTTCAGCATTATCATTATCGGAGACAAGGACCACGATGAAGTGCAGGGTATTCTGGGCCAGATCGGCTACGATGCCCTTGTGATCGAGAATGCCGACGCGGTTCCGCTGGGGGCCGTTCAGACAATGGACCGCGCTGCGGTTGTCGTGCAGTCGACCCAGGCGCTGGCCAATGTGCAGGCAATTCTTGCGGTTCTTGAGCGGCATATCCCTGAGGTTGTTTTTTCAAACACGATCTGCCGCGCGACCCGGGAGCGCCAGGCGGAAATGGAGATCCTGCCGCTGGAAAACGATGTGGTGCTGGTGATCGGCTCAAAAACAAGCGCCAACACAAAAAGACTCTATGAACTGGCACATGCGGCCAATGCGCGCAGCTACCTGATTCAGACGCGCGATGATATCAAACCGCAATGGTTTGAAGGGGTGCAGTGCGTTGCAGTTACAGCCGGAGCCTCAACACCTGATGATACCATTCAGGAGGTTATCGCGGCGCTGAAGTCTTTATAAGCGGACGTGCGGCGCACCTGCATAACGGGTGGGATCAGCTGCTCCCGCAGCTTGAAATCCGTTGCGGCGCAGCACACAGCTGTCGCATTTCCCGCAGGCACTTCCGTCCGCTGCCGGGTCATAGCAGCTGTGCGTCATGGCGTAGTCCACGCCCAGCCCGATCCCGGTTTGTATGATTTCAGCCTTTGACAGACTGATGAGTGGCGTTCTGATTGCGATTGAGCGGCCCTCCACGCCTGCGCGTGTTGCCAGATCGGCCATGCGCTGAAAGGCCTCGATATATGCAGGCCGGCAGTCCGGGTAGCCGGAATAGTCAACCGCCGTTACCCCGATGAAGATTGCGCTGCATGCGCGCGCTTCAGCCAGCGCCAGGGCGCAGGCGAGGAAGATGGTGTTGCGCGCCGGCACATAGGTGACCGGTATGCAATCGGCGCTTCCCGCAGCGCGGGGAACAGGTATGGTCGTTGTCAGTGCCGAGGCTCCGATGCGGTCAAGCGCGATATCAAGACACATGTGCTCGCGTGCGTTAAAGGCCCGGGCTATGCGTTCGGCCGCCTGCAGTTCAACTGCATGACGCTGGCCGTAGGAAAAACTCAAACAATACGGTATGAAGCCTTCGTTGCAGGCAATCGCCAGCGCGGTTGTCGAATCAATACCGCCGCTGCACAGCACAACGGCTCTTTGTTCCTGCACGCTCATTGCATTTCAGCGCACCAGCGCGCTGTGAATAACGCGCAGGGCCCGGTCGGCATGCTCGTCTTCGATAACACAGGAAATGTTTATTTCCGAGGCGCCCTGCGAAATCATTTCGATGTTGATTTTTTCGCTGCCGAGCTCGGAGAACATGCGGCCGGCGAGCCCCATGCAGTTTTTCTGGCCGCGGCCCACAAGGCTCAGGATGGCAAGGCCCCGGCGCACCGTCACCTTGCCCAGTTCCTGCAGATCGGCAATCGCTCGTTCAAGATTTTTCTCGCTGTCAACCGTCATTGAAACGCTGACCTCGGAGGTCGCGATCAGGTCGATGACGATGCCGTATTTTTCAAACACGTTGAAAACCCGGGCCATGAAGCCGTAGGCCATCAGCATGCGGTTTGAATCGATATTGATAACGGTTACGTTGCGCTTGGCGGTCACTGCCGTTGCCGGCCGCGAAGGACCCGTGTCGACCAGATTCGGATCGACGATGGTGCCCGGCACGGCCGGATTCAGGGTGTTTTTGATGCGGATCGGGATATTGGCCCTGATCACCTGCTCCATGGTAAAGGGGTGAATGACTTCGGAGCCGTAGTAGGTCAGCTCAGCAGCTTCATCCGGCGTGATGCTCTCCAGAACGTGCGCGTCCTCGACCTTTCGCGGGTCGGCTGAAAACACGCCGTCGACCTCTTTCCATATCTGCAGTTCCCGTGCTCCCACGGCGGCGGCTGCCAGGGCCGCGGTCAGATCGGTATAGCCCCGGCCGATGCTGTGAATGATGCCGCCGGGCACGAATCCGAAATAGCCGGTCAGGACCGGCACCCGGTGTGCGCACAGCTCAATTCGTTTTTTGAGGCCTGCGCGCGTGTAGGCGTAAAATTCATGGTTGGCCTCCGCAAATGGCTTGTCGATGAGCGTATCGAGATTGACATACTCGGCATCGATTCCCGTGCTGTTTAAAAGCCCGGTGAAGATAAGTGCTGAGAGCTTCTCGCCGGTGCTGATAATAACGTCATGGGAGCGCGGTGATATCTCGCCGATAACATTGATCGCTTCAAGGAATGATTTCAGCGCCTTGAGCTCACCGTCGACCTGCTCCAGCACCTGTTCCTGCAACGGCCCGGCAATGAGCGCCCGGGCGGTTTCAAGATGATAGTCCTCAAGCTGGTCGATGATGCGGTAGAAGTCTTTCCGGCTCAGGGCCGCGTCAGCCGCCTCGATCAGGCGGCTGGTGGTGCCTTCGGCCTTGACATAGCTGCTCATGGCTGAAAGCGCCACGATAACCCGGTCATGCGCAAGGCTGCTGCGGACAATATCGGCAACCGAGCGCATGCGTTCAGCCTTGCCCAGGCTGGTTCCGCCGAATTTCTGTACAATGTACTGCATAGTGTGGCGCCTTTCCTGATACGTGTGTGTTGGGCAGGCTGTTGAAAAACACTCATCTGCTGCGTTATGCTCATCATTCGTCACTGCGGCGCACGGAGAAGTACGCCTCATTCCTCATGATTTCGCAAGCCTTGCATCTGAATGTTTTTGAACAGCCTGCATGAAAAAGATTTTTTCAACAATCTGTTAAAGTTTCTCGCCAACGGTCCAAAGCCCTTCGTGATGTTCCGGACTTCGGTATCAGCGCAGGCGTTTGCTGTTGATCAGTCCCGGCGCCTGCAGGGTCAGCTCCGGCGTACCAAACAGAATGTTTTCAACCGCCTCAACGCCCTGCATGACGGCATGATCCATGTTGGCCACTTCATATTTCCAGGCGCCGAACCGGCCGCGTGAATAGACGTCAAGGCGCTTGAGATGATCAAGCCACCGGTTCAGCAGCGCGTCCCGTCCGAAAAACGGCGTGGGATAGGCGACGGCTGCGCGGTGCGTCCATGTTGTCACGATTGCATCGTCGTCTTCAATCAGCCCGGTGTTGCGAAAGCCCTGCAGGGCTTCATCAAGCAGTTTGTCCGCGTCAACCGGCTTCAGCGGGGATTCAGACACCTCTCCCATCAGTGACCAGTACCCTTCGCCGGGCACATTATTGGGGGAGTAATTTGAAAATACGGTCACGCGGTAAAAGGGATTATCCTCCTCGGGGAAGTACATCCAGCATTTGGTTGCGAGCTTTTCGGGTGGTGTGCCCCGCAGGCCGACACCGATGATATTGGTCGCCGATGATATAAACGGCGGTCGCTCCCCGGGCGGTTCCGCGCGGTCGGCCATCAGCAGCTGGTCAACAGGCATCGTTGAAATCAGGAAGTCGTAGGTCTGCTCATCGCCGTTTTCAAAAAAAAGAACTTTTTTGCGGCTGTCCCAGGCATGGAGGGCAACGCCGGTATGCAGTTTTTCCGCGGGCAGGCGGGCGGCAAGCGCGTGCCAGATCGCCCCGGTGCCACCATGCAGGGGGAAGCTGAAGGTGTTGTTGGGACCCCAGGCACAGTCGTCGCGACCGGCGATACTGTTGTCCATAATGCGGCGGATATCCGGCACAGCCACACGCTCGCCGATCCAGTGCGCATCGAGCATCTCAGGCGGATAGGCCCAGACTTTTTTATTATAGGGGATCATGAAATGGCGTGCCAGGCCGTCGCCGAAGCTGTGCATGATCCAGTCAAGGAATGTCGAGCGATCAAAGTCAAAGGATGCGTTGCCGCTGCACTGCATCAGCCCGGCAAGGCACTCCAGCATGTCACGCTGGGGCAGGCGCCCGATATTGTACTGCAGCGGATAGGGGATGAAGCGATCGCGCATCCAGATCCAGCTTTCGCGTTCATGCGAAACCCAGCCTTCCGGCGGAATGAGCTCCTGCATCAGGCGGTCATAGTAATCATAATGCGAAAACAGCACATGACCGCCTATGTCCCAGGTAAACCCTTTTGTATCGGCAAAGCTGGCGGCGAGACCGCCGACATAGCCATTTTTTTCATAGAGTTCAAAGTTGTCACAGCCCAGTTCCTGCAGGCGCCGGGCAGCTCCCAGCCCGCAGGGCCCGGCGCCGATAATGACGATTTTTTTGTTTTCTTTCTGCATGTCTGTATTTTTTTCTTTCTACCAAAGCGTTCGCGCCTGCATCCGCTGTACCTGCGGCAGCGCCAGCGGGTATTATAAACGACTGCGTGTGCCTGTCAACCGGGGTTTTGCGCTGGCCTGTGACTGAGTCGCAGATTTCAATTGACAGACATGACTGTGCTTTTTATAGTGCATGCACAAGAGGCCACGCTATCGAGAGGAGGTCCGTCATGCCGGGCAAGCGGGAGATGCAGAAAGAAAAGCGCCGCGGGGCAATTTTAGACGCGGCCATGGAGCTTTTTTCGAAAAAAGGTTTCGAGCCTACCACGGTCGAAGATATTACCGGGCACGCGCATGTTGCCAAGGGCACATTTTATAACTTCTTCCTCAAAAAAGAGGATGTGCTGCTGTATTTTCTCGACAGGGAGTTTGCAAAAAGCAGGAGCGAGATCCAGCGGAAAATGCCCCTGATGTCAACCATTTCAGAAAAAATTGAGCTGCTGATCGCAACCTATATCAAAAATATCTTCCCCAATAAAGAATTCTCAGCCGTTCTTATCAAGGAGCGGGTCATGAGCCTCGGCACCGGCAGCAATAGAAATGAGCTGGCCCTGCTGCATGAACTCACCGTGCTTTTTGACGAAGCCAAGACGCGCGGCGAGATTCGCGGCGATATCGCTTCAGACCACCTGGCTGAAATGGTATTCGCGATCTATACCATGTATGTTATTTACTGGACCAACGGCCTCATAAAAACGAAGAAGCAGTGCATAGAGCGCATACGCGAAATCAGCATGCTGATGCTTCAGGGCGTTGCCCGCGACCACCAATAGCGGGCGGTTAAAAAAGCGCTCTGTTGAACTGCATACTTACGAAGTCCTTTTTAAAACCCGACATGCACGACGTCGTTTTTTTGCCTGCCCTGCCCGGCAGTGCGTACCCGGCCCGCAGCGCCCGGCATTAAAAATGACCATAGTCAAAAAAATATTGACTTCGGTCATTTGGTGTGGCACTGTGCGTCTGCACGGAGTACATGTCCGGGGGGCTTTGCCCGCAACGCAATTATCACAGGAGACACGCATGTCGATTACAAGCGACCTCGCGGGTATTGTGGGCCCGCACAGTGTGCTGGATGACGAGCAGCGCCTTGAGCGCTATGCCGCTGATCAAAGCTTTGTCAGCCCGCGGCGGCCCGATTTTGTCGTGTTCGCCGAAACGATTGCGCAGGTGCAGGCGCTTGTCAGATACGCCAACACCACCAGAGTGCCGGTGGTGCCGTTCAGCTCGGGGCTGAATCTCCACGGGGCTGCCATTCCCAAGGAGGGCGGCATTGTGCTGGACCTCTCAAGGATGAACAGCATTATTGAAATCAACACCGCCAACCGGCATTGCGTTATTGAACCCGGCGTTACCGCAGCGCAGCTGCAGGATGCGCTCGCCGCTCATGAGCTGCGGGCCATGCTTCCGCTGGGCATTCATCCGAACCGCTCTGTGTTGACGAGCTATCTTGAGCGCGACCCGGCGGCTGCCGCCGCAAGTTTTGAGTACGGCAATGAACTGATTATGGACACTGAACTGGTGCTGCCAACCGGGGAGCTGTTCCGCACCGGCCTGTGGTCGGCCGGTGTCAAGCCCGGCTCTCCCATGGGACCGGTACGCGCCATGCTGAACCGGCTCTGGACCGGGGCCCAGGGAACACTGGGTATTATGACGAAAATGAACATCAAGGTCGAATATCTGCCGCGCCTGCGCAAAGTCTGCATGCTGCAGTTTGATTCGTTCCCTGAGGCCATGGAGCCTCTCAGGATGATTCAGCGCAAGGAAATCGGTTTTGAATGTCTGCTGCTGAATAATTTCAACCTTGCGGCACTGCTGTGCCGGGACTGGTCTGTGCCGGAGTCGTTCCCGGCCGCCATGGTGCCGTCACAGCACTTCGAGCAGCTGCGCAAGGGGCTGCCGGAATGGATGATGGTGGTCTGTTTAAACAGCGGTCCGCGTCTGGCGGAGGAAAAAATTGCCTATGAGCACGCGGCGCTGCAGGACATCTGTTCGGCCGCTCAGCTGCAGCTCTATGATAACGCGCAGCTTGAAAACGCGCTGCTCGATGAAATGCTGCGGCCCTGGGGCCTGCTGAAGAAATTCTGCTACCGCGGCGCGGTACACGATGTTGCCTTCAAAACAACCCTTCGGCGCTTCCCCGAATTTCAGCGCGCGGTCATGGAGCTGATCACCGCGTACAGGTATCCCCTGCAGGATGTCGGCATCAGCATTCTGCCGCTTGAGCGCGGCCGGGCCTTTCACTGCTGCGCGGATTTTCACTGCAATCCGGCTCGTCTGCAGGAAGTCGAAAATGTGAAGCAGCTCTGGCATGCGGTCAGCGAGCGCCTCATTGACGAGGGCGCTTTTTTTGACCGCCCGTACGGAGCCTGGGCGGATATGGTCTACAGCCGTGCCGGTACCTATACGCAGAAGCTGAAAGATATTAAACGAGCGCTTGATCCCAACAATATCCTTAATCCGGGGCATTTGTGTTTTTAATGTGCAGCTCTGCCGCAGGGCATGCAGCCATGATGGGGTATAACCATGACCTACTATGAACCGAAGCCGCATAAAAAATTCTTTGAAAAGACCCTTGAGGACTACCGGGATTCCATCTGGGGCTGCGCGCGCTGTAACTGGTGCCAGAACCACTGGGCGTGGAACGTAAAAAGCGCCGAGTATTCCGAAATCTGCCCGGCCTTTCATGAGTTTCGGATATTCCCCTATGCCGGCATGGGCAAGATGCATATTGCACGTGCCCTGCTTGAGGGTGATTTTGATTATGAAGATGCTCCTGAGGTTGTAAAATTCCTCTATACCTGCACGACCTGCGGGGCCTGTGAACTGAACTGCCAGCGTTTGCAGGACAAGGAGCCCCTGCAGGTCAATGAAACCCTGCGGGCCCGGCTTGTCAAGGACGGTATCGGGCCCATGCCCGAGCACAGGAATCTCCTCAAGAGCGTCAAGAACTATGATAACCCCTGGATGCAGCCGCGAACCCAGCGCGACCGATGGGCGCGCAAAATCAAGATCAAAAACATTGAGAAAGAACCGGCTGAGACCCTGTTTTTTGTCGGCTGCACGGTTGCCTTTGACAATACGCAGTGGCATGTGGCTCAAAACACGGCCACGATTTTGCTCGGGGCCGGGGTTGACCTGGGTATGCTCGGCACAAAGGAAGTGTGCTGCGGCAGCCCGGTGGCGCGCATCGGCGACCGTGATACCTTTTTTGACCTGGCACAGCGCAATATCGATATGCTCAACAAAACCGGCGCAAAGGAAATCGTCACGTTCTGCCCCGGCTGTTTCAAGGCCCTGTCGCATGATTACGCCGAGGTTCCGGATGTGCCCAGGCTGCAAGCGGCCGTGTACCACAGCTCGCAGTATTTTGACAGGCTGATCACCGAGGGAAAGCTCACCTTTTCTCGTCCGGTCAATAAGCGGGTAACATGGCACGACCCCTGCCACATGGGCCGCCACTGCGGTATCTACGATGAGCCACGGCGCGTTCTTGAAGCCATCCCCGGTATCAATCTGGTTGAGATGGAGCGCATCAAGGATCAGTCCTGGTGCTGCGGCGGCGGCGGCGGTGCCCGCACGGCATTCATGGATTTTGCCCAGAAAACAGCGGCAAAGCGCATCGGCGAAGCCAAGAAAACAGGCGCCGAAGCGATCGTGACCTCATGTCCGTTTTGTGAGCAGAATATCGGTGATGCCCTGAATGCAATGAACGATGAGATGGAAATATTCGACCTGACCGATATCATGATCAAGGCGATGTACAGCCGCGAAGTCTGATCCCGGCGCAGAGCAGCCGGCTAACAGGGTGTTGAAAAAGTCTTTTTATACAGGATGTTCAAAAACGTTCAAATGCAAGGCTCACGGACGTAAGTAAAGCAGGCCTTTGTTTTGTAGGGGCATGCCCCTGTGCCTGCCCGGGCAGGGGCGAAAAATTTTTCGCCCCTACAGGTGCCACAAGAATCCCGATAGATAGGCGTTTTTCAAAAGCCGTTTATACAAAGCATATACGGGGAGCACGCAATGAGCGATACCAGACAAAAAGTTATTCAAAAAAAACTGCCCCGCGAGGTCTACAGCGCGCTGAAAAATGTCGTCGGCGAACAGTGGATTCACGAGAGCCGCTCTGTGGTTGAAACCTACAGCAAACTCTCCATCGAGGGCGGCAGCTTCGTAAAAAAGCACGAAAAGGACCCGCATGTGCTGCCGGCCTGCGTGGTGCTGCCGGCATCAACCGATGATGTCCAGGCCATTGTGAAAATCTGCAACCGCTATCATGTTCCCTTTATTCCGTTTACCAACGGCCAGGTGTTCTGCAATCCGACTACGCAGGACCCGACCCTGATCATCCACTTTTCACGCATGAACAGGATTATCAAAATCGATACTCAGAATATGAGCGCAACGCTTGAGCCCTATGTCGATTATGCGCAGCTGCAGGCCGAGGCCATGAAACGGGGCTTGTGGAACGGCGGTACGCCGCTGGCGACAACGGTTTGCAAACTGGCGTCACAGTTTGCCTTTGCCGGGCTGTGGCAGACTGATTTAAAATACGGGCTTTTGAACCGAAATATCATCAGCGTAAAAATGGTTCTGCCCGATGGTGAGATTTTGTCGACCGGATCACGCTGCATTCCCAGGGCAGGTGATTTCTGGGAGTATGGTCCGGGGCCTGACTTGATGGGCCTGCAGCGCTCGGGGCTCGGAACCAACGGTATTGTTACCGAAATAACCGTTAAGCTGCATGCCTGGGTGGGTGATGATGCCCTGCCGGAGATTCCCGGCGGCCGGCCGAGCCTGAAACACGTGCATGATGCCAAATATGACAGCCCGCCTGAACCGCTCAAAAACCATAAGCTGCTCTGGGTTGAATTCAAGGATTTGGATACTCAGTTGAAGGCCATGCGCGAAATCGCGCACTCAGGTGTTGGTATCGGATTGAATGCAACCGGGGTCTATTCGGCATTCTACTGCTCGCAGACCCAGGAGATGACCGTACAGCGCTGCAAGGAGCACTTTTTCCCCGATTGGAACTGCTACGTTATTCTTGCCAACACAACGTCTGATCAGCAGATAGCCTATGAGGAAGAAGTGATTCGACAGATTATTGCTGAAGTCGGCGGGACATTTTTGTCTGAAACGCATAAGCCCGAGGTCCTCAAGGCCCTGCAGCCCTGGAATTATGACTGTATCAGGCATTCGACCGGTTACCGCATGAACAGAAAATTCTATGCCAATGCCTGGCTGCCGGTCGGCCCGCTTGAAGAAGCTAAAACGACTTCGCGTGAATGGAAGAAAGCACTTGATCTGTTCGGTGAAATCGACATCACCGACCGGGGCGGCGCCGATGACACGCCGTTCGTGTATGCGTTGCAGCGCGGCCATTTCTGCCTGTTTGAGACCGACAATTACCCTGACCCGGTACTGCCGGAGGAAATCAAAAAGGCCCAGGCCTACGGCATTTACGGCGCTGCCGTGGTTACAAAGTATGACCTCGGGCCGCAGCTGATGGCCTTCGTCAATGTCGAGCCTTTTACGACCATGTTCCCCGAGGCCGGTCCCAACGCGCATTTATTTATGCGCAAGATCAGACAGGTGTTCGACCCCAACAGCGTGGCTGCTCCGGGACGGCAGGTGTTCACCGAGCAGGAGTGGCAGCAGTTTCCTGCAGAGATCAAGGCCGCAGTGAATGCGATGCGCGAGCTTAACGGCATGCCCAGGGTTGAGTAGGCGCACAGCGGTATTTGAAAGCATATGCACCGCAGGCCTCCCCATTTGTCTTCACAGGCGGAAAACAGAAATTTTTGACAAGGTTCAACGCCCCGTTTTCCCTTCCACCCTTGTTTTTCATTGACTTCCATGTGCCTGCCCCCCCAACCGGTTTTTGCCGATTTCGGATGCTGTTCGGCCGGATCGGGATTTATTCGATTGTGTTCAGACCGGTTTTTTGCTATGAAATGATAGCCTGTCCGGATGTTTGATCTGGATGGCTGCTGTTTTGCGGCTCAGGATCCTTCAAACATAAGCAGGCTGCGGTATACTTTTTGGTAAAACAGACTGCCAGGTAAGCGTTCATCACCAATTCAGGTGTGCCATGATTGACATAACCCGCAAAAAACATGAGCCGATTATGCCTGAGAAGGCAACTCTGGATCAGGCCCGCGATACCGGCCAGGCCATGGTACTGCTGTGTCTGATTATCGTGATTTTTTTCAGGCAGGCCTCGTTTGCCGGCATTGCATTTGTACTGCTGCTGGTCAATATGGTCTGCCCGCAGGTCTACAAACCGCTGGCAAAATGGTGGTTCGGCCTGTCGCATCTGCTGAGCCGGATTGTGCCGCGTATTCTGCTGGGTATTCTGTTTTATGTGATGGTCACGCCCGTAGGTCTTTTCCGCCGGATGCTGGGTAAAGATCCGCTGCAATTGAAAAAATGGAAAAAGGGCCGCGATTCGGTTCTGCGTGAGCGCAATCTTACCTTGCGTGCCAAAGATATAATCAATCCATTTTAACGGAGACGGTATGGATTTCCTTAAAGACCTCTGGGGGTTTTTGAAAGAGCGTAAAAAGTTCTGGCTGCTGCCCATCATCATTACGCTGCTATTGTTCGGCGCGCTGATCATCCTGACGGCCGGCAGCGGGTCTGCGGTCGCTCCCTTTATCTATACACTTTTTTAAACGCAGGGCATGCTGTGACCACACGAGCTGTTCTGGGCCTGTCGGCCTACTATCATGACAGCGCTGCCGCCATCCTGGTGGACGGCCGTATTGTCGCGGCTGCGCACGAAGAGCGCTTTACCCGCAAAAAGCACGACAGCGACTTTCCGCGCCAGGCAGCGCGCTACGTGCTGCGGCAGGCGGGCCTTGAGCTCAAGGATATCGAGGCTGTCGCTTTTTACGACAAGCCTTATCTGAAATTCGAGCGCCTGCTTGAAACCTATCATGCGCTTGCTCCCGGCGGCCTTGTAAGCTTTACGGCCGCCATTCCGGTCTGGGTCAAAGAAAAATTGTTCATGCGCAGCATGCTCAAGGATGAGCTGGCTGAGCTGGGTGCGGGTAAACCGCGCATGCTGTTCCCCGAGCATCACCTCTCACATGCGGCCAGCGCATTCTATCCTTCTCCTTTCAAAGAGGCCGCTATTTTGACCCTTGACGGTGTGGGCGAATGGGCCACGTCCATCATCGGTAAGGGCAGCGGCCGCGATATCAGCATTATAAGCGAGCTTGATTTTCCGCACTCGGTCGGGCTGCTGTATTCAGCCTTCACCTACTATTGCGGATTCAAGGTCAACAGCGGTGAATACAAGCTCATGGGGCTTGCGCCCTACGGCCACCCCGATTCCGAGCAGGTTCGGCGTTTCCGGAAACTGATTCTGGATGAGCTGGTTGACGTTCGCGAAGACGGCTCTGTGCTGCTGAATATGAGCTACTTCAATTTTGCAGCCGGTTTGACCATGTGTCACGACAAAAAATGGGAAAAACTCTTCGGCCTGCCCAAACGCGAACCTGAAACCAACCTGACACAAGGCTATATGGACCTGGCCCTGGCAGCCCAGCAGGTCACCGAAGAGGTTGTGTTTCTGATGGCTGAAGCAGCCCGCGCCCTGACCGGAGCGGAGAACCTCGTGATGGCCGGCGGCGTGGCCCTGAACTGCGTTGCCAACGGCAAGCTGCTGCGCCGGGGCACGTTCAAGGATATCTGGATTCAGCCGGCAGCAGGCGATGCGGGCGGAGCGCTCGGCGCGGCCCTGGCTGCCTGGCATATCGGGCTCGAGCAGGAGCGCACAACGGTTGCCGTGCCCGATGCCATGCAGGGCTCATACCTCGGGCCGGCATTCGACGATGTCGACATTATGCTCACGGCCCGCGATTACAAGGCGCCCTACCGCCGCTTTACAGATTTTGAAGAGCTGTGTCGCGAAGTTGCCGAACGGATCGAGCAGGGCAGTGCGGTCGGCTGGTTCCAGGGCCGCATGGAATACGGACCCCGGGCCCTTGGCAACCGCAGCATTCTGGGTAATCCCTGCATGCCGGAAACGCAGAAAAAATTGAACCTCAAGATCAAATACCGCGAAGGCTTCAGGCCTTTTGCCCCGTCAGTGCTTGAGGAAGATATAGCTGAATATTTCGAGCTTGACCGGCCGTCGCCCTACATGCTGCTGGTCGCGCCCGTGCTGGAGTCGCACCGCAAGGCCCTGCCGCCGGACTATGACAGCATGGCCATGTATGACCGGCTCTATATTCAGCGCTCCGATGTTCCGGCCATAACGCACATCGATTACTCCGCCCGCATTCAAAGCGTTTCAAAAGCCGTCAACCCGCGGTTCTGGGCCATTATTAAAGTCTTCAAGCAGAAAACCGGCTACGGCCTGATCGTTAACACGAGCTTCAACGTGCGCGGCGAGCCGATCGTGTGCACGCCTGAGGATGCCTACCGCTGCTTCATGCGCACCGAGATGGACTACCTGGTGATGGGCGATTTTCTGTTTGCCAAACAGGATCAGCCCTCCTGGGCCGAGAAGCAGGACTGGAGAGACGAGTTCCAGCTCGACTGAAACCGGATGCCGCATTCCGCAATAAT
>VGSH01000080.1 GCA_016875025.1 Deltaproteobacteria bacterium
CAGTGCCGATTTTCATTGAACACCTGCTGAGTGCAAAAAATTTTTTGCACGACCGGCGTTAAAACGTACCACCCCGGCACACAGCAGCGAAAATGAGCTGAGATGTTTGATTAAAGAGAGTGCCGGGCGACAAATCGAAGATTCAACAGGCGGGAAAAATCAATTTCAGCTGCTTGAAATCTGCAGTTGCGTGCAAAATTCAGGTAATAGGTGGAAAAAATTCCATCATATCAGCCCATATAGATGGAAGAAAATTCCACGTATTGCGTTAATAAGAGTGAAAACCGGGAAAAAAACGGAAACATTTTCCACGTATTACAAAACGCCCTTGAAATTCCACTTATTACGATATTAAGGCATAACCATGGAAAATAAGCCGAAGTTCCGCCCCAACCAGAATCTGAGATTAATGGATCAGGTGCGCGAAGTCCTGCGCTACCACCACTATGCCTATCGCACAGAGCAGACCTATTGTCAATGGATTCTTCGCTATATCCACTACTTCGGCGGCAAAACGCACCCGCGCCTGCTCGGGGCAAAAAACATCGAGGAGTTTTTGTCCCATCTTGCCACCGCGGGCAGGGTGTCGGCCTCCACGCAGCGGCAGGCGCTCAACGCCCTGGTGTTTCTCTACCGGCATGTTCTCGACATTGATCTGGATGAAGAGATCACGCCCGCGCGCAGCAGGCGCTTTGCGCGACCGCCCACTGTCCTGACGTGCGACGAGGTTCAACGCCTGCTTGCGGCCATGGAGGGCAAAACCGCCCTGATGGCAAAGCTTATGTACGGCAGCGGCCTGCGGCTGATGGAGTGCATCCGGCTGCGCGTTCAGGACGTTGACTTCGGCCAGAACCTTATCTTCGTGCGGGGCGGCAAGGGCGGTAAAGACCGCACAACCATCTTGCCGCAAAACCTGCGCGAGGAAATGCTCAAACAGGTCGCCGCTGTTAAATCACTGCATCATGCGGAGCTTGGGGCCGGATTCGGAGAAGTCTATATACCTGAAGCGCTTGCGCGGAAATATCCCGGGGCTGCGCGGCAGGCCGGCTGGCAGTGGGTGTTTCCGGCAAAGGGCAGGTCACGCGATCCGCGCTCCGGAAGGGAAATGCGCCATCACGTTCTGGAATCGGTGCTGCAGAAAGCGGTCAAACGGGCCGCCCTGCAGGCAGGTATCGACAAAAAAACAGGCTGCCACACGCTGCGGCACAGTTTTGCCACCCATATGCTCGAAAGCGGAGTGAATATCCGCGTGCTGCAGGAGCTGCTGGGACATGCAGACGTGAAGACCACGGAGATATACACCCACGTCATGGCCCGTGACATCCGGCAGCTGCAAAGCCCTTTTGACCGGCTGGATGCGGCAGTGCCTGTACCCTCGGGATAAAAAAGGCTATCTCGCGCAGAGGCGCGGAGACGCGGAGAGTAAAAAACACTCATGGGTTTTGGGTTTCCCCTGCGCCCCTGCGGCTCAGCGGGAGGATAAGATTTTGAGGCTATCTCGCGCAGAGACGCAGAGACGCGGAGAGTGAAAATCACTTATGGGTTTTGGGTTTCCCCTGCGCCCCTGCGTCTCAGCGGGAGGATAAGAGTTTGAGGCTATCTCGCGCAGAGGCGCGGAGACGCGGAGAGTAAAAAACACTCATGGGTTTTGGGTTTCCCCTGCGCCCCTGCGTCTCAGCGGGAGGATAAGATTTTGAGGCTATCTCGCGCAGAGACGCGGAAGCGCGTCCCTCCATAATAGATCATTGTTAAACTGTATGGTTTTCAACCCCATCGGGGCGCAGCATAGGGGCAGGCCCCTGTGCCTGCACGTGCAGGGGCGAAACAATTTCCGCCCTCACATCGGAATTAAAATCAGGGCAGGGAAGAAACCGCACATTAGAGCGACTAAAGTATGCTGACAGCGCGTAGCCCGGAGGCGCGAACGGGCGAGACATAAAACTTATATATTTGACATTAACTTATAATTAGCTTATATATGAAGGCAGCGGAATGTACGAAATTCTGTGGGAGAAAAAAGCATTCAAGCAGTTGATGGGTATTGAGCTTACCCAGCGCAGGACCATAACACACGCTGCGGCCAGACTTCATAACTGGCCCGCCTGCGCCGGTGTTAAGCGCCTTGCCGGGCATCAGTATGCATACCGCCTGAGGGTTGGCCGCTACCGGGTATTTTTCGATGTCGACTCAGCCGTACGCATCATACGCATAGAAGAGGTGAAAAAGCGCGATGAACATACCTACTGAGCATCAGATCATTCAAAAAGACGGAAAGCCCCTGTTCGTGCTTGTGCCCTACGATGAATACGTGCGCACAACCGCGCGCAGCGAATCGAAAACCTACCTCCCGCACGCTGTTGTAGAAAAAGCCGCCGTAGAGGGCAAAAGCATGGTCAAGGCCTGGCGGGAGCACAAGAAGATGTCGCAGGCCGATATTGCCGGCAGGCTTGGCATAACCCAGGCAGCCTACAGCCAGCTTGAAAAATCGCAGGACCGGATGCGGGGATCAACCCTCAGGAGGATCGCAGCGGCGCTTGGTATCACAGAAGCGCAGTTGGAGATGTAGCCGGGGCAGTGCTGAGTAAAAGAAAGTCCAGTGTCCGGCCATCCAGAAACATGTCGGATTACGCCCAGCGTCTCTGCGGGAGAAAAAATTGATGAAAGACGGTACCTCGCGCAGAGGCGCAGAGGCGCGGAGAGTGAAAAAGATTAATGTTTTTTGGGTTCCCCTGCGCCCCAGCGGCTCAGCGGGAGACAAGAATTGTTCAAATACAAGATCATATCTCGCGCAGAGGCGCAGAGACGCGGAGGGTGAAAAAGAATAATTTTTTTGGGTTCCCCTGCGGCTCAGCATCTCTGCGGGAGAAAAAATTGATGAAAGACGGTACCTCGCGCGGAGGCGCAGAGACGCGGAGGGTGAAAAAGATTAATGTTTTTTGGGTCCCCCTGCGGCTCAGCATCTCTGCGGGAGGGAAAATTGATGGAAGACGGTACCTCGCGCGGAGGCGCAGAGACGCGGAGAGTAAAAACATTAATGGTTTTTGGGGTTTCCCTGCGCCCCAGCGGCTCAGCGGGAGGATAAGAGTTTGAGGCTATCTCGCGCAGAGGCGCGGAGACGCGGAGGAACCATAGTTTGCCTGCCCCACCCATAAAACTATTTTTAATAAAAACTTTCTAGAAAATATAAATATAGCCATTTTTATACAAAAGCCTTTTTCGCCTGTCCAACTCCCTGCGCATGTTTTTCAGGTTTAAAACCCGTCGGGTCGCCCACACCAAAAAATTTGCAGGGTCATGCCCCTGCAGGCTCACCACGAAAGTCTTAAGATTTCCGCTTCGAGAGGGATACGGAAAAAGAACCGGTTTCTGGAACAGACACCTTTCAGTCTGTTTTTCTGCTGCATGGTACTTCAGCTCGTTTTAAAAAATTTTTTTATTTTTTTCTCTATATAGAGTATAGTACGCTCATGTTTCACGTGAAACACGCGCCGGAACGTCGGTACCGTTGACCACAACCTATAGGCACATTGCCCAGATGCACAACAATAACTGGCTTGATTTTTTTTTAACTGCTGCCGCAGAGGCCGGCACGATACTTACACGGCAGCAGGGTGAGCTGTTCCTGCGCTACATGCAGGAGATGCTTGACTGGAACAAAACAACAAACATAACCCGCATCATTGAGCCGCAAGCTGTTGCCATAAAGCATTTTCTCGACTCAATCCTGATAGCCCGCTATATCGACACTGCCAGCAAAACCATTGCCGATGTCGGCTCCGGGGCCGGGCTGCCAGGCATCCCACTGGCAATCCTTGATCCCGCAAGCCGTATCGTGTTAATGGAATCAGTCGGCAAAAAGTGTGCTTTTTTAAAACATGCTGTGCGTACGCTGGGGCTCAGCAACGTCGAGGTGTACAACGGCCGCGCGGAAAGCTGGCCTGAACCGGGCTCATTTGATCTGGCAGTCAGCCGGGCTATTGCCTCACTGGAGGGGTGCTCCGCGGTTTGCCGCCCCCTGATAAAGCGGCAGGGGGCTATTGTCTGCATGAAGGGGCGCCTGCCGGTTGATGAAATCGCCGGGCTGCAAAAGAGAAAAAATCCGGGATTTGCGATTGATTCCCACAGCTATTCGCTTCCTGAACACGCAGGTGAGCGCAGCCTTGTTATTCTGCGGACGTGTTTCACGTGAAACATAGGTTTTTTAGGCCTAAGCGTTAGTTTTTTCTTTAAAAAAATCCTGTTCTGTGGTATAAGTTCACAACATTTACCCTGAAAGGGCTGAGCCTCTGCTCCAGGTGCCGTGCTTGTGTGCCTGTACGACAAAAAATGGGGGACAACCGGGTTCCGTATGGCCAAAACTATCTGCATTGCCAATCAAAAGGGCGGGGTTGGAAAAACCACCACGGTAATAAATCTGGGCACATCCGTGGCCCTGCACAACAAGCGAACCCTGATTGTTGATATTGATCCGCAGGCCAATGCCGGCAGCGGCATGAGCATGGCATCCGAAACGCACAACAGTATTTACAGTGCGCTTGTTCTGGATCAGGACATCGGCTCAATCATCAAAAAAACCGAGGTCCCCAACCTCTTTTTTGCCGCATCAACCATTGATCTGACCGGCGCTGAAATTGAGCTGGTCAATATGCCGGAACGTGAATTCCGCCTCAAAAAAAGCCTGAAGGGCATACAAGACCAATTTGATTATATTTTTATTGACTGCCCGCCCTCTCTCGGCCTGCTGACGATCAATGGCCTGGCAGCAGCTGATTCAGTCATCATACCGCTGCAATGCGAATACTACGCACTTGAGGGGTTAAGCCAGCTTACAAAAACCATAAAGCTTGTCAAGGCCGGGCTCAATCCCAACCTTGTGCTTGAAGGCATTGTGCTGACTATGTTTGACGTGCGCAACAGGCTCTCCCATCAGGTGGCGGCTGAAATCATGCAGCATTTCCCTTCCAAGGTTTTCAAGGCCATTATTCCGCGCAATGTCAGGCTGGCCGAATGCCCCAGCCATGGGAAGCCGGTGTTTTATTATGATCGCGCGTCCATTGGCGCACAGCGCTATATAGAACTCGCCCGTCAGTTGCTCGGGATTGAAAGCGAACAGGGCTGCGGTGAACAGGAGGCTGTATCGTGATAAAAAAAGGCCTTGGCAAAGGCATCGGGGCTTTGATTCCCGTTGCTGAGGAAAAACCGGTTCCCCTGGCAGCGGCACAGCCCCAGCGGGTTCCGGTAGCTGAAATTGCAACCAACCCCAATCAGCCGCGCAAAAGGTTCAACGAAGAGCGCCTGCAGGAACTGGCTGCCTCCATTAAAGAAAAAGGCGTGCTGCAGCCGCTGCTGGTGCGCCGGATGGATGGCGGCTATGAGCTTATTGCCGGCGAGCGCCGCCTTCGTGCGGCCATGCAGGCCGGACTCGAAACGGTTCCGATCGTGCTGAAAAATGTCGATGAGCGCGAGCGCCAGGAAATCGCCCTGATTGAGAACATTCAGCGTGAAGATTTGAATGCGCTTGAAGAGGCCCAGGGGTATCAGAGCCTGATCGAGCAGTACAAGTATACGCAGGAGGATGTAGCCCAAAAGGTCGGTAAAAGCCGCAGCGCGGTAGCCAACTCACTCAGGCTGCTCAAGCTCGACGACAGCATCAAACAGGATCTTTTGAGCAACACCATAAGCATGGGCCATGCACGCGCCTATCTTGCACTGGAAACAGCTGCTCAGCAGAAAAAACTGCACACCCTGGTTGTCAAAAAAGGCCTGTCAGTGCGGCAAACAGAAAACTACATAAAAAAACTAAAAATAGGAAAAATAAATATAAAAATAGCTTCAAGGGCATCTCGCAAAACCTGCGCGGATTTTGATCATCTGCTCGAGGGGCTGCGCAAGCGTTTTGCCACAAAAATTAACGTCGAGGGCCGGGCCGAAAAAGGCCGCGTGGTCATAGAGTTTTTTTCGCGCGACGACTTTGAGCGCATCTACGAATTACTGCGAGGATAGCTGTATGGGTGACACAAGCACAAAACCGGGATCTGACAAAACATATACCGCCGAGAACATCAAGGTCCTCGAAGGGCTGGCAGCCGTGCGCAAGCGGCCTGCCATGTACATCGGCTCAACCTGCGTCAAGGGCCTGCACCATCTGGTGTATGAGGTTGTCGACAATTCAATCGACGAAGCCATGGCCGGCTACTGTGACCGGATCGAGGTCACCATTCATCTTGACAACACGGTCTCTGTAGCTGATAACGGCCGCGGCATCCCGGTTGACATGCACCCCACGGAAAAAAAATCCGCGGCCGAGGTCGTCATGACCACCCTGCATGCCGGGGGCAAGTTCGACAACGATTCCTACAAGGTGTCAGGAGGCCTGCACGGCGTGGGTGTCTCGGTGGTGAACGCCCTTTCCGAGCGGCTTGAGCTTGAAATCTGGCGCGACAAGCAGGTCTATTTTCAAACCTATCATCGCGGTGTGCCCGTGGCTCCGCTGGAGATAACCGGCAAAACGAACAAAACCGGCACGCGGGTGGTGTTTAAGCCGGATGCGGAAATTTTTGAAACAACCAACTTCAGCTTTGAAGTGCTTTCCAACCGGCTGCGCGAAATTGCGTTTTTAAACAAAGGGCTCTTGATCCTGATTCAAGATGAACGCGCGGGAAAAAAACACGAATTCTGCTACAAGGGCGGCATCAATTCATTCGTTGAATACATCAACCGCAATAAAAATATCATCTACCCCAAGCCGATCTATGTCAGCGGAGAAAAAGACGGCGTTGAGGTTGAAATATCGTTTCAGCACAATGACGGCTATGCCGAGAACACGTTCTCCTTCGCCAATAACATCAACACCTACGAGGGCGGCAGCCATCTCTCGGGCTTTAAAGCCGCGCTCACCCGCACGGTCAACAGCTACGCCCAAAGCGCCAAGGTGGCCAAAAACCTGAAAAGCTCGCTTGACGGCGATGACATCCGCGAAGGTATGTCCTGCGTTATCAGCATAAAACTGCCCAACCCCCAGTTTGAAGGGCAGACAAAAACCAAGCTCGGCAACAGCGAGGTCAAGGGTATTGTTGAAACCCTGATGAATGAAAAACTCGCAACCTATTTTGAAGAGCACCCCAATGTTGCCAATAAAATTTTAAGTAAAGCCGTTGATGCCTCACGGGCCCGCGAGGCAGCCCGGCGCGCCAAGGATCTCACCCGGCGCAAATCCGTGCTTGACAGCGGTTTTCTGCCGGGCAAGCTGGCCGACTGCCAGGAGCGCGATCCCCAGTTTGCAGAGCTGTACCTGGTTGAGGGCGATTCCGCCGGCGGATCAGCCAAGCAGGGCCGCGATCGGAAGAACCAGGCAATTTTGCCGCTCAAGGGCAAAATCCTCAATGTCGAAAAAGCGCGCTACGACAAGATGCTGCAAAATGATGAAATCAAAACCATCATTACTGCGCTGGGGACCAGCATCGGCAAGGATGATTTTGATATCGCCAAACTGCGCTATCACAAGGTCATTATCATGACCGATGCCGACGTGGACGGCTCCCACATCCGCACACTGCTGCTCACGTTTTTCTTCCGCCAGATGCCGGGGCTGATTGAGCGGGGGCATCTCTATATCGCACAGCCGCCGCTGTTCCGGGTCAAAAAGGGCAAACAGAAAGCAAGCTATATTGCCGATGAAGGGGCCCTGGCCGAGTACCTTCTGGCCTGCGGCATCGAGGGCCTGAAAATTTCATCGGAAAAATCAGGGTCTCAGCTGAGCGGGCAGCGCCTGGCGCAGCTTGCCCGGCGCGCAATGCAGTTTGAGGACATCCTGACCAAAATGTCGCATCGCGGCCTTGATAAAAATATCCTGTCGGCCCTGGCGCTCGAAGGCTCATTCGACAAGGACACGCTCAAGGATCAAAAGCAGCTCAAGGCGCTGCTGGAGTCGCTGCGGCGGCATGCAAGTTTTTATTACCAGTATATTACACCGGCCAGCTTTGAGCTGGACGAGGATGCCGAGCATAACTGCTACTGCCTGCGCTGCACCTGCGGCGGCAATGGCCGCAGCAAAAAAATGACCATTGATTTTGAGCTCCTGATTTCGCCTGACATGCTGGCCCTGAAAAAAATCGCCGCCGTTCTCAAGGGCGCCGGCGAGCCGCCCTTTACCATTGAGGAGCAGGACCGGCAGACGGGGGTCCCCACCCTGTCGGAAGTATTGCACTATATACTTGAGCGCGGCCGCAGGGCTCAGGAAATACAGCGCTATAAAGGCCTGGGCGAGATGAACCCGGAGCAGCTCTGGGAGACCACCATGGAGCCCGAGAACCGGCGCATGCTGCAGGTTAAAATCGAAGACGGCGTGGAAGCCGATGAGGTCTTTACCATCCTGATGGGCGACCAGGTCGAGCCGCGCCGCGACTTTATTTATGAAAACGCGCTGCACGTCCAGAATTTAGACATTTAACGATTCACTTCGGATCAAAACCCATGGAAACAGGAAACCCTTTGAACACGCAAATCAACATTGAAGCCGAAATGCGCAAGTCCTATCTGGACTATGCCATGAGCGTTATCGTCGGCCGCGCACTGCCGGATGCCCGCGACGGGCTCAAGCCCGTACACCGCCGCATTCTCTATGCGATGGAAGACATGGGCCTGCAGCAGAACAAGGCCTACAAAAAATCAGCCCGTGTCGTGGGTGATGTGATCGGTAAATATCACCCGCACGGCGATTCGGCTGTCTATGACACGATTGTGCGAATGGCCCAGGATTTTTCTCTGCGAAACCCGCTGGTGGACGGTCAGGGCAACTTCGGGTCAATGGACGGCGACTCGCCCGCAGCCATGCGCTACACGGAAGTGCGCATGACCAGGATCGCATCCGAGCTGCTGGCCGACCTTGACAAGGACACGGTTGATTTTGTACCCAATTACGATGAGACCATGCAGGAACCCGCGGTGCTGCCCGCCCGGGTGCCCAACCTGCTGCTGAACGGATCATCGGGTATCGCGGTAGGCATGGCCACCAACATTCCGCCGCACAACCTCGGCGAGCTGGTTGACGCCCTGATCGCCCTTATAGTCAATCCGAAAACCTCGATTGATGAGCTGATTAAAATCGTCCCGGGCCCCGATTTCCCGACCGGCGGCTTTATCAACGGCCGCGACGGAATAGTTTCGGCTTACAAGACCGGCCGCGGAGTTATCAAAATACGCGCCCGGGCCTTTATTGAAAAGAAGGGTAAAAGCGAGCGCGAAAGCATCATTATTTCCGAGATCCCCTATCAGGTCAACAAGGCGCGCCTGATTGAAAAAATCGCCGAGCTGGTGCAGGAAAAGAAACTCGAGGGCATTTCCGATATCCGCGATGAATCCGACCGCGAGGGCGTGCGCGTTGTCATCGACCTGAAAAAAGATGAGGTATCACGGGTTGTGCTCAACAACCTGTACAAGCTGACCCAGATGCAGATTACCTTCGGCTGTATTTTCCTGTCAATCGTGCAGGGCCAGCCGCAGATTTTAAACATCAAGCAGCTGCTCGAGCATTTTATCGAATTCCGCAAGGAGGTTATCACCCGCCGGACGCTGTTTGAGCTGCAGCGGGCGGAACGGAGGGCCCACATTCTGGAGGGGCTCAAAATCGCGCTTGATAATCTCGACGCGATCATTGCCCTGATTCGCAAGTCCGCATCCCCGGCAGAGGCCAAAGAGCAGCTCATGGCCCGCTTCAAGCTCTCGGACGTGCAGGCCCAGGCGATTCTGGACATGCGCCTGCAGCGCCTGACCGCGCTTGAGCGCGATAAAATCCTGGAAGAATATGCCCAGCTGCTCAAGGAAATCGAGCGCCTGAAGCGCATTCTGGCCAACGAACAGCTGGTGCTCGACATTATTGTGCAGGAGCTGCGCGAGATAAAGGAAAAATACAGCGATGCGCGGCGCACGGAAATCGTGGCTGCGGCCGAGGATATCAGCATCGAAGACACGATTGCCGACGAGGATATGGTCATCACGATTTCCAGCAGCGGCTATATCAAGCGCACCCCGGTCTCTCTTTTCCGCACACAGACGCGCGGCGGCAAAGGCAAAATCGGCATGACCACCAAGGAAGAAGATTTTGTCGAGGATCTGTTTATTTCTTCAACGCATGCCTATATGCTGATATTTACCGACAAGGGCAAGGTCTACTGGCTCAAAACCTATGAGGTGCCGCAGGCCGGGGCGGCCGCGCGCGGCAAGGCCACGGTCAACCTGATCAACGTAGCGCCCGGAGAAAACATTTCAGCGGTGCTGCCGGTTAAGTCCTTTGAGGGAACGCAGTATGTTGTTATGGCCACGAAAAACGGGGTCATTAAAAAAACCGAGCTTGAAGCCTACAGCCGGCCGCGCGCATCAGGCATTGCCGCTATTACCATCGATCCGGACGACGCCCTGATCGGCGTTGAAATCACCGACGGTGACAAGGATGTGTTTCTGGGCACCCGGCGCGGTATGGCGATCCGCTTCAACGAAAAAAATGTGCGGCCGATGGGCCGCACCTCCCGCGGGGTGCGCGGCATTGCGCTCAGCAAAGGCGACGAGGTTGTCGGCATGGAAGTGCTCAGGGGCGATTCGACCCTGCTGACCATAACGGAACGGGGCTACGGCAAGCGCTCAAACGCCGCGGAATACCGCCGGCAGACGCGCGGCGGCAAGGGGATCATTACCATCAAGGCCGATGAACGCAACGGCAATGTGGTCGGGATCAAGCAGGTCGTCGAGGAAGACAACCTGATGATCATTACCAGCAGCGGAAAGATAATCCGGATCGGCGTGCACAATATCTCCGTTATCGGCAGAAACACCAAGGGCGTGCGCCTGATCAGCGTGGACAAGGATGAACGCGTCGTGGGCGTAACCCGGCTTGTCGAGCGGCTGAAAATTGAAAACGAGTAAAGCGCGGTAACTGCTCCCGGCAGCCACTCCCGCTGGAAAGCGATCCTCTTATGAATAGTGTGCGCGATTACAGGATCGGGGTGATCGGTGCCGGCAGCTGGGGCACCGCCCTGGCAAACATGCTGGCGGAAAAAGGCTACAGTGTTACCCTGTGGGTCTATGAGCGCGAGCTCCTTGAGCTGCTGCTGCAGGGCCGCTGCAACACCTGGTATCTGCCGGAACGCGCTCTTGATGAGCGGCTCGAGTTTACCGGAGATCTGAACCGGGCTGTTGCGGACAAACAGGTACTGCTCTGGGTCACTCCTGTAAAAGTATTCCGCGAGTTGTTTGCCCGCGCGCTTCAGGCGGTTGATCCCTCAGGCATTCATGCCAGCGCCTCAAAAGGCATTGAAATCCAGAGCCTGAAAACGATTTCCCAGATAGCGCGGGAACTCATGCCGGGCTGCGCGCTGGACCGCTTTGCGGTTGTGTCCGGCCCCAGCTTCGCGCAGGAAGTCGCCTTAAAAATGCCCTCGGCCGTGGTCAGCGCCAGCTGCAGTGAGGATACCGCCCGCACGGTCCAATCCGTACTGGCAACACACTATTTCAGAACCTACACCAGCACCGACGTGCCCGGCGTTGAGCTGGGCGGCGCGCTGAAAAACGTAATGGCCATCGCTGCCGGGATTGTTGCGGGACTGGGTTTCGGAGCCAATACCCGTGCGGCGCTTATCACGCGCGGCCTGGCTGAAATCATGCGCCTGGGAGCGGCGCTGGGGGCTGATCCGCTCACCTTCAGCGGGCTGTCCGGTATAGGCGATCTGCTGCTGACCTGCACAAGCACGCAGAGCCGCAACTACACTGTCGGCCTTGAAATCGGCCGGGGTGCGCGTCTTGAAGAAATCATGAAAAACATGAAAATGGTCGCCGAGGGGGTCTACACCGCACAATCAGCTCATGCACTTGCCGATAAACACGGCATTGACATGCCGATTGTGCGGGAGATATATGCAGTGCTGTTTGACGACAAGCCGCCGCGCCGGGCCCTCGAAGACCTTATGGGGCGCGATTTAAAGCAGGAAACACGGTAACCGACATGCGTGCCTCCGGAATACTTTCACGCTACATTTTTAAAGAACTTATAAGCCCGTTTCTGCTGGCCCTGCTGGTTTTTTCGTCTGTGGCGATGATGGCGAAACTTATCGACCTGATGGACATGGTCATTAATAAGGGGCTGGCGCCGGGACAGGTGCTGCTGCTTGTGCTGTATGTGATGCCGTCCCTGCTGGTTTACACCGTGCCGATGTCGGTCGTGCTGGCTGTTCTCATAGCGCTCGGGCGCCTGTCGGCCGATGCTGAAATCATTGCCCTGAAAGCCTCCGGCATAAGCCTCTATCAGATGCTGCCGCCCTTTGCTGTTGTGTGCCTGACCGGCTTTGTTATTACCGCACTGTGCTCAATTTCGCTGGAGCCGCTCGGCCGGAGAGCCTTTCGAGGACACGTTGAAAACGTGGGAGCGCAGCACATTGCCGCCGGCCTTCAGGGCGGTGTGTTTAACAATACCCTTGACGGCCTGGTTATTTATGTGCAGGAATTCGATCCGGACAGCCTGCAGGTAAAAAACATCATGATTTCCGACCGGCGAGACCTCTCGCAGCCCGTTCTCATTGTTGCAGCACGCGGGATCATTCTTTCGGATCAAAACAACCTGCAGCTGTTATTCAAGCTCTACGACGGCAGCATTCACCGCACCGACGCAGCCCAGAAATACGAGTATGCCGTATTTACCACCTATCAAATGCGGCTGCTGCTTGCGGATATAGCCGGAGCAGAAAACAAACCTCTCAAACAAAAAGAGCTGGGCCTGCACAGCCTGTTTGAGCAAGCCCGCGACCGCAAGAGCCAGGGCCTCGCCTTCCTGCGCGAAACCACCGAAATACACAAGCGGTTCGCGCTGCCGTTTGCCTGCCTGGTATTCGGCCTGCTCGGACTTTCACTCGGGGTGTACCTTCGCAGGGGCGGCCGGGCCGGGGGCTTCATGCTCAGCCTGGTCATTGTCACGCTGTATTATCTTCTCTTGTCCCTGGGAGAAGAAATATCCAAAGGCGGGTTCGTGCATCCGGCAATCGGCATGTGGATGCCCAACGGGGTCATGGGCGCGCTGGCCATATACCTGTTTTATACCACCGTACATGAAAAGCCGTATCCGTTCGGCCGCGTGTATACAAAAAAAATAGCACCATTCTTTACCGAGGCTGCAACGAGGCTTATCAACAGAATTGACCGGATAAAAAAATAATACCGCACCCCCTGGTTCGCGGGCGGCGCTGGACCTTCCGGGCCCTGCATCGG
>VGSH01000081.1 GCA_016875025.1 Deltaproteobacteria bacterium
GGGCGGTGAGTGCAGCGTTGAGGTGTTCCGGATGGATTCCGTGCGGGAAGCCGACCAATGGCCTGAAGCCGGCAGCCGCAAGAGACGATGGTTCGGGCTTGATGATGCCCGGAGAGTGCTTCACCCCCCGGACGCGGTGGCTGTGCTGGAAAATATCAGCCGGCCGGCGCTGATGCTGACCCTGGTTCGCCACGCCAAGTCCAGCCGGGATGATCCCGGCCTTGATGATTTCATGCGGCCGCTCAATGACCGGGGCCGACTGGATGCCCCTGAAATGGGTCGCAGGCTGCGTCAGGGCGGTGTACAGCCCGCCCTCATCGTTTCGAGCCCGGCCAGAAGGGCAATCAAAACAGCCCGGATTATTGCAGGGGCACTGGATGTTTCAGAAGCCGATATCCTTGAAAACTCCGGCATATATGAGGCCGCTGCCGATGAGCTGCTCAAGCTCATTCGGCGCCTGCCCGAAGACAGGCAGGATGTCATGCTTGTCGGGCATAATCCGGGCCTTACAGACCTGGCAAATCTTTTGCTCCGGTCCGGGATAGAAAACATCCCGACCTGCGGCGTGGTACGTCTTGCCCTCGATGCGCCGCACTGGCGCGACATCGATTCAGACTGCGCATCTCTTCTGCTTTTTGATTTTCCCAAAAAGAATCCGGACGCGGCCTGACCGGCGTGCCCGCCGCGCTGCATGATAGATAATTTTCCAAAATAGCATAGCCCCAGGAACACCAACCGTTCGCCCTGAGCCTGTCCAAGGGATGAACGGTTGGTGTAGTGTAAGAAAAGCCCGTCCATGGTTCGACAAGCTCACCACGAACGGGCTTTATTTTAAAGGCTATAATAAAAAGGAATATGCTCTATTGTTTTGCGACTGTTTTCTCCGCGATTTTCTCAACCATCCGCTCGATCCGGGCTATATCTTTCAGTTTGCCTTTAGCAGGTTTTATTTTTAATGCGCGCAGTTTTTTCGCCATCTGCGCGGTTGATTTGGCGCCCGGCAGATTGCAGGCTTCACCCGGCTGCTGTTTTTTCTCAAGCACACGCAGGGAGTCGGCAATGCCCTTGTCAATGTGCATGCCGATCTGCTTTATGGTTTCCCTCAGCGCGACGCGAACCTTTTTGAGCTCGGCGGCCAGTTCAGCAGCGACTTTTTGTTTTGCAACAGTCTTGTTTTTTACTCCGCAGACTTCAGCGCTTTTTGCCGCCGGGGCGGGTTGCTTTAGAGTCCGGCTGTTTTTTTGTTTTGTGGCGGCCTGTTTTTTTTCTGCTGTCATTGCACATTCCTCCCTCAAGACGATGGTGGGTTTACAGCGGCGGGGCCTGTGCCGTCCGCCGCACATACTTCCGAATCGTCCTGCATGCACGACGTCCGGTTTCAGACACCGGCTATGCGCACCCGCAGGCCGAAAAGGTCGGTAAATAACTGAGCCTTGCGCTGCAGCGCCCAGTGTTCGAGATTGCGCAGCCTGTTGCCGGAGATTTTTACATTCAGATACGGGCTGCGAACAGAAACTTCAAGGCTCTTAACGGTCTGAGCATGATCGCGGTCCAGTGCGTCGGCAATGCGCACAAGCGATGCAAGTTTGACGACGCGCTGGCGCTGGGATTTCGTCAGTCGGACAAACTGTTCATGGCCGGGCCGCGGGGTGTTTTTTCGGTGATAGCGGGCCACATTTGCCGCCATAAGCATTTCATCCGCGTTGAGTCCCGGCAGTTCCGACTGCGCGATCAGATACAGCGAATGCTTATGATGCTTTTTGTAGCTTATATAGCCGCCGATGTCGTGCAGCAGCGCGCCGGTCATCAGGATGCGGTGATCCTCAGGCGCAAGGCCGTGCAGCCGCTGGAGCTGCTCAAACAGCGCCAGCGCAAGTTTGCAGACCTGCCGGGCGTGGGCTTCATCAAAATGGTAGCGCCGGCCCAGACTTACGGTTAAATTCATCAGCTGTTTGTCTTTCCTGCGGGTATAGGCGGAATTCAGCGTCAGGCTGTCGACCAGATCGAAAAGAATGCCCTCTTTGGTTCCGGTGTAGGGAATCAGCATGTTTTTCTGGCCGCTGAGCGCGCACAGGTGGTCATAGACGACAGCGGCGGGCACGATGACATCGGCGCGGTCCTGGTTGATGCCCCAGCGCAGCATGCGCTGCTTGATCGACAGGCGCGGCAGCTCTTCCAGAAGCCGCCTGAGCGAAGCGCGCGACAGCAGCCGCATGCCGTGCGTTTTTTGAGGGGCTCCGGCCATCTTGGCCAGTTCTTCGATATTTCCTCCCGTGGCGATAAAGCCCGCCAGCGGGCGGTTGATTTTTTCCAGGGACAGGCGCAGCGTGGCAACATACTCCTGCATCAGCCGTACGAGCTGGCGGGGATTGCCTGCCGATGATGCGAATTCTTCAAGAAGCCTGACCGCGCCGATGGTGTGCGTTTCGCTGGTAAGCACGCCGGTTTTATTGACAAGCGCGGCTTCAAGGCTGCCGCCGCCCAGGTTGGCAAGCAGCCAGGGGTCTTTGCCCAGCGGGATGAGCGGCCCCAGCGACCGGTAGACAAGCTGGGTCTCTTCGGAACCGCTGACAATTTCCAGCGGCATACCCAGATGCCCGTGTACGTAATGGACGAATTTACTGCTGTTTGCGCTTTCACGGACCGCGCTGGTGGCGATAACGCGGTAGTGCTCGATGGAGAGAATACGCAGCCGTTCCTTGAAGCGCGCCAGGGCCTGGAGCGCGGCCTTTGTCCCGGCTGTGGAGAGCCGGCCGTTTGCAAAGGTTCCGGTACCCAGGCGCACCGGGGCCCGCTCTGATTCAAGCACGATATAACGCGAGGGATTTAAAAATTCAGCAGCCATGAAGCGGATGGCGTTTGAGCCGATGTCAATGCCCGCAACGCGCAGGGGGAAGTCCTTGCGCACGCAGGGGCCGGGCCGGGCCGGGCATGTAGTTTGTGCGGGCGTCATTATCTGTATCACGGCTGATAACAGCGATGGGCGTTCATGCAACCGTTATAGTCTTCTTTTGTTAATAATGTGTTAACCATGCACAGTTTTTACCGGCGTCGCCTGCGCGGCTATCAGTCTTCGCTGAGCAGGGCCTTCCTGGCTTTCAGCAGTTCCTGCCGGTGCGTTTTGGTGACGGTCGGATAGGCCAGTTTCAATCCCTTCAGGGTATGGTAGATGACCCCTGCCACGGCAAGGCGCGTGAACCACTTGTGGTCTGCGGGCACGACATACCAGGGGGCGTGCGCGGTGCTGGTATGGTTGAGCATGTCCTCGTAGGCTTTCTGGTACTGGTCCCAGAACCGGCGCTCCCGGGCATCGGCCATTGAAAATTTCCAGTTCTTCTCGGGCAAATCGATACGTTCAAGAAACCGCTTCTTCTGCTCGGCCTTTGACACATTGAGAAAGAATTTCAGGACAACCGTGCCGTTGTCGGCGAGGTAGCGTTCGTAGTTATTGATTTCCCGGAAACGCCGCTGCCAGATTTTTTTGTCCTGCAGCCGTTCGGGCAGCTGCTGGCGCTCAAGGATTTCAGGGTGCACGCGCGCCACCAGCACTTCTTCATAATAGGAGCGGTTGAAGATGCCGATAGTGCCGCGCGCGGGCAGGGCCTTGAAGCTGCGCCACAGGTAGGTGTGGTCGAGCTCTTCGGCGGAGGGGGCCTTAAAGCTGTAAACATGCGTGCCCTGGGGATTCAGGCCCGACATGACGTGCCTGATCGTGCTGTCCTTGCCTGCGGCGTCCATGGCCTGGAAAATGATCAGCAGACTGTGCGTGTTCTGAGCATACAGTTTGCTCTGGTATTCGGCCATCCGGCTCACTCCTTCTGCCAGCAGGTCCGCCGCGTCTTTTTTCTCTACAAGCCTCCCGGTGTCGGCCGGGTCATAATCCTTTGCAAGGCTGATTTTTTTTCCGGGCGGCACTTTGAGCATTTTAAAAAGGTGGTCGATTCTGGAAGCCATGGCAGTCTCTCTCCGTGCAGGTGCTTGTATCGCGGGGTTTTTTACCCCGGGTTACGAATCAAGCGCAACCGGTTTGCACAGCCGTTTTTCATCACAGGCGGCCCGGCCGCACTTCTTACAAATATACCGCGCATTGCGCACGAGTTTTTTGTATTTCGACAGGTTGTCTTTGAGCATGTCTTTTTGCGCGCACAGGGTTTTTGCCTTGGCTGCCATAGCGTTTTCCCCACCTGATATTTGTTGTGCTTATCAGTTTGACTATATAGTACGTACACTGTAGCATCTTAGCGCTGTATTGGCAACTCCGGGCGTGACCCGGAGCGCGGGAGCGTTTTTTTGTGGTGATGTAAGTGAACTGTGGATATAAAGCATATTTACTGGTATGATAGCCCGCTCATAAGGGTATTAAAAATGCAGGCAGGCGACTGCCGGCCTGCAGACTATTAATTTACGCGGATGCGGCGCATACGCGCATGCACCCGGCGCTACAGGACATGCAGCATGAACGAGAAAGAACTGGCACTCATCCAAAACGGCAAGCTGAACCGCTGGACGGTTGAAAACTCCAAAGAGGCCTACGGCATTCCCAACTGGGGTAAGGGCTTTTTTACGGTTTCCGACCGGGGCGAGGTCGTTGCCACGCCGATCAGGGGCCGGGAGCATCAGTCCATCAGCCTGATGGACATTATTTCAGGGGTCAAGGAGCGCGGCCTTGAGATGCCGGTGCTGCTGCGCATCGAAAACATGCTCGATTCCCAGCTTTCCATCCTGAACGAAAGTTTCAATGACGCCATCAGGCAGTTCAATTACCGGGGCCAGTACCGGGGCGTCTACCCCATCAAGGTCAACCAGCAGCAGCAGGTGATCGAGGAGATAACCCGCTTCGGTGCCAGCTATCACCACGGCCTTGAGGCCGGCAGCAAGGCCGAGCTCATCATCGCCATATCCATGATCAGGGACCCCGAGGCCTGCATTATCTGCAACGGCTACAAGGACGAAAAATTCATCGATCTTGCCCTGTACGCCATCAAGCTCGGTTTCAAATGCTTCATCGTGGTCGAGATGCCCTGCGAGCTCGAGCTTGTGCTGCGCAGGGGCCGCAAGCTGGGCATAACCCCCCGGCTCGGTGTGCGGCTGAAAATTTCGCACAAAGCCGGCGGGCACTGGGCGGAATCAGGCGGGGACCGCAGCCTGTTCGGCCTGAACACCACGGAAATAATCGCCCTTGTCGACATGCTCAAGCAGGAGGGCATGCTTGAGTGCCTGCAGCTGCTGCACTATCACCTGGGCTCGCAGATACCCAATATACGGGACATACGGGCGGGCGTGGCCGAGGCCTGCCGCTATTACACCGAGCTGGTGCTGGAAGGCGCGCCCATGGGATACCTTGACCTGGGCGGCGGCCTGGCTGTCGACTATGACGGCTCGCAGACCAATTTCCGCTGCAGCCGCAATTATTCGGTGAATGAATACTGCGCCGACATTATCGAGATCGTCATGGCGAACCTCGATGAAAAGGAGCTGCCGCACCCGACCATCATTACCGAGTCGGGCCGGGCCACCGTGGCGCACTACTCGGTGCTGCTGTTCAACATTCTCGATGTCAGCCGCTTTGAT
This sequence comes from Deltaproteobacteria bacterium, assembly GCA_016875025.1. Lineage (GTDB taxonomy): Bacteria > Desulfobacterota > WTBG01 > CAIYCZ01 > CAIRTM01 > CAIRTM01. The sequence goes on from VGSH01000081.1 coordinate 5,572, forward strand.
GCGCTCAGCATACCGGAAAAGCTGCCGGAGGGCTCCCATGAGATGATGCGCAACCTGCTGGATGTTTACACATCGGTGAACACCAAGAACATCCAGGAGTATTATAACGATGCCCTGTATTACAAGGACGAGGTCCAGCGCCTTTTTCGGCACGGCGAGATCAGCCTGCGCGAGCGTTCCCAGTGCGAAACGATTTTCTGGAACATTATCAGCAAAATCGCCCGGGAGGTGAAAAAGATCAAGCAGGTGCCGGTCGAGCTCGAGGGCATCGACATCGCCCTTGCCGATATCTACTACTGTAATTTCAGCATATTCCAGTCGCTGCCGGACTCCTGGGCCATTGACCAGCTGTTTCCCATCATGCCCGTGCACCGCCTTAATGAGTGCCCCACACGCCGGGCCATCCTGGCCGATATTACCTGCGATTCCGACGGCAAGATCGACCGCTTCATCGATTTGCACGACGTGCGCAGCACCCTGCCGCTGCACGAGGTTAAGCCCGGCGAGGAATACTTCATGGGCGTTTTCCTGGTCGGTGCCTACCAGGAAACCCTGGGCGACCTGCACAACCTGCTGGGCGACACCAATATCGTGAGCGTGCGCATGAACGAGGACGGAAGTTTTGACTTCGTGCGCGAGCTTGAAGGCGACTCCATCGCCGATGTGCTCACCTATGTTGAGTACGACACCAAGGTCCTGCTGACCCAGTTCCGCCAGGCCGCCGAGAACGCGGTGCGCGAGGGTAAAATCACGGGCGCCGAGCGGCATAAGATCATGCACGCCTACGAGTCCGGGCTGCGCGGCTACACCTACTACGAAAAATAGTTTTGCGCAGGTGGACGAAGCCCCGCTGCTGTCTATCTGTCTGCGTAGGCCGGACTCAGCGCAGCGTGTCCGGCACATTCGCAGACACGGCACTGCTGCCGGAATTGCATTGTCACAGCTGTGCGGCCGCACTTCAATACGCTGAAAAATACATACACCAGCGCCCACTTCTTGCCGGTATAAGGTAGAACAATGAAAAACAGGTATGCGGATTTAAAAGAAGCAGTTGAGCCGGGGGTATTTGCGCCATGGCAGGAAGTAGATGTGGAGATATATGCGTTTACTGATCTGGGAGTAAAAGTAGCGATCAATGATGAGTACACGGGGCTGGTGTATGCAAATGAGATGTTCGGCGATTACCACGAAGGCCAAAGACTCAAAGCATATATAAAGGGTATTAGACTAGACGGCAGGATAGATGTTTCCCTGCAGCCGAAGCAGGACAGGCATGTTTTTTCAGCTGCCGACAAAATCCTGGCGCATCTGAAGGCCGCCGGCGGGAGATCCGGGTTTAACGACACCAGTTCTCCTGAAGCTATAAAAAATGAATTTCAGGTGAGTAAAAAGGTCTTCAAGCAGGCCATCGGCATGCTCTATAAACAGCGCAAAATAAAGATTACCGACGCAGGGATAGAGCTTGTTAAAAAATATACTCACAAGGAGAAGGTATGTCGGAATTCAAAGGCGTAACGGTCATCAAAAAAGCGAATGTGTATTTCGACGGCAACGTCACCAGCCGCACGGTTGTTTTTGCGGACGGTTCCCGTACAACACTGGGCATCATGTTTCCGGGTGACTATGAGTTTAATGCCGATGATAAGGAAATCATGGAAATCATCTCCGGCGATCTTGAGGTCTTGACAGCGGACTCGCAGGGGTGGAAAACCGTTGCAGGCGGAGCAACATTTGAAGTCCCCGCACAATCGAAATTCAGTCTCAGGGTCAAAACGCTGACGGACTACTGCTGCTCGTATGTAAAGATATGAAGCCGTCTTGACAATTCAGAAAATGTTCATGGCAGGCAGTCATTCCGGCGCAGGGACTGTGTCGTAATAGCCGAATATGTCATTCCGAACGAATGTGAGGAATCTTACGTAGTGGATTTTCTTGTATGAAAGATTTCTCACCGCCTGCGGCGGCTTCGAAATGACAGTCTAAAATGAATTGCGATACAGTCTCTTTACCGTTGTGACGACGTTTTGCGACGCCACCAAGATATGATGCACCATTTGTGCAGCGCAGGGAAATAACAGGAGATTTGTAATGGCATGGTTTGGAAAAATCGCGCTGGGATCGCTGGGCATGATGTTCGGCGGACCGCTCGGCGCTGTTGTGGGCGCGGCCCTTGGGCATCATTTTATCGACAAGAAGGAGGCGCAGGTACGTGAGCGCTTTCAGATTCCCGGCGCACCGGTCGACAGGCTTGCCGCGCATCAGGCAGCCGGCTTTGTGTGTATACTCTCGATACTGGCCAAAATCGCCAAGGCTGACGGCGTTGTCACGCAGGCTGAACTGGCGGTTGTCGACCGGTTCATAAACACCCTCAATATCTCTCCGGATGAGCAGGATTTCGCGCGGCGCGTGTTTAACGAGGCCAAAAACTCGCCCTATTCCCTTGAGGGTTTTGCAACCCAGTTCTACCGGATGACGCAGGCGCAGCCGGTCGTGCTGTGTTCCTTCCTGGACGTGCTGTTCCAGGTGGCTGCCGCCGACGGCGTGCTGCACCCGGCCGAGGAACAGGCGCTCCGTACGATCAAGGATATTTTCAGGCTCACGGATGCGCAGTTCGACAGTATCCGCGCGCGCTATTTTCAAAACGACGACAAGTATTATCAAATGCTGAACTGCACGCCGCAGAGCACGGACGAAGAGATCAAAAAAAGCTACAAAAAGCTTGCCCGTGAATTCCACCCTGACACGGTCATTTCAAAAGGCCTGCCCGATGAATTCATGCAATTCGCCACACGGCGTTTTCAGGAGATTCAGCAGGCCTACGAGCAGGTCAGGAAGAAGCGGGGGTTGTAGCAGGCTGTTGAAAAACGCCCATCTGCTGCGTTGTGCTCATCATTCATCACTGCGGCGTACGGCAAAGTACGCCTCATTCCTCAAGATGTCGCACGCCTTGCATCTGTGCGTTTTTGAACAGCCTGTAAAAAAAAGACTATTTCAAAACACTGTTACGTATGCGATACGGAGATTTTCTGCAAAAGCTGCCGGAATTGAGCTTCCGGCTGCATGCCCACAATGGCAAAGCGGTTGTCGATAATAAAGGTAGGGGCGCTGTTGATGCCGCCTGCGCGGGCCATGCCGGTCACCTCGCGCAATCGGGCGGCATAGCGGCTCTCGTCAAGAGCGCGGGTGAGATCCTCTGCGTCGAGCCCGCATTGAGCTGCTGCATCGCAGATCACCGAACGGTCCCCGATATCCTGCAGGTCGGTGAAATAGGCTCGAAATACAGCCTCATTGAACTGCTCAAAGCACCCGTGCTCAAGGGAGTATTCGCCGGCCTGCAGCACCTCATGCGAATTGGGCAGAAAGCGCACATCGGCAAACACCTTGCCGTACGGTGCGCCCATCTCACGCAGCCGGTCGTAGAGCTCATCCCAGTCAATGTGCGGCAGGCTCTCGGCCAGCAGCACGCCCCCGGCCGGTGTCTCCGGATGAATTTCGAAGGGCAGCCATTCATCGTGCAGGCGGAACTCTTCTTTTAAGCGATCGACAAGGCCCTTGGCGACATAGCAGAAGGGTCATATGTAATCTGAAAAAATACGCACGGAAACGGGCGCGGTTCGCTGGGTCATGTGTGGTCTCCCGGTGTTGGTTCAGGCGTTCATGCCCTGGTAACGGTATATGCCCGGCCGCAGCGCGGGCAGTTGATGGTAAGCGAAAATGCATCCTGCCAGAGTTCAGCCCTTTGCTGCGAGGGCAGGGCGGTTATCATATTGACGATCATTTCTTCGGTGCAGCGGCACCCGTAGAACAGCACCACCTCATCGAGCAGCTTCACGTTTTCGCGCTCCCCGATAGCCGAGCACTGCTCAACGAGCTCAGCGTCGGCCAGACCGTCAAGCGGCCCGAAGCCATGCCCGGGCATGGGCTGCACAAAGGCGCCGCGGCCGTCGTCAAGCACCGCAAGGCGCACAAGCATCTGAGCGCTCTCCTCAAAATACTGCTCTACCGCCCGAACCGGATCAGAGCACCTCAGCGTATAATGGCTCTGCGTCAGGGGCGAGCCTTCCTTCTGGCGCTGCACAACAGCAGTGTCTGCTTCAGGCGCGCTTTGGCGCAGGCAGGCGCAGGCCATGCCTTCGGGCTCTGTGGCGCAAAAAAGACCGAGACTGCTGCCCGGAAGCGCCAGAGTCCAGCCCCAGGACTCGCGCTCAGGAAGCGATATCGCGGCAAGTCCTGCTGCGGCAAGCAGGCGCTGCAGGGCAGTGCTGCCGGCCGGGTCGCTGTGTGCGATACGGTGTTTAGTGCAATAGTCCTGATAGCCCTGCCACAATGAAGCAGCACCACCAGCAATCACGATCAGCTCGGGACCCCGCCACAGATAGCGGCAATAATGAGATAGGTGCATTGATATACCCGGACACTAAACGGCCGGAACGCTCCGGCAACACCCGTTTTTTATACCATCAAGCCACACTGTTCGCAAACCGTTTATGCCACAGCACGCAACAATAGACGAGAAGACAGGTTTAGAGCACGTATCTCTCTACTGACCTGCGATACACCACCGTCAGTTCACCCTGCGCGCGTGAAATGCTGAGCGCGGTTCTCGCCCGTTCACCCTGAGCTTGTCGAAGGGTAGAACGGGCACGGCGAATGTATGTAATCCGTTCATGGTTCGACAGGCTCACCACGAACGGGCGAGCATTTTCTTTTTACAAAGGCCGCAGAAAAAAAATTTGCCATAGAAGACCCCCGGCATGCCACCGGCACTTTAAAAGTACCGGTTGTGTTTACTTTATAAACAATGGCCGATCAAATTATTTGACAGTTTGTCGTGGTATTTACATTGTTTGTTCTAAAAAAGCATCAAATAAAAGCCAAAAAATCTCTTGAAAAAATCTTTTTGACATAATGTCAAAAAAACCAGCCTTGCTGAGCCCGTTTCTGCAGGCACAGCTCAACCGAAAAATTTAAAAAAACAGGGTATTTCAAAGGGTTAAATAGTTTAGCGCGATGCGCATCCTGTCATGGCATTGGATTTGCTTAACACTTCCATAATCAAACGCCGTAGTGAAGGCTTCCGCGGCATTGCTCTTTAGATGCCGCATAAACCTACCTGCATTGCGGCAGGCAGCAAAAGTATAAAGCAGTACTTTTTTTTAATTTTTTACATTCATAAGGAGGTTTTTACTATGGCAGGACACGGACCATCAACAGACTGGGGCGAAGACAAGGCTTCTGACTACAAGGAGCGCCTGGGCATCTATTTGTTCATCGTCTACTGCATTGTCTACGCAGGCTTTGTTCTCATCAATGCGGTCAGCCCCAAGATGATGGGATTGATCGTAATTTCGGGCATGAACCTGGCGGTTGTATACGGCATGGGCCTGATTATTCTGGCCATCGTCATGGGTGTTATTTACAACCACATGTGCACAAAAGCCGAAGACAGAATGAACAAATAACCCACCGTATACCGGGAGAACACACCAATGATTTATGATCCCTCAATATTTGCTGTAGTATTATTTATTGCATTCGTGATTGCCGTTCTCGGCATATCAAAATATTTTGCAAGCAGAACCAAGTCATCCGCAGGTTATTACGCTGCCGGCGGCCAGATTCACTGGGGTGTCAACGGCATTGCCTTCGCGGGCGACTACCTCTCAGCCGCATCGTTTCTGGGTATCGCCGGCATGATCGCCTTCATGGGCTATGACGGGTTCCTGTACTCGATCGGCTATCTGGCCGGCTGGGTCGTGGCTCTGTTCGTGGTTGCCGAACCGCTGAAAAAAGCCGGCAAGTACACCTTCACCGACGCGCTTGACAGCAAGTTCAACTCCAAGGCAATTCAGCTCACAGCCGCGATCAGCACCCTGGTCGTGTCCGTGTGCTACCTGATCCCGCAGATGGTCGGCGCCGGCGCGCTGATCACCCCGCTGCTGGGCCTGCCGCACTATGTCGGCGTCGTTCTGGTCGGCAGCATTGTTATTTTTATCGTCGCCACTGCCGGCATGGCCTCCACCACCTACGTGCAGTTCATCAAAGGCGGCATGCTGATCATTTTTTCCACCATTCTCACAATCGCCCTGCTCATTAACGGCTACAAGCTCAACCCCCAGGATCATTACCATGAGTTCTCGGTGTTGAAGGCTGAATCCTCAAACGGTGAGGTTACCGCCGTGCTTGAAGACGGCTACAATATTGTCGGTCAGAATACCGCGCTCGGCATTGTGAAGCTTGAGAAGGACGATATTCAGACCTGGTGGCAGCTTATGGAGCAAGGCACGGTTCTGCTTCAGGCGCCCTCCAAGGTTGCTCTGGCGAACGGCGACGTGCTGTATAACGGCGCGCCAAAGTCCGAGCGCAGGTTTTTTCAGGTCGGCCACATGAGCAAGATCATTGTTGATGGTAAGGAAGTCGACAAAACCGGTCCGATAGGTCCGTTTGAATTCCTGTCAACGCTCACCAACAGTGAAGTTGTTCTTTTCACAATGAAAAATTTTACCGAAGGCGGCGACAGGGTCACGGTCTGGCTGCACACCCCGACCCCCGGTGAGCAAATCATGCGGCCCGGTGTCATGTTCAAGCTTGATAACGGCGCAACCTTCATGACACGGCTGAACTTCGTTTCCCTGATGCTGGCCCTGTTTTTCGGCACATCCGCCCTGCCGCACATCCTGATCCGCTACTACACGGTTCCCAGCCCCAAGGATGCGCGCAAGTCAACCATCGTGGCGATCGCATCCATCGGCTTTTTCTACATCCTGACCCTGTACATGGGCCTGGGCGCCATGACCCACGGAGTTCTTGATCTTGAAAGCTCCAACATGTCGGCGCCGCTGCTGGCCAAGTCATTCGGCATTGCGCTCTTTGCCTGTATTTCGGCTGTGGCGTTCGCCACCGTGCTCGGCACGGTCAGCGGTCTGATCGTGGCCGCTTCCGGCGCGGTCGCCCATGACCTGCTCTCCAACTTCGCGGGTATTCACATGACCGACGCCGGTCAGGTGAAGGCAGGCAAGATATCCGCGGTCGTGGTCGGCATTGTCGCCATCATTCTGGGCATTATCTTCAAGGGTATGAACGTATCGTTCCTCGTGGGCCTGGCCTTCTCGGTTGCGGCTTCGGCCAATCTGCCCGCCATCCTCATGGTCATATTCTGGAAGAAGACCTCAGCTGTGGGCGTGGCCGTATCCGTTATGGTAGGCATGCTCAGCGCGCTGCTTATCATTCTGCTCTCGCCCAGCATGTATGCCATGTACGGCCTCGATCCCGCGACTGCGCCGAGCCCGCTGGATCAGCCCGGTATCATCACCATCCCGCTGTCCTTTATCGTGCTGGTGGTGTTCTCGCTGCTGTTTCCCACCAAGAACGGCAAGGCAGTCGCCGCGTAAGAGCAGGCAGCTGCAAGTATCGCATCACAAAAAACAGGGCCCCCCTGCGGCCCTGTTTTTTTTATGGTGCGCCCAGCATGGGCGCACTCTTGCGGGTGTAAGTCCCGCCGTAAGTTGATCACAGCGAACGAAGTGAAGCGCAACTGCGTGAGGGCGACCGAGCGTGGGGAGGAAGCGTGGAGCGAAGCTGCGAGCCGATGAACAAGAACCGGATA
>VGSH01000082.1 GCA_016875025.1 Deltaproteobacteria bacterium
TACGCTACATTGATTCCGTCATGCCCTTTTTCGATCGCCACCGGCCTGACTGGGTGCTGAACTGCGCGGCCTATACCAATGTTGACGGCGCGGAGACGGACCGGGATACGGCGTTCGCGGTCAACGCCGACGGCCCTGGCATACTTGCCCGCGCCTGCCGCGCGCACGGCGCCCGGCTGTGCCATATCAGCACCGATTTCGTATTCAACGGGTGCAAGCAGGAGCCGTACCTCGAAACCGATCCGGCCAGCCCGCTGTCGGTCTACGGGCAGTCAAAACTGGCCGGCGAGCAGCGGATTCAGGAAACCTTCGAAGACTACCTGATCGTGCGGTCGTCATGGATGTTCGGCCGCGGCGGGAAAAATTTCATTACAACCATCTGCCGGCTTGCGGCCCAGAAGCCGGAAGTGCAGGTGGTCGATGATCAGCGCGGCTGCCCCACCAGCGCAGCGGACCTGGCAGCCATACTCAGGATTGCGCTTGAAAAAAACCTGCGCGGCATCTACCACGTCTGCAACGCGGGCGTGTGCAGCTGGTTTGAGCTCGCGCGCGAGGCTGTCGCGCTCTCCGGCATCAACAGCCGGGTGGTGCCGATCTCCACGGCGCAGATACCGCGCCCGGCGCGACGGCCGGCGTTTTCAGCAATGGATTGCTCTAAAATCAGCCGGGACTGCGGACTGCATATCCGTCACTGGCGCGAAGCCCTGCGCGACTATATCGCGCAGATTTGACAAACAGACACACAGGAAGCAGGAGTAAAAAACACATGCGCACACTCATCACCGGCGGAGCAGGATTTCTGGGCAGTCATTTATGCGACCGATTTATTCATGAGGGCCACGAGGTTATCTGCATGGATAATCTCATCACGGGCAACATGGACAATATCGCGCACCTGATCGGCCATGAGCGCTTCCGCTTCATTCATCACGATGTAACCGAATACATCTATGTCGAGGGCCCGCTCAACTATATTCTGCATTTCGCCTCGCCCGCCAGTCCGATCGATTACCTCGAGCTGCCGATCCAGACCCTGAAAGTGGGCTCGCTGGGCACGCATAAGGCCCTGGGACTTGCCAAAAATAAAAAAGCACGCCTGCTGCTGGCCTCGACCTCAGAGGTGTACGGCGATCCGCTGATTCATCCGCAGCCCGAGAGCTATTTCGGCAATGTGAGCCCGATCGGGCCGCGCGGCGTGTACGACGAGGCCAAGCGCTTCGCCGAAGCCATCACCATGGCCTACCAGCGCTTTCACGGGGTGGAAACACGCATCGTGCGCATTTTCAACACCTACGGCCCGCGCATGCGCTTAAACGACGGCCGGGTCGTGCCGGCCTTTCTCGGTCAGGCCCTCTCCGGCCAGCCCCTGACCGTGTTCGGCGACGGCTCACAGACCAGGAGCTTCTGCTATGTCTCAGACCTGGTCGAGGGCATCTACCGCCTGCTGCTTTCGGCCGAACCCGAGCCTGTCAACATCGGCAACCCGCATGAAATGACCATTATGCAGTTTGCCGAACACGTCCAGAAAATCGCCGGCACGCAGCTGGTGATTGAACAAAAGCCCCTGCCCCAGGACGACCCCAAGGTGCGCCAGCCCGATATCACCAAGGCACGTCAGCTACTGAACTGGGAGCCGAAGGTGCCGTTTGAACAGGGCATCGTGACAACAATGGAATTTTTCAAAAAGAAGATGGGACTGTAATGGCCGCCTCATACCGCCCGCGTCTGCTGCTGATTATCGTGTGCGCCCTGATCATTGCGCAGATTTTCGTTATCACCTCGCTGAAGCAGGAATTCGAAGAGCAGATAGCTGCGGCCCGGCAGGCGGTCAACACCCAGACCCTGCTGCAAAGCGCGCTCGTGAACCTGCTGATCGAAAAAAACATTATTACGCGCGAAGATCTGCTGCGGGAGGCCGGTGAGCTGTCACGGCAGTTCATGCCCGAGACCGCAGCCGCTGATCCGCCGTTTGATACAACCGGGCTTACCCGGCCGGATACGGATTCCGGAAATCAATAAGACCGTCGGCCCTCCGGAACCGAGCTGTCTCTCCGAAGGTTCTTCCAACTTCAGGCGGGATCGCCCCGCCAACTCAGCACGCACTCAGCCCAAAAGGCAGAGTGCTTTTAAATTTTGATGACCACACTTTACTGCATTTATAAAAAAATGCACCCGTAGCCATCAGGCAGTGTCAGGGATGCAGCTGCTCCGGAGGGCAAACAAAAAGCGGCATATGCCGCTGGAGGGTGTTGAAAAAGTCTTTTTATACAGGCTGTTCAAAAATGCGCAGATGCAAGGCGTGCGAAATCATGAGGAATGAGGCGTACTTTGCCGTACGCCGCAGTGACGAATGATGAGCACAACGCAGCAGATGGGCGTTTTTCAACAGCCTGCCTAGAGAAGCTGCTGAGAAGATACGTGCAACGAAGCCTGCGGGCTATCCCCGCGAGGCGTTCAGCCTGAGGTCTTCGCGGTTGAGGATAAAATGATAGGGATTTATTTTTTTGCCGTTGTCCACGACTTCGTAGTGGAGATGGTAGCCGGTTGACATGCCGGTTGTGCCCATCAGGCCGATAACCTGCCCGCGCTGCACCTTCTCGCCTTTTTCAACGGTTGCCTTCGTCAGGTGTGCATAGCCGGTTTCAAAACGCCCGTCATGGTTGATCCATACGTAATTGCCCAGCAGGCGGTCGTACCCGACGCTGCTCACCACACCGTCAGCGGTTGCCACAATCGGCGCGCCCTTGCGGCCGGCAATGTCAACCCCGCTGTGGAACTGGCGCAGGCCGGTAAAGGGGCTTTTGCGCCAGCCGAACCCGGAGGTCAGGTAAATATCGTCATCCATGACCGGCACAATCGTCGGCCGGTTTTTGAGCGTTGCCGACATTTTCGACAGGATAGAGCCCAGCTCAGCCAGCTCTGTGCGCAAAGAATGAACCTGTACATGCAAAGGCCGCTTGTCAGCCAGGGCTTCAAGCTCCGCCATTGGATCAAGCGGACTCACGTCGCCGGCATCCTCCTCGGCATCGATGCCGCCCATGCCAAGGCGGTCGTCGATATTAAAGTTCTCATACCCGGCTTCAACACCCAGGAACCCCCGGACCCTGCGCGCCTCTGTGCGCGCTGCGGCAATCTTGTGTGCAATACGGGAAACATCACTCATTGAATCCTGCAGGCTGGCAACATCCTGCCTGAGGGCACGGTTTTCAAAAATCGCCCAGCTTCCGCGGATGCCGAAAACAGCCAGAAGTACACACATAAGAAAAAAACACGGGATCACCCGGCCGTGGAAGGAAAGTGTTTTCCTGTGTTTTACGGAGCCGACCCCTGCGCAGGTCGGCTGGATAATCAATGTCAGATGGTTTTTCTTCATGCAACAACCCGAGCGATGTGTATGCCGGTTTATACTATTGTATTGCCGAACAAAGCAGGTTAGTATAAGTTTTGGATTGAAAATAGATTTATTTAAACCATATGTTTATATAAAAGTCAATCAGTTAGTATCCTTTATACATCTTCGCATTCCACGCCAGGAGCATCTGATCATGATGAGAACACTCCTCCCGATCGGGAAAAACCGTACGGTGCACAGTAGTGCCCTGCAGGCGGCCATGATTGCGGCCCTGTGCCTGAGCATATCCGCCTGCTCCGATGAAGCAAAGCCCCGACCGGCCGGGCACGCCGCCGGCATGGTGCTTATCCCGGCAGGCGAATTTCTGATGGGTTCTGACGGGCCAGGCGCGCCTGCGGACGAACAGCCGGTGCGCACAGTGTATGTATCGGCCTTTTATATCGACCGCTGCGAGGTGACCAATGCCGAGTACCGGCGTTTTGTTATGGAAACCGGGCACGCACCGCCGCACTCTGATGCCCCGCAGGCTGCGACGTACACCTGGACCGGCAGCGATTACCCGCCCGGGACCGCTGACCACCCGGTGGTGCTCGTGAGATGGCATGACGCGGCCGCCTATGCCGCCTGGGCCGGCAAGCGCCTTCCAACGGAAGCCGAATGGGAGAAAGCCGCCCGCTCCGGCATGACCGGACAAAAATTTCCGTATGGCAACCGCCTTGAGCTCAAGCAGGCGAACTATTACAAATCCTATCTGCGCGCAAAAGAACTGCGCCCTGTCGCCAGCTTTGAACCCAGCGCACTGGGCCTCTATGATATGGCCGGCAATGTCTGGGAATGGTGCCAGGACTGGTACAGTGCCGATTATTACCGCAGCGGGGCAGGTGTCAATCCGCAGGGGCCGCCCAACGGTGACTATAAAGTAATTCGCGGTGGCTCATGGATGAACGATGAACCGTTCCTGCAATGCGCCCGGCGCGGAAAACACAGCCCGGACCAGAAAAGCCCCTCGATCGGATTCAGATGCGTGCGATCAGCCTCTCAGCAGGACTCCCGGGGCGGATCAGAAGATTGACCGGCAGTAATATGAATGGCCTTGGGTGTACACACCGAGCGGCAGCGCAGGCATCTGATGCATCTCGATGCATTGGGATCGTCGCGATACATGCGGTGGTCAACCGGACATGCCGGCGCGCAGGTTGCGTCATAGACGCAGGCTTTCTTGTTGAAAGCCATCTTTACAAAGCTCAGATGGTTGCACAGCCCATACAGCGCGCCCAGCGGGCATACCACCCTGCAAAAGGGGCGCTTTGCAACCGCCATCCAAGCCAGAAATCCGAACAGAAGCACCAGCTTGACAATAAAAACCGGGCCGATCATATGGCGCAGATGCTCATTAAGCAGCAGCAGCGGTATGCCGGCCTCAAGCGTTCCTGCCGGGCAGATGATTTTGCAGAACCACGGCTCCCGTGTGACAGCGGCCGCGATAAAAATCACCCCGACAAGTATGACATACCGCAGGTATTCGAGCCGCCTCGGTATTTTGAACTTTTTCACAGGCAGTTTGTTGAGCATATCCTGCAGAAAGCCGAACGGACATGCCCAGCCGCATATAAAACGACCGCCCACCGCGCCCAGCAGGGCAATAAAACCCAGGATATACAGAGAAAGATAATAGCGCCCGTAAGCGGCAAAAAACTGCAGCGCGCCGACCGGGCACACAAAAAGCGCGCCCGGACAGGAATGGCAGTTAAAGCCCGGACAGGGGATCAGCTTGAGAGGGCCCTGGTAAATCGAGCCCGTCACAAAACCCGCAAGGTAGGCGTTGTAGAGAAGTACGCTGCAGAGCTGGGAAAGCCGCTGAAAAAAAGCTAGCTTCATTGCGCCTCTATCCGATGCCGATACAGTTCAGGCAGATAACAATCGCGTAGGTGAAAAACATGTTATGCTCACCGGCGGCAAGCCCGCCCGCAAGCATGAGGACAGCCGCGGCCAGAAGCATTTTTGAGGCGTGACGCTTTAAAAAACGCATGTTGTCGACCCGGACTCTATAACAGTATCTGTCGCGCGCTGCCTGCAGGGGATTGTTTTTCTCAGCGGGAATATGGTAGATTATTTTAAAAAGTCTGTACAGCTGTTTTTTACGCACATACATATCCATGCGGACCAACGCACACCCCATACTCCTGCAGGCAGCAGCACTCGCAAGCGCTGTGCTCATCATGATGCTGACGGCCTGCGCGCCTTTGGTACGAACCACATCGCCTGCTCCGGCCACGGATGCTCGCAGCCGGGATACCTATTTCCCGCACACCTCCCCGGATTTTTACTTTTACCTTCTCGCAGCGCAACTGAGCATCAACAACGGTGACTGGGCCGGCGCCCGCGACTTATATCTCAGCGCACTTGAACTGGCTCCCGGTTCCCCCTATATCCTGCTTCAGTTGAGCCACCTTGCCGTCATTCTGGGAGAGCCGGACAAGGCTGAAGAATACTGCCGCTTCGTTCTCGAACAGGATCCGCATTTTTTTGAGGCGCGCCGTTTTCTGGCACGGCTGCTGAGCTCACAGGACCAGACCGGGGCCGCGATCTCCGAATACCGGCTGCTGCTGGCCGAGCGGCCCGGTGATGAGGAAACCCTGCTCACCCTTGCTTCACTCTACAGTCGGCTCAAACAGCCCGAAAAAGCACTCGAGACACTCAACGAACTGCTCGAGATCAATGCGCAGTCCGCGAATGCTTATTTTCAACTGGGCGGCATCTACACAGAACAGGGAAACACACGCGCGGCGGAAAAAACCTATGTGAAGGCCATCGAACTCGATCCCGAGTTTCTGCCGCCACGGATCAGCCTGGGCGCCCTGCAGGAAGACGCCGGCGAGCCTGAGCGCGCACTGCGGACCTATCAGGAGGCCGCCGACCTGATGCCGGGCAACCGGCCCGTGCGCGCGAAAATCGCCTATCTTCTCGTAAAAACCGGCGACCTGGACGCCGCGCTTGCACAGTACCTCAATCTTCTCGATACGGCCGGGCAGTTTGACGAGGACATTGCGCTGCGCATGGGCCTGATTTATTTCGAGCAGGCGGATTTTTCCCGGGCTGCAGGCATGTTCGGGCGCATTACTGCGCACAACCCCGGCAACAGCCAGGCCCGGTACTATCTCGGCCATACGCTTGAGAAAACCCTGCAATTCGAGGAAGCTGTACGTGAATTTGAGGCTGTCGCCCCGGACTCGGATATTTTCCCGCAAGCGCGCATACAGATCGCATTGCTGCACAGCCGGGCCGGCGACCGGCACAGGACGCAGCAGGTCCTGCAGGACGCCATTGCACTGAAGCCCGAGAACGCCGCTCTGTACCATGCCCTGGCTGTCGCCCATGCGGAACTGCAGGACTACCCGGCCGCAATCGCGGCGCTGCAGCAGGCCATCGAGCGCGACAGCGGCGACGAGGACCTGTACTACTATCTCGGACATCTGTATGAAAAAGCCGGCATGTTCGATGAAAGCATAGCGGCGATGCGCTCGGTGCTTGCACTCAACGCCGATAGCGCCGATGCCCTTAACTTTATCGGCTACCTGTTCGCCGATCGCGGCATCCGCCTGCGCGAGGCCCGGACCATGATAAAAAAAGCGCTGGCGCTTAAGCCTGATGACGGATACATACTGGACAGTCTCGGCTGGGTATATTTCCGGATGGGCCGCTTCAAAAAAGCGCTTCACTACCTTGAGCGCGCACATGAACGCGTGCCTGAGGACCCGACCATAGCCGAACATCTCGGCGATGTCTGGCAGCAACTGAATAAATCCGACAAGGCGCGTGAACTCTACCGCCGCGCCCTTGAACGCGACCCGGACAGGCAGAGCGCTCAGGAAAAAATCAACAATCTTGAAAAGGAATAGCGTATTTTTCAAAATACTATAGCCTGCGATACACCACGGTCCGTTCGCCCTGAGCCTGTCGAAGGGCAGAAAGGATCAGCCATCGCACACCATCCCCGCTCATGGTTCGACAAGCTCACCACGAACGGGGATGTATCTTCATGTTGAGAAGGCTGCAGAAAAAAAGAAAATACGCTGCTGAAGGTTACGGCGAACCGTGCCGCACACCGCTTCCATCACAGGATACATCATGCATCTGCGACCCTTGATTTCATCAGTGTTGTTCGCTGCCCTGCTTTTTCAGGCAGGCTGCGCTGCCCTGCGCCTCGCGCCGCAACCGCTGCCGGAGCTGACAGACCCTGCCGCCTATGTGCAGGCGGCGCTCAGCATGCCGGAGGAAGCCAGTCTGTCGGGCATCGCCCGCATTGCCATCACGGTCTCAGGCGCCCGCCGCTCGTATAAATCAGTGTTTGCCTGCCGCTATCCTGATCTTCTGCGCCTTGAGATACTCGGCCTGTTTAATCAGCCGGGCCTGTACATCAGCGCTCAGGCCGGCCGCGATCTTATCCTGTATGTCCCGTCGGAAAACGCCTGGTATGCAGGGCCCGCAAGCCCGGAGAGCATGCAGCGCATCAGCGGCATCCGGATGAATCCCTTTGACATAGTACGCACAATACACGGCCGGCCGGCCGGTCCTGATCCGGCAGCGAGCCGGATCAGCTGCGCACAGGACGGCGACAGCTACGCCTGCAGGCTTACCCGTAATGAATCCGAACAGCATGTATGGATCAGCCCGGCTTCAGGCGCCATCACCCGCAGCCTGCTGTATGAAGGCGGCGAAACCGTCTACGACATCCGCTACCGCACATTTCAGCAGATTGGCGCTTTACTGCTGCCCGAGACGATTCTGATTCTTTTTGAGCGCAATGCCGCAAGCCTTGAGATCAGGCTGCAGTCGGCGGTAACCGATCCGGTTGACCCGGCAAAGCTGCTGCTGCAGGCGCCTGCCGGCACACCGGTTATGCCGTTGCAGGCTTTTTTTGCTGCCGAGTAAAATGGCCGCCCGGATGGTCCGGGTCGCGGATGCGTCCGTCCCGTGCGCTGCCGGCGCGCATATCACGGCACGGCTGAGCTGATAAAGCGCTCAAGACCCAGCACGTATTGATCCCCTGAGAGCAGAAACCCCTCGTTATGCCCGCCGCTGATTTCCAGAAAATATTTCGGCTGCGCGCAGGCATCAAACAGGGCACGGCCGTGCCGGAACGGCACAAGTTCATCAGCGGGGCTGTGCACGATTAAAACCGGAACGCCGAGGGAGGGAACCTTCTCGATTGTGGCATAGCGGTATTTCGCAATCACCCGCACGGGCAGCCAGGGATAGATCTCGGCTCCGATATCAGGGTACGAAGTAAAGGCGGACTCAAGGATCACAGCCGCCGGCCTGCTCGCGCAGGCCAGTTCCGCGGCAACGGCAGCGCCGAGGGAGCGGCCGAAAACAATCAGGCGCGATGGATCAGTGTGTTTAACCTCCGCCAGCCACTGCCGGGCTGCAAGGGCATCCAGGGCGATGCCTTTCTCGCCGGGCCGCCCGCTGCTTTTACCATAGCCGCGATAGTCGAAAATAAAAACATTGAGCCCCAAAGCGTGAAAGATGCGGATTGAATCCAGCCGGTGCGAAATGTTGCCGGCATTGCCATGGCAGAATAGCATTGTAGCGCGCGCCTGCGGCGCCGGGATATACCAGCCGTGCAGCTGTATGCCGTCCTCAGCCCGGAAATAAACATCCTCGAACGCAAGTCCGAGCGCTGCGGGCGTTGCCTCAAGCTCACGGGTTGGAAAATACAGCAGCCGGTCCTGGAAAAAATAGAGCGCTGCCAGAATAATCACATAACACAGGGCCAAAACCGCCATCAGCCTGAAAAGCATGTCCACGCTCCTGTATCCTCCTGCGTTTGTTTCAGGGAGAAACAAACCACACAATGCGCTCCCGGGCGCTGATGCGCGCGGCCGGATAGCGCTGCGCTGCAGGGCCGCCGGACAGCACCTCCTCAAGCACCGGTTTGTGCGAACGTCCGGGCACAATGAAAAAAACATCCCGCGCGTTTGAAAGCAGGGCCGCACTCATGCTCAGACGCCGCCGGACCGGCATGCCTTCCGGAGCGCCAGTGGCAATAACCAGCCGATCATTTTCATGCAGGGCAGTGTCATCGCCGGGAAACAGGGATGCCGTGTGACCGTCAGCGCCCATGCCCAAAAGCACCAGGTCAAATGAAGGCATGCTCACAGGCGAGGCCATGCGCTGCGCAAAAAAATCGCGAATATCCCGCTCGCTTGCAAGGGCGGCCTGCTGCGCCTCGATCTCGCCGCGCATGCGGTGAATGTTGCCGGAGGGAATTTCAATGTGTTCAAGCAGCAAGGTACGGGCGAGACGGTAGTTGCTGTAATCGTCAGCAGGGTCAACGCAGCGCTCATCACTCCAGAAAATATGCGTTGCGCTCCAGACGATCAGCCCGGCCAGCTCAGGACCGGCGAGCAGCTCAAAGAGCCGCCGCGGGCTCGCGCCCCCGCTCAGAACCAGCGCGAACCAGCCCTGCCGGTCAATAGCCCTGGCTGCGGCCGCGACCACCCCGCGGGCCGCAGCCAGGGCCAGAGCCTCCTGATCGGAAAAGTTTACAACCTGCCGCTTCATACAGTGCCGCCCCCTTGTGTATAGCCGCATACCATGCTACTATGATCCTACATACCACCATACATGAACTGCCGTCAAGGCGCGGCCATGCTTGCAGCATTAAAAAACACTCTTGCGCAGCTCAACGTAGAGACCCGGCAGGGCTCGGCCGCTGTCGCGCGCGTCTTGCCGGCACCCGCGCCTGAGGCATCCGGCGCGGCGCAGGAGAAAACCGCTCCGGCCCGCGTTGATGCCGTGACCGGCGGCACCCAGCCCATCGCCCTCTATTTCGCTGGGCAAATGCCACCCCGCAAGAAAGATCCAGACAGCGACTGACCTGCCCTTTTCTGAGCAATTGCCATTTTCCACGTCTTCTGATACATCTTTGTGGTATGTTTGAGCGCTGGAACAGCCGTGCGCCCGTTCAACAGAATGTTGAAAAAGTCTTTGTATACAGGCTGTTCAAAAATGCACAGACGCAAGGCGTGCGAACACAAAAAATGAAACACGCCGATTTTGTAGGGGCAGGCCCCTGTGCCTGCCCACGCAGGAGGTATATACACAGCAATGAAGCATCGCGGATACTACGGACAATTCGGCGGCTGTTATGTGCCGGAAGTGCTGACAGCGACACTTGAACAGCTCGAAGCGGCCTTCAACACGGCCCGCAGCGATCCCGCATTCTGGGCCGAATACGTCCGCGTGATGGGCGAGTATTCCTGCCGGCCCACGCCGCTCACTTATGCTGAAAACCTTACTCGCCACTTCGGCGGCGCGCGCATTTATATCAAGCGCGAAGACCTCAACCATACCGGCGCGCACAAGGCCAACAATGTCATGGGCCAGGGCCTGCTGGTCAAGCGCATGGGTAAAAAGCGCGTCATCGCCGAAACCGGGGCCGGCCAGCACGGCGTGGCCACGGCGACCATGGCCGCGCGCTGCGGATTTTCCTGCACGATTTACATGGGCGCGCTTGACGTGCTGCGCCAGCGGCCCAACGTATTCTGGATGGAACGCCTCGGAGCCCGCGTCGTTCCGGTGAACGAAGGCAGCCGCATCCTTAAAGACGCCATCAATGAAGCCCTGCGCGACTGGGTGACCAACATGGACGACACGCACTATGTGCTGGGCACGGCCTGCGGACCGCACCCGTTTCCCGAGATGGTGGCCTGGTTTCAGTCAATTATCGGCCGGGAAGCCCGCGAGCAGATCCAGCGCATAACCGGCGCGCTGCCAAAGCGCATCTACGCCTGCGTGGGCGGCGGCTCGAATGCCTGCGGCATTTTTCTGCCGTTCCTGGATGATGACATCGAGCTCGTCGGCGTTGAGGCCGGGGGCCGGGGCATTGAAACCGGGCAGCACGCCGCGCGCCTGTCAGCGCCCGGCGCGAGCGAGGGCGTGGCCCAGGGGTACAAAACCTTTTTCCTGCAGGACGACGACGGCCAGATGCGCGAGACCCACAGCGTGGCCGCCGGGCTTGACTATGTGGGCGTTTCTCCCATACTTGCCGATTTGCACCAGAAGGGGCGCGTGCGCTTTGAGTCCGCGACCGATACCGAGGTGGTGCAGGCTCTTGAGCTGACCATGCGCACCGAAGGGCTTATCCCGGCGCTCGAGTCCAGCCATGCGTTCGTGCAGGCCTTCAAGGAGGCCCCGCACCTGTCCCCCGACGAGAGCATCATCATCAACCAGTCCGGCCGGGGCGATAAGGATATTTTTACCGTGGCCGATGCCTTTGAAGACCCTGCCTGGCGCGACTTTATCGTGAGCACGGCCCGGAGGTATACCAATGCTTGAAGACTACCTGCGCAACCGCCTCAGGGAAAAAGAAATTCTGCTCATGACCCATATCGTGCTGGGATATCCGGATTTTGAGGCCTCGATGGAAATTGTCGCATCCATGGTATTGGCCGGGGTTGACCTGATGGAGCTGCAGATTCCGTTCTCCGAGCCGATCGCCGACGGCCCTGTCATCCTGCATGCCAATCAACAGGCGCTTGCCGCAGGCGCAAGCGTGAGGGCCTGCCTTGACTTCGGCCGCGAAGCAGCCGCACGCTTTCCCATTCCGTTCCTTTTCATGAGCTATTACAACATCCTGTACCGGTTCGGAGTTGAGCGCTTTGCCGCTGAAATGAAGGACGGCGGCCTGCAGGGCGCGATCGTGCCTGACCTGCCGCCCGAAGAAGGCGCCGACTACCTGCAGACTATGCAGGGCCACGGACTTAACCCGATTTTCATTTTCTCACCCGCAACACCCGATGAGCGACTTGCCTATATCGCTTCCTGCGCGCGCGGGTTTGTGTACTGTGTGGCGCGCAAAGGCGTCACCGGCCGGGAAACCGAATTCTCCAGCCAGCTCAACGGCTACCTGGCGCGCTGCCGCCGGGCTACAAACCTGCCGCTGGCCGTGGGATTCGGCGTCACAGACCGCCGCGATGTCGACTTTCTGCGCGGCAAAGCCGATATCGCGGTTATCGGCAGCCAGACGATCAGGATCGTCGAGGAATCCGGACCCGGTGCGGTCGGCGACTTTATTGCGAGCCTGCGCTGAGGGCGCTGCGTCGCGATGCCTATCGAGAATGGTACTTGACTTTTAAACCAAACAGGGCTATTGTTTTTTTCCTTTACTGACCAAGACTTTTAACCAAGGATAGAGAGCACTATGGCGCGCATAACTGTTGAAGACTGCCTTGCAAACATTGAAAACCGCTTCATTCTGGTCAACATGGCCCATCAGCGCACCCTGCAGCTGCTCAAGAGCGTCAATCCTCAGGTCCACGCTCCGGACAACCGGGAAATCGTGCTGGCGCTGCGTGAAATCGCAGCTAAAAAGGTATACCTTGACGATGAGCAGATGCAGCAGTTGAAGGAAGAGGGTTTTATCAGCTCAGATACCGAACAGTAAAACGCAGCGTTGCTCAACCGCAGAACAACAGGGCATATACTTCCGGTATATGCCCTTTATTTTGGCAATCATGCAACGCTGCTCATCAGCGGCCGGCGCTGCCCTGCAGCGCATCAACACTGCGGTCGCTCCGGCCGGAGGAATCGATGCCATGCCGCACATTGTAATTGAAGGAAAGGTTCAGCTTGCGAAGTCATATACCTCCGGCAAAGCCGGAGGCTTGAAACATGTGAACCGCTCAAAGCGGATTGATAAACCTTGAGCCACCCAAGGTGGCTTTAATCAAACAGTTTT
>VGSH01000083.1 GCA_016875025.1 Deltaproteobacteria bacterium
GGCTTGAGGTTGAAAACAGCTTTGTCAACTATTTCAAGCACAACACCGAAATCTACCAGGGCCTGAAACTGATCGACGACAAACTGGGCGGCACCACGCCGCTGGATGTCGTCCTGCATTTCAAAACCGATGCAGAACCCGCTGATGATGAAGACGACTGGGAGGATGATGACTTCGGATGGGCCGGCGAGTACAACCCGGACGATTACTGGTTTACGCCCTTCAAAATTGAGCAGATCAAAAAAGTTCACGATTACTTCGATGCACAGCCGGAAATCGGCCAGGTTCTCTCGCTTGCCTCGCTGATGCGCGTAATTGAAGATCTTAATAACGGCAAACCCTTCGACGGCGTTGAACTGGGCGTGCTGGCCCGCAGAGTGCCTGAGCCCTTTAAAACCGAAATGCTTGACCCCTATATCAACATCGAGCGCAATGAAGCCCGCCTGACCATGCGCATTATCGACTCAGCGCCGCAACTGCGCCGCAATGAACTGATCAAACGCATCCGCAGTGATCTCACCGGCGAGCTCGGCCTTGCGCCCGAGTCGTTCACCATGACCGGCCTGATGCTGCTCTACAACAATATGCTGCAGAGCCTGTTCCGCTCGCAGATCATGACTATCGGCACCGTGCTTGCCGGCATTTTTATCATGCTGCTGGTGCTGTTCCGCTCATTTCTGCTGGCCTTTATCGCCTCGGTTCCCAACGCGCTTGCCATCTGCATCGTGCTGGGCATTATGGGCCTGTGCGGCATACCGCTTGATTTCATGACCATCACCATTGCCTCGATCACCATGGGCATCGCCATTGACAACAGCATTCACTACATCTACCGCTTCCGTGACGAATTCCAGCGCTCGGGCGACTACACCGCCACCATGTCGCGCTGCCATGGCACGGTTGGACGCGCTATTTTCAACTCCTCGGTAACCATAATCTTCGGATTTTCAATCCTGGTGCTCTCAAACTTCATCCCGACAATTTACTTCGGGATTTTCACCGGGCTTGCCATGCTCATCGCCCTGCTCTCGGTCCTGACCCTGATGCCGAAACTGCTGTACCTGATTCGGCCATTTAAAACCAGCCATGCTTGCGGCAGATAGAACCCGAACAGAATCACAGGAAAGGATAATGCCATGCGGAACAATACACCAACGATTATAGCGGCTATACTGTTGTGTCTGCTGATGATACTGCCCGCAGCCCTCAGGGCGCAACCCCCTGAGCAGACAGGCACAGCCGCAGCAGGAGCAACCGCGGCGGTTCAGGGCACGCTCGATTCCATCCTGACCGTGCTGCTTGATGCTGACCTGAAAAAACAGAATCCGGCCAAACGCATGCAGACCGTGCAGGCGCTTTTCCGCCAGCGTTTTGATGAGAGCACCTTCTGCACGCGCGCGCTCGGCAGGTACTGGAAGGAACGCTCGCAACAGGAGCGCGATGAGTTTGTGCGGCTTTTCAGCGACCTGCTCGTCAGCACCTATCTCGAGCGCATTGACGGGTACCTGAGCGCAAACGCCTCATTCACCAAAAACGACATCACCTATCGGGGAGAACGCCAGGCAAAAAATTATACGCTGGTAACAACCGATGTGAAAATAAACCAGACAACATCCATTCCGGTTCTCTACCGCATGGAGCAAATCAATGGCGACTGGAAAGTAACCGACATTGCCATCGAGGGCATCAGTCTGCTGCAGAACTACCGCGCTCAGTTCAATGAAATCATCGCCAACGCCGGCTACGAAGAGCTTATCAAACGGCTGAACGACAAAAAGGTGTAATGGGAGTTCGGAGTTCGGAGTTCGGAGTCCGGAGGGCGGAGTTCGGGGTTGGGAGCGACAGGCCGCTGCAGTTCGTGATGAGCCTGTCAAACCATGAGCGGAACTGCCGTATTTAACCCTATATATCCTCCATCAGGTCGAATTCCTTGAGTTTCCGGTAAAATGTCCGGCGGCTGATGCCCAGAAGCTGGGCAGCCTTGGTGCGGTTCCATTTGGTCTTTTCAAGCGCATCACGTATCTGCTCCCGGCTTGCCGAGCACTCCAGCACTTCATCCATCGCGTCACCGGGCACGGCATCCTTAAGCTGTAAAGCAATATGGTCGGTTGTAATGATGTCGGAATTGCAAAGAATGAACCCGCGCTCGAGCACATTTTCAAGCTCACGGATATTGCCGGGCCAGGTGTAATTAACAAAAAGCCTCATCACCTGGTCGGATACACCCTGAACATTTCGATTAAACTTGGTATTGAATTTCTCACAAAAATGATTCACCAGCAGCGGAATATCTTCAATACGCCGGGTAAGCGGGGGCAGGTTCATCTCCATGACATTAAGCCGGTAGTAGAGATCTTCGCGGAACAGGCCCCGACGAATTTTCTCGCCAAGATTGGCGTTGGTGGCGGCAATCACTCTGACATCGATTTTGATCGCCCTGGTATCGCCAACGCGCTCGAATTCGCGTTCCTGCAGCACCCTCAGAAACTTCAACTGCAAAGCCGATGTGAGGTCCCCGATTTCATCCAGAAAAATAGTGCCGCCGTTTGCGAGTTCAAAACGGCCTGCCTTGGCCTTGACCGCCCCGGTAAACGCGCCGGCGACATGCCCGAACAGCTCGCTCTCAAGCAGGTTCTCCGAGAGGGCGGCGCAGTTCACCTTTACAAACGGCTTTAATGCACGTGTTCCGCTGTAATGAATGGCATCGGCGACCAGCTCTTTTCCGGTGCCGGACTCACCGGTAATCAGCACCGTCGTATCGGTTTCAGCCAAAGCTTCAATGCGCGTATAGAGTTCCTGCATGGCCGAACTTTTTCCCACAATTTTACGAAAGTGTCTGCGCTCATTCAGTGTGCGCTCCAGGTCTGTAATACGGCTGATATCGCGCAGCACAAGCACCGCGCCCATAAAGGTCGCATCGCGCCCCAGCAGCGGAGAGCAATTGATAATGACGATTTGCGGCCGTCCGTCGGGTCCGCTTATTTCCGTGCGAAATTCGCGGATCGGCTCCCTGGTTTCAATTGTTTTTCTGAGCACATCCAGAAAGGATGAAAGACGCGGAAGCGTAACCTCCTGAATGCTGCGCCCGAGCAAACCGGAAGGGGGGGTCAAAAAAAAATGTTCGATTGCATCATTGGTATGGGTTATACACAGCTGCGTATCAACAGAGATGATGCCGTCCTGTACGCTGGCAAAAATAGCTTCAAGGTTCCTCAGGTAGAGTTCTTTTTGATCGTCAAGCGCCTTCAGGCGCAGGGCCAGATCAACTACCCGCATCAGCACCTGCTGCGTAACCGGTTTGGGGATATAGTCATAGGCCCCCAGCCGCACGGCAGCGGCGGCGGCACAGCAGGCACGTCCCTGCGTGTCAGGGGAATACGCAGCCGGAGGGCGGCATCCTTATCAAACCTGAGTTCATTCAGAAACAGCACATCATCGCCCTGCCTGCGCACAATAAGTGTTTCGGCCGTGCTGCTGGGCGTCGGCCAGCGTTTCAGCAGCGGATAGAGATACTGACCGGCATCAATATCAAACACGACAAGGGCCAGCGGCCGGCCCTTGTCGTAGACAGGCCCTGCAACAGCAAGATGAACATGCCGCTCAGAGCCATGGGTATGCAGGTCGATAAGGGCGGGTGTGCCTGAACGGAAAATGTCCCCGGCAGTATGCGCAACCCGATCACAGTTCAAAATGGCAGCCGGAGGAGAAGCCAGCTGCTGGCGGGCCCGGGCGTCAAGCAGGAAAACATGTTCATAGCCGTAGCGTGTTTGATACAAATCGAGCCATGCCTGCAGACTGCCATGCTTTTCAGGGCGGTCAGGATCAGCAAACAGCTGCAGCACAGCTTGAATAAAAGCCGGATTATCGCACAGCACCTGCATATCGGCCATGCGCTCCATACGCCACTGCATCAGCTCTGCCACCTTGGATTCCGCTACAGCGGCAAGCCGTTCGGAAACCCCGGCGCGACAATGCTGCTTCTGGTCCTGATAGTTGCGATAAGCGGCGAAAATAATACCTGCGGAAAAAATCAGAAAAACAGCTATGAGAATCAATGGCGGGGAGCTTTTGTGCGCGGGGTTTTTTCGCATTCAGGATAATCCTTTTCCCGACGCAGGGCGCCAGCAACCGGGCTGAAAAAAACCGAAACTGCACAGATTTGTATATTGCGCCCCACTATAGTACCATCACAGCAAAACGGCAAATGTTTTTTAGATCGGAGTTCGGAGTTCGGAGTACGGAGAAAAATTAGTTCGGAGTTCGGAGTTGGAAAAAAATAAGAAAAATTCAGTTTTTGTAACTCCAAACTCCATACTCATTACTCCGAACTGCAGCGGTGTGCCGCTGCGTGCTCCGAACTCCGAACCAACATTACTCCGAACTAACAGCGCTCCGTACTCCGAACTCCAAACTCCGAACTGAAGGACCGTTCAGCGGCTCGCCGCAGAATCCGCAGATTTTCCAGTCTTTTTCAACGGCCATCTGGCACTTCTCGCAGGTATCCTGCTTAAAAGAGCCGCAGTACGGACAAAACAGCACCTTGGCATCAATCATTTTATTGCAGCCAGGGCATTCGCGCTCATGCAGGATCTGAGGTCCAACGACGCGCAGCAGTTCATCCAGTGTTGTGGCACCGTTTTTAACCTTAAGGGCGCCGTCTTCAATGAGCGTTTTCATGCCGGCAGACCGCGCCAGGCGCAGCATTTCAGCCTCCTTGTAATGGCTGCCGATGATATGACGGAAGTCCTCATTCATGACGAACAGCTCATACACACCCGTGCGTCCTGTATAGCCGGTATTATCGCAGCGCCGGCAGCCAACGGGCCACAACACCTTGTGAGGCAAATACCCCTCGGGGATTTTAAGAAGATTGAGCTGTTCCGGATCGGGCTCGGTTTCGACCCGACAGTGCGGGCACAGCTGCCGTACAAGTCGCTGGGCCAGTATGCCTTCGATCGCTGACGCGATCATGTAGGGCGGCACACCTATATCGATCAGACGCGTAATGGAAGCGACCGCGCTGTTGGTATGCAGAGTCGTCAAGACCATGTGTCCGGTCAGAGCAGCCTTGAATGCCACGTCAGCTGTTTCCTTATCGCGAATTTCACCGACAAGTATGACATCCGGATCCTGCCGCAGGGTGGCACGCAGCACTGAGGCAAAGGTAAGTCCGATTTTATCCCTGACAAAAATCTGGTTGGCCTCCTCAAGGAAATACTCAACCGGATCCTCAATGGTTTCGAAGTTTTTTGAGCGCTCAAGCATTTCTCCCAGAATCGAATACAGCATGGTGGTCTTGCCGCTGCCGGTCGGACCGGTGGAGATGATCATGCCCTGCGGCTTTTTGATCAAAGCACGAATCTGCAACAGGTCATGGCCGAGCAGACCGAGTTCATTGAGCTTTTTAACGGCCGCGCGCTTGTCAAGAATGCGCAGCACGACCTTTTCACCGTTGATGGACGGCATGGTGGACACCCGCAGATCCACAAGCCGCGCGCCTGACTTGACCGTAATGCGTCCGTCCTGCGGTATGCGGCGCTCGGAGATATCCATTTTGGCCAGGATTTTTATACGGGAAACCGTGGCTGCATGCAGATCTGAAGGGATCCTGATTTTATCATTGAGCATGCCGTCGATACGGTAGCGAACCACGGTGAATTTTGTTTTCGGCTCAATGTGCACATCGCTTGCCTTATAGCGGATGGCCTCGGAAATTACGGCATTGACAATACGGATAATCGGCGGCACCTCGGAAGATGTCAGCAGCTCGGTGATATTAACCCGCTCTTCCTCCTCTTCGATGACGATATCGATTTCATCGATGGGATCGAGCTCGGGGATTGCTTCAAAGCTGATGTGTTCGTTGCGGTTGCGATCGCCGTAGACCTTGATGAGCTGGTTGAGAATTTCCGCACTGCTGGCAATTACCGGCGTTACTTTCAGTCCCAGCATCAGGGAAAGATTGTCGATTTTATAAATATCCGACGGGTCGGCCATGGCAAGGGTCAGATGGCCTTTCTGAAGTTTTACGGGCAAAATCCGGCTTTTCTCACACAGATCATGCGGAAGAAACCTGACAACTTCAGGCGGCACCACCACTTCCTTGAGATCCAGATATTCCAGGTTCAGATGCTTCTGCAGGGCCTGTACCACGCGTGACTCGCTTGTCAGGTTGAGCCGCACAAGAGTATCGATGATGAACTCGGCATCCTCGCGCTCCCTGAGGGCCCGCTTGTAGTCCTCCGGGGTTACCTGGCCGGACTTGGCCAGAATAGTGCCCAGAATGCCGCTGCTTTCAGCAACCTGACGGGCATAGCGTTTGATGGTTTCCTGCTGTTTTTCATTCAGATCCCGGAGCTTGCGGTTCTCGCTCATCAGCACATACTGCTGCAGCGCCAGACTGACGGTCAGCCGCAAATCCTCATCGTTCCAGGGTTTGGTGATGAATTTATACACGGCGCCTTCATTGACAGCTCCCATGACCGACTGCACATCGGCATAGCCGGTCAGCATGATGCGAATAACAGCGGGCCATCTGCTCTTGATTTCCTTGAGGAGCTGCGCACCGGACATGCCGGGCATGCGGTAGTCGGAAACCACCAGGTTGACATCCTCGGATTCGAGGATGTCGAGTGCATCAAATCCATTGGATGCCGTAAGGATGCGATAGTTCTCGGCCATGAATATTCTTTTCAATGCCCGGGCGACACCTTCTTCATCATCGACGAAAAGCAGGGTGAAAGTACGCTGCGCAGCGCTGCATTCCTCAAGCGAATACTGTTCCGCATTCGCCCCGGCTGAAGCGCAACGGAAAAGACTTGCACGTTTACTCATTGCACCTCCCGTTAATCGGCAGCGTTATGACAAATGCGGCCCCCTGCCCTTCTTTGCTGCTGAGCGTTATCGTGCCGCAGCAGGATGTAACCGCATCATAGGCGACCTTCAGTCCCATGCCCATACCGGAACCGACCTCATGTGTGGTAAAAAACGGCTCGAAAATACGCGCCTGAATGTCCGGTGCAATACCGGGACCGTTATCCTTGAACACGATCGTAATATGGTCATTTGCATGCAGGGCTGTGCGGATACGCAGCCGCAGCCCGTGCGGCTTCACCTGAATCGCATTGCGGATAATATTGAGAAATGCCTGGCACAGCAGTGCACCCCGGCAGACCACCAGGGGAATTTCCGCGAGCTCGCGTGTAATTTCAGCATCGCCGGGTATCTCAGAGGACAGCACACTCAAGGTCCGCTCAATCTCCGCATTCACATCGAGCTGACTGTGCTCGGCGTCATCGATATGTGAAAACCCGCGCAGATCACTGAGGATCTTTTTGACACGTTCCGCACCTGCATGGCTCTGCGTAAAAAGATCACCGAGATCATCCAGGATAAAGTCGATTTTCAATTCGGATCGTTTGGCCTGCAAACACCGTGTCACAGCATCGCTGCCTGCCTGAGCGACCTGCTCTTCATAAAAACCGGCAAGTTCCGTAAATCGGCTTACGTATTTTTCAAGCGTTTTCAAATTGCTCAGCACAAACGAGAGCGGATTGTTGATTTCATGCGCCATGCCGGCAGCCAGCTGACCGACCGAAGCCATTTTTTCCTGCTGCAGCATGCGCGCATAGGCCTGCTTGAGCTCTGCTGTTCTGTCCTGAACGCGGACCTCAAGATGCTCGGCCAGCTCACGATACTTCTGTTCAGATGCGCTCAGCTGCCGGTTTTTCTCAAGCAGCTCATCATAGGACATCTGCACAACCTTGGTATGCAGCTCGGTCACCATCATGCGCTTCAGATTGGTCTGCACCATGCTGTTAACGGCATCACCGACAACCCGGGCCAGGAAACGAAGCAGGGCCGGGTCAATCTCACCGCCGGCCGACAGATGCACCCGGCCGACCGTGTCACCCGACAGCATGATGGGCCTGCACTCCTGTGCCGCACCCAGCGGAAGCATTGAGCCGGGCCGGGTTTCGCCGGGCGCGAAAAACCACAGGGGTTCCCCGGCCGTATCGACAATGGCCGCAAGATCAAGCCCTGCACCGACAACACTTTTAAGCAGAGGCATGACATCGGACTCGCTGAGCACATCGGTCAGTTTCTTTTCTTCGCCGACAACAAAGGAGATCGAGCCCTGAACCGTCATAGTGAACTCTCCTGCAGACCGGGGCTTACCTCCGGGCAGGTAAGCCCGCAGGTGAAGGCCTGTGCCGAAAGTCCGTGGGATTCGCTTAAACAATATCGGCCGTCAAGCGACGCATACGTAACACGCAGCAGACATTCAAAGGTGTCAACGACCCCCCAGCCTTCAAGCGCTGAAGCAAAAAACAGGGGCACACCGCTCGGGCGCCAGAGACTGCGGATTTCATCCTCCGGCGTTATGCCGGGCAAATCACGTTTATTATACTGGATGACAAGCGGCAGCTTGTCCGGATCGAGGCCTACAAGGGCCAGATTCTGCTCAAGATTTTCAAAACTTGTCGCATTGTTCAGATTCTCACGAACCTGCGAATCGGCGATGAAGGCAACCCCGTCGGCGCGCTGCAAAACGGCCTTTCGCGTGGCATCGTGCTTTACCTGTCCCGGTACGGTAAACACCTTGACCTTGATCCTGAGGCCGCTTGGTGCTGTTATGAAAAACGGCAGCAGGTCAAAATAAATGGTTCTTTCCCGGGCGGTATCAAGCACCATGAGATTGCCGCGGCCGCCGCAGGGCAGCAGATCGTGCAAACACATCAGATTCGTGGTTTTACCCGACAATGCCGGTCCGTAATACACCAGCTTGATGACCATAACGCCGGCTTCGGTATCATATTCGATCATTGATCCAGCTCCCTGCAGGTGCTGAGCATATCGATAAACAGCTGTGTCAAAACAGGATCGAGCGCCCGGCCCTGTTCCTGACGCAAAATCGCCACGGCCTCTTCGTGGGTGCGCTTTTTTCTGTAAGAACGATCCGAGGTAACGGCATCATACATATCGGCCACGGCAACGATTCTGGCTTCGAGAGGAATATCGTCTCCCCGCAGCTGCCGGGGATAACCTGTTCCGTCATAGCGCTCATGATGGCACAGGACAACATTGATGGCTTCATTGCCCATGTCGGCCAGACGCACCACCTCGGCCCCCCACTGGGAATGGTTCCTGACCAATCCGCCGGTATAATTGAGAATAGACTCGGGAATGCCGATTTTTCCGCAGTCATGCAGCCAGGCACCAACACGGATACAGCGCAGAAGGTTTTTATCAACAGTAAGTATTTCAGCCATCCGTATGGAATACTCGGCAACCCGCTTGCAGTGTCCCTGCGTCAGCGGATCCTTAAGCTCAATCATTTCAGCTATCGCCAGCAGCATAGCTTCGTCTGCTCCCTCAAGTGAACGCTGAAGCGCAAAACGACTGCAGGCAGATTCAACAAGCTCGGCAAGCTCGGCATCCTCCCATGGTTTTTGAATAAACCGGAACACCTCTCCGCTGTTGATCGCCCGTACAGCCGTCGCCAGATCGGCATATCCGGTTAAAAGAATTTTTACCGTCGGCGGGGAAATCTCTTTTACCTTTTCCAGAAGCTCAATGCCCTGCATTTTCGGCATCCGCTGGTCGGAAACCACGACAGACACCGGCTCTTTTTTGACAATTTCAAGAGCTTGTTCGGCATCCCCGGTTGTCATGATCCGGTGCGGGCTGTTGAGGAAAACCCGCTCAATGGAGCGCAGAATCATCGGCTCATCATCGACAAACAACACAATGTCTGCGTTTGCGCTCATCATGCCTGTCCCTGTTACGCTCCACAACCAGACCCGGTATCGCCGCCGACACGCCTGACCATTCGCGGTATGCCGGCGAGACCATGCACTCAGGCCGGTTCGCTGCAGTCAATAGGCAGCCGCAGCGTGAATGTCGTTCCTTCGCCAACACGGCTTTCAACGTTTATGGTTCCTTTAAGTTTTTTCGTCACAATATCAGAGGCGATACTCAAACCGAGACCGTTACCCTTGCCCGCCTCTTTTGTCGTAAAAAATGGTTCAAATATTTTTGCCAGATTCTTTTCAGCGATGCCGCAACCTGTATCTGCGATGGAAACATACACATCCCGGTCCCGGCTCAAGGTTGTTATCGTGATGGTACCCTGATTTTCAATGGCATGGGCGGCGTTGACCAGCAGGTTCATAACAACCTGGCTGAGTTTCTGGGGAAAACCGACCATGGCGGGCACATGCCCGTAATTTTTTTGAAGTTGCGCCTTGTACTTCAGTTCGTTCCAGATAATATTAATCGTATTCTCTATATAGTCATGAATGTCGAACGATTCCGGCTCATCGCTGTCGGAGCGTGCGAACAGCCGCAGGTCCTGAACGATCTTTTTAATGCGCTCCGCACCGCTGGTTGATTCGGCCACAAGATCAACGGCATCCTGCATTACAAAATCGATTTTACAATTCTGCTTTTTCTCCTGCAGTACGCCGCACAGCTCATCGGGCATACCGGGCTCAACCGTCTGGACGATAAACCCGAAATACTGCTGAATTTTTTTTAAATATTTTTCAAGAGTCAGCAGGTTACTTGAAATAAATGCCATCGGGTTATTGATTTCATGGGCAATGCCGGTTGCCAGTACTCCGATGGAAGCCATCTTCTCCGAGTGCAGGACCTGGGCCTGCAGGAGCGCGTCCTCTTCCTCCTTATGAATTTTTATGGTGATATCCCAGATGGAACAAAACAGATGCTGCCTTCCGTTCATCTCGATGATTCTTCCGCGACATGATACCGGAACCGTGGTACCGTTTTTTCTGCGATGTTCCTGACGGAGCAAAATGAAGGAATTTCCCGGGTCGGAGTTTTTAAACGCGCGGCACAGGCTCTCACGGTTGTCTTCATCCATCAGCATCAATAGATCGTTGCCGATGAGTTCCTCACGTTCAAAACCGTACAGCCGCACCACTGCATCATTAATATCCGATATCGAGCGAAGGCTGGTGTCAAATACTATAATCGCATCGGAGTCCTGTTCGAAGAGCAGGCGAAACATCTTTTCATTTTCACGCAGCTCATGTTCAAGCTCCATGCGAGTCCTGACAGCCTCGACTCGGACATTTTTCAATTTCTCATAGGCTGCCGATACCTCAGCATTCAGGCGCACAAGCTTCAACTGCTCACGCTGAATTTTTTCCTGCTGATTGCCGACCAGCGCGCCTGCCAGAACCAGAAAACAGCCCCAGGTAATCACAAACAGAACCACCTGTGAGGTATCCTGCGGCCGCTGCAGCTCCACCGGAGAAACAAGCGTATAAAAAACAACCGCGCATACACAGAACACGGCACCGGGCACGGACAGGCGTATGCCCACGTAATAACCTGCCAGGATTACCGGAAGAAAAAAGAAATTCAAAAACGATATATTATCAGGGAGAAAATAGATGATGAGCGCGGCAGCACAAATGCTGGAGATGATGAATACTTTTTCAAAATTTCCGCACAGCAGCTTAAAAGATCGTTTCAAACAGCACCTCACTTAAGGAAACAGTCTGTCCCGGAGACTTCCGGGATATCAGAAATGCAGTAAGACAGGCGGGGCTTACCTGGATACATGCTACATGGCACATGCGCAAGGCCACTCTGTATATGTACGGATCATTCGGCATGCCCGGTCCTCAATGGCGCACACACCACTGTTTGATCTGCTCGCGGTCGTCATCGGAGAGCTCATCGAGAACCACGGCATCCGTCATGTCGCGTTTGACAGCCGTTATGCCGGGAAACTCCTCCTCAATACGGTCAAGTTCACTGCGCTGCTGCCTCACAATGGTCTGCAGCACCCTGCGCTCCTTTTCAAGATCATATTTTTCAAGACCAAGCCGGATGGAAAGCTTCAGCTCGACGGGATCCCACGGCTTGGTAAAAAACCGGTATATTTCGCCTTCATTGACCGCGCGCATGACCATGCTGAGATCGGCATTGCCGGTAAACATGGTGCGGATAATTTCAGGATAATGCTGACGCACCCAGGCGAGCAGCTTGTGGCCCGATGTGAGCGGCATGACCACATCAGAAATCACCATATGCACTTCCTGGCGCTCGATAACGGACTTTGCTTCCATGGCTGAATCTGCCGTTATCACCTCATAGTCTTCATCCTGCAGCAGCCGGAGAAGCGCCTTGAGTACATTATGATCATCATCAACGATCAGGACTCTTTTTTTTCGCATGGCTGGCTCCATCGTTGTTGTGTGAATAATCGCCTGTGCGCGCCGTATACGGCTATCCCCGCACCGGCGCCTTTAATGATTTTGAATCGTCGCCTGATACCGCTCCGTTGCGCACGACGACCTGTTTCCGAACGTTTTTTTCACGCATGATATGATAGTGATCGACGGCTTCTGCGATTATTCGCTTCAGCTCGGCTGTTTTCCAGGGCTTTTGAATGAACTTATAGATTCCGGCCTTGTTGATCGCATCAATAACATCCTGCATGTCGGAAAAAGCCGTCAGCAGGATACGGACCACATCGGGGTATTTCTCCCGCACCGCCGCAAGCAGTTCAGTGCCGGTTGCGCCTGACATACGCTGATCGGATATAACAACTGTCACGGGATGTGCGCGCAGGACATCAAGAGCCGTATCAGCCGATGTCGCTGTCAAAAGCCCGTAGGGCATATCCATTAACTCCCGTGCCAGGGAGCGCAGGATGTTTTCCTCATCATCTACCAGCAACACGACATCGTGATGTGCGTCATCCATGTCTGCCATTTTCCAAGCACCTCTCATGTTCTAAGCTCTGGTACAGTTCCACTGAAAACCTCCTTTCGGTTAACTTTGAGCGGTTCACCGAATCAGGAGGTTTTCTTATATTCCCGCAAATGTCAAACTCTGTGAGTCCCCCGGCAAAGAGACTGTGTCGCAATTGTTTTACAAAACGTTCTTTGACAATTAAATAACAGGTTTTTAAAAAAGGATGTTCGGTGGCGTGAAGAAACCGGCACGGTGCCTGTATTCTTCTGCGCACTGCCTGACTA
>VGSH01000084.1 GCA_016875025.1 Deltaproteobacteria bacterium
ACCTCGCGCCTGGAACCGTCACGCAGTATGGTCAGGGTTAATCGTCTGCCTACCGGAGTATCAGCGACCAGCATCGGAAGTTCGGACATTTCACGGATCGGTTTTCCGTCAAATTCGATTATGATATCGCCGCTTTTCAGGCCGGCTTTCTCAGCAGGAGATGCCGGCTCAACATCGGCAACAAGTGCGCCGCGACCTTCTTCAAGTCCGAATGACTGCGCCAGTTCGGGTGTGACTGTCTGCACAACAACACCGAGCCAGCCGCGCACCACACGTCCGGTTTCCTTCAACTGCCGGACAATATTGCCGGCCAGATTAATAGGTATCGCGAAACCGATACCGACATTGCCGCCGCTGGGGGTATAGATCATGGTGTTGACGCCGACAACTTCACCGTTCAGGTTGAAAAGCGGGCCGCCGCTGTTGCCGGGATTAATTGAGGCATCGGTCTGGATAAAATCCTCATACGGACCGGCCCCGATTTTGCGCCATTTCGCGCTGACAATGCCTGCGGTAACGGTTGCCTGCAGTCCGAAGGGATTGCCGATAGCTATAACCCATTCGCCGACCTTGAGCCGGTCGGAATCGCCGAGCGTGGCTGCCTGCAGGATGTCGCCAGAAGCGAGCGTAATTTTCAGCAACGCCAGGTCGGTCTTGGGATCAGTGCCGATCACCTCGGCGACATATTCCTTTTCAGAATATGTTTTAACCTTGATTTCATCGGCACCGTCAATGACATGATTGTTTGTGATAATATAGCCCTCGCTGTCAATAATAAATCCTGAACCGAGTCCCTGCTGGCGGTACTCGCGGTTAGGATCGCCGAAAAAACGCCTGAAAAAATCATCTCCGAAAAAATCACGGAAAGGATCGTTTTCACTTCCAGGGGGGGATTCACCAAACTGTGGAATCCGGGGTTTAACCGTTCTGGAAGAGCTGATATTAACTGTAACAGGCGTAAGTTTTTCTACAAGGGGGGCAAAATTCGGCAGTCCCTGTGCAAGATTTTGTTCAGTAGTGTTCTCATCAGCATGCGGTGTCGCAAGGGGGCAGAGTAGAAAAAAAAGAACTCCGGCAATCAGCGAACGCCTGAGTTTACCGTTAGTACGATTGTTCATAAAACCTCCCTGAAAAAATATAGATTCTGATCACGGTATCCTAATCAGTTACCGTGCACATGCACTGCGAACTGATCGACGCATATCCATCGTGCAATAAACAACATTTTGCTATATTAAAATAAACGCCTTAAATAATCAACACGCAACGGTGATTTTAACAGGAGTTTTACAAAAAAACACGTTATTGTCTCCATTCCTGCGCGAACATTAGGCTCCGCCCCATTACGTCTGATAATATATATTATGTAAACCAACGACAGCGGGTTCTTATATAAAACCAAAATAACCTGCGCATTTTAAGTTCGAGGTCGCTGAGCGTGTTGCTGTACCCTTTCTAACCCTGAGCGAAGATGGCTTCTCAGAACCACGTGCCCATCACTTGTGTATTCTGTCGAGAGCATGAACTGTAGTTGCGCAATTGCACCCAATATGACTGTATTTCGAATTCAATAAACAATACTCATGCGCGCAACTTACAAAATTGAGGCGCCCTCAGCTTCTTTACCTTATATCTTTACGGCATATGTTGTTTCTCAGCTTGCGCACAATGTGCTATCCATGTGTGCCGGTATCAAAGGTGCGTTTTTGTCCACTATTGAATGTTTGACACACTCGTAAAAAGTCCGGATGCTGCGTTGCGCTGCATCCTCAGTCATTGCGGCGTACGGCAAGCACGCCTCATTCCTTCGGATGTGCGCGCCTTGCCTGCGGCCTTTTTACGCGCGCGTCCTGAAAAAGGGCATTTTCGGACTTTTTACGACTTCATCAATGTTTTACGTCTGCGCCAAAATCATTCCTCCAGATGTTGACCGTGTTTTGTAGTCAACGACATGTGTTGACCGCCCTGCCCTTTTGATTTTGCATTGTCGAAACGGTCGTTTTGAGTTATGATGACACATTAGGCACGCTCGTGCCTGGCTGCCATGTTCCTACCGAACACCTCTTTGATACGGCTGTGAATCATACATACATGCACACTTTTTCATGCTGCTGCGACCGAAGGATATCAGCAGTAAGGAATAATTTATCTTGACAATTTTAGGACTAATTGATAATAATTTATATTTTATTTGAAGGTTACAGGCGCGTAGCTCAGGGGGAGAGCGCTACCTTGACACGGTAGAAGTCGGCGGTTCGAAACCGCCCGCGCCTATATATTACGCACAATAACCGGCTGAATAATACTGCTGGTTAATTCATGGGTTACAATACAGTGTGCCGGTCCCGCACACTTTGTGCTGACACACCGGCTATTCTGGGCCTGTAATTACCTTTACATTTCAAGTGTGTACCATGGGAAACGTTACTGTAATTTTAAACGACAACACAACCCGCGGCATCGCCGCAGGGCTGCCTGCCGTTGAACTGCTCAAAGACTGCAGTGATGTTAAAAATCCTGTTGCTGTCAGAATCGACAACCGTCTATGCGATCTGCACACGGCTATCAATCATGACGCCCGGGTGGAATTCGTTGCCGCCGACTCTGCAGATGGTCTGGACGTGCTGCGCCACAGTGTATCGCATCTTATGGCGCAGGCGGTAAAGACTCTTTTCCCGGATGTAAAGGTTACGATCGGTCCGTCAATTGTGGATGGATTTTACTACGACTTTGATGCGATGGAACCTTTTACTCCGGCCGACCTCGAAAAAATCGAGGCGAAAATGCATGCGCTTGTTAATCAGAACCTGCCGATCAGGCGCCGTGAGATGCCACGTGATGAAGCCATAGAGCTCTTCCGCAGCAGGGGTGAGACCTACAAAGTTGAGATCATCAGCGAACTGCCGGCATCAGAAACTGTAAGCCTGTATGAACAGGGTGATTTCATCGATCTGTGCCGCGGCCCCCACCTGCCCTCAACCGGCAAAATCAAAGCCTTTAAGTTGACCGGTCTGGCCGGTGCCTACTGGCGCGGCAGCGAAAAAAATAAAATGCTGCAGCGCATATACGGCACGGCGTTTCCCGATAAGAAATCGCTGCAGGCCCATTTGCAGCTGATCGAAGAAGCCAAAAAAAGGGACCACCGCAAACTTGGTCGCGAGCTGAATCTGTTTAATATTTACGATGAAGCCGGTGCAGGTTTGATCGTCTATCACCCCAAGGGCGCACTGCTGCGCCGGATTCTTGAGGACTTTGAAGTCAAACAGCACCTGCGGCGCGGCTATCAGCTGGTCAAGGGACCCCAGATATTAAAGCTGGAATTGTGGGAAAAATCCGGGCACCTGGACAATTACCGCGAGAACATGTATTTCACGGAAGTCGAAGAAAAACAGTACGGCCTTAAGCCGATGAACTGCCTTGCCCATATGCTGATTTACAACTCCTCGCGCCGAAGTTACAAGGAACTGCCGTTGAGATTCTTCGAGCTTGGCACGGTTAACCGCCATGAAAAGTCCGGTGTCCTGCACGGGCTGACCAGGGTGCGCGAATTCACCCAGGACGATGCCCACATTCTGTGTACGCCGGAGCAGCTCAACCAGGAAATTTTAAACATCATCGAGTTTATTACCGATGTCATGGGCGTGTTCGGTTTTGAATGCGCAGTCGAACTCAGCACACGGCCCGCAAAATCAATCGGCACCGATGTTGACTGGCAGCGTGCCACCGAGGCGCTCGAATCTGCTTTAAAAACATGCACCCTGCCCTATGAAGTAAATGCAGGTGATGGCGCTTTTTACGGCCCTAAAATCGACTTCAAGCTTCAGGACAGTCTGAAGCGCTCATGGCAGTGCGCAACTATTCAGTGCGACTTTGTGCTTCCCGAGCGCTTTGATCTGAGCTATATTGGTGCGGACGGTGAAAAGCACCGGCCGGTCATGCTGCATCGTGTTATTCTCGGTTCCATCGAGCGTTTTATCGGCATCCTGATTGAACACTATGCCGGCGCCTTTCCAGCATGGCTCGCACCGGTACAGGCACAGATTATCACAATATCCGATGAGCAGCAGGCCTGGGCGCGCGATGTTCACGCGCAGCTCATTGCGCAGGATATCAGGGCTGACCTTGATCTTCGCAATGAAAGCCTGAATTTCAAGATCAGGGAAGCCCAGATGCAGAAAATACCCTATATGCTCATAATCGGCAATAACGAAATGCTGGCACGCGGTATCGCACCACGCAGTCGAACCGGAGAAAATCTCGGGTGCATGCCGGTTGATGATTTCGTGGGCCTGCTGCGGCAGGACTGCCGCAGCGCTTTGCAAATGCTGCACTAACAGGTTCAATGTATCTCATACGGAGGATGCGACCATAGAAAAGAAAACTGATACCAGCCAGGCCAGGATAAATACCTCTATCAAGGCCCCGCTTCTGCGGGTAATCGACGGCGAGGGCAATCAACTCGGCATCATAACCAATCAGCAGGCCCAGACAATCGCCACTGAACAGGGACTTGATCTTGTCGAAGTTTCAACCAATACTGATCCGCCGGTGTGCCGGCTGATGGATTACGGCAAATTCAAGTATCAGCAGAGCAAAAAACTGCAGAAGCGCAAGACTGTTCACACCGTTCAGACCAAGGAGATAAAGCTCAGGCCGTTTACCGGCGAGCATGACCTTGAGGTTAAGGTGCGCCATATGCTGGAATTTCTCGACCGCGGACACAAGGTGAAAGTGAATGTTGTTTTCCGCGGGCGCGAAATGCGCTTTAAAGAGCATGGTGAGTCTATCCTGCAGAAGGTTGCAAGCAAGGTTGAGGAAAACGGAGTTATCGAACGGGAGACGCGTGTTGAAGGCCGCAATATGGTCATGATGCTCGCCCCCCGTAAACAGATCAGCAACTAATACATTACAGGAGTACGTTACGCAATGCCAAAAATCAAAACCTGCAGCGGCGCCGCAAAGCGGTTTTCGCTGACCAAGAGTGGAAAAGTCAAGCGCAACAAGGCATATGCCAGCCATATCCTTACATCGAAATCAACCAAGCGTAAACGCAATCTGCGGCACTCAACCCTGATCAGCAGCGTTGAGCAGCGCAATATCCGCCGCCTGATCCCGTACGCTTAAAATCCGGTATGCTCCGCTGCACCGGACGCACGATGTGCTGTAACGTCGACACTAACTGTTTTACTGAAAGGTTCCACCAATGCCACGCGTTAAAAGAGGGTATACATTACGCCGCCGGAGAAAACGCCTGCTCAAACTTGCAAAAGGGTTTCGCGGCCCCCGCGGAAATCTGTACAGAATCGCCCGTGAAGCAGTAGACCGCGCACTTAATTACGCCTACCGTGACCGCCGCGCGCGCAAGCGCGATTTTCGGCGTCTCTGGATTGCCCGTATTAATGCAGCCGCGCGTCTGAATGATATGAGCTACAGCCGCTTGATTGCCGGACTCGCCAAAGCCAGCATCGCGCTTGACCGCAAGATTCTGTCTGATATGGCTGTCAATGATCCGGGCGCTTTTACCCGTCTGGCTGCGATCGCGCGTGAGAACTGATTTCCGACGTTGTACTTAAGGTAGTCCAGCATCTGTTCAAACACTTTGGACATGATGCGTGACAGTTAATTCATGACTGCGCTGTTCGACCGGCATTGATGTGCCCTGCAACCACCGGTTCCTCACGCTGGTTTTTAAAGGTGTGCCGACGGGCACAAACTGCTCAACAGGCACTATGTCCGGATTATATAGCAGCAACGGCACTATCCGGCCGACATTAAACCTCAGCATTTTATAGAGCTGTCATGCGTGACGAATGTGCCGCCATCAGAGACGAATTTGATGCCGATCTCCAGAGTGCTGTATCGGAAAACGACCTCTATCAGATTAAAAGTAAATATCTCGGTCGCAGCAGCCGCCTGACATCCCTTATCAAATCGTTGAAGGACCTTCCGGCTGAAGAACGAGCGCTCACCGGTTCAACAGCAAATGCATTAAAAAGCAGCCTGCAGCGGGAGATTGAGACCGCCCTTGAAGCCATGCGGCTCACGCGCAAGGAACAGGCAATCGCTGCCCGGGCGCTCGATATTACCCTGCCCGGACGCAGGCCTGCACTGGGCACGCTGCATCCCGTTACGCGCGTTACCGAAAAAATCACCGCAATCTTTACCGGGCTGGGCTTCAGTGTTGTCGACGGACCTGAAATAGAGCTTGATTTTTTCAACTTCGAGGCCCTTAATATCCCCAAGGACCATCCGGCCCGCGATATGCATGACACCTTTTATGTCTCGGGCGAACAGCTGCTCCGTACACACACGTCTCCGGTTCAAATCCGCACGATGCAGCGCATGCAGCCGCCGCTCAGGATCCTGTGCCCCGGCAAAGTCTACCGCTGTGATTCAGACATTTCCCACACGCCCATGTTCCATCAGATTGAAGGTCTCATGGTGGATACGCATGTCAGTTTTTCAGATTTGAAGGGCCTGCTGACAATTCTTATACACCGGCTGTTCGGCCAAGAGACCGCTATCCGCTTCCGCCCCAGTTATTTCCCGTTCACCGAACCCAGCGCCGAAGTTGATATCCAGTGCGTCATGTGTCGTGGTAATGGCTGCCGGGTCTGCTCCGGCACCGGCTGGCTGGAAATACTGGGCTGCGGCCTTGTGAATCCGGTCGTGTTCAAAAATGCCGGTTATGACCCTGAAGAAGTCACCGGCCTTGCGTTCGGCCTCGGCGTCGAGCGCATTGCAATGTTGACCTACGGCATTAACGACATACGGCTGTTTTATGAAAATGACTTGCGTTTTCTTTCCCAGTTTTAATGGTGTAATATGCTGCTGAGTATACGCTGGCTGCGGGAATTCGTCGCTCTTGAAGTGCCGGTTCAGGATCTGGCCCACCGCCTGACAATGAGCGGCTTTGAAGTCGAAAGCATCTCTGAAATCGGTCCGCAATGGGACCATATTATCGTTGCCGAGGTGCAGGCAAGTGCGCAACACCCTGATGCCGACAAACTCACGGTCAACTCGGTTTATACCGGCACACAGACACATCAGGTCGTGTGCGGCGCACCGAATGTGCGTGCCGGGCTGAAAACAGCCCTGGCACTTCCGGGCGCCGCATTCCCCGACGGCCTTGTCATTAAACGTTCAAAGA
This sequence comes from Deltaproteobacteria bacterium, assembly GCA_016875025.1. Lineage (GTDB taxonomy): Bacteria > Desulfobacterota > WTBG01 > CAIYCZ01 > CAIRTM01 > CAIRTM01. Next base: position 7,151 of record VGSH01000084.1, read on the forward strand.
TCAGGGGCCAGGCCTCAGAGGGCATGCTGTGCTCGTCCGCCGAACTCTGCATCGGTGATCCCGATGGCGGTATCCTGGAGCTTGACGGCAGACTGACACCGGGAACGCTGCTGGCCGATGCACTTGATTTGCGCGATACTGTTCTTGATATAAGCATCACACCCAACCGCGCAGACTGCCTGAGTGTTATTGGCATGGCGCGCGAAATTGCCGCCCTGTATGACCTTCCCCTGCAGCTACCGGTCTACGCGACCCCTCAGGGCGGGCCAGCATGCGCAGATATGATCGCAGTTGACATACAGGCACCCGATGCCTGTCCCCGGTACTGTGCCGCATTTGCAGGCGATATCATCATCGCTCCGTCACCCCTGTGGATGCGCCGCAGGCTTGAAAACTGCGGTATGCGTTCCATCAACAATATCGTTGATATCACAAACTATGTCCTGCTGGAATGGGGCCAGCCGCTGCACGCATTTGACTACAGCCTGCTGCGCGGGAAAAAAATAGTCGTGCGCGCGGCCCGCAGTGCGGAGCGCTTCACAACACTCGACAATACAACCCATACCCTTCCCGCCGGTGCGCTTATGATCTGCGATGCCGAGCAGCCGCGCGCGCTTGCCGGCATCATGGGAGGTCTTGACTCAAGCATCACCCGGGAGACGAACACCATACTGCTTGAAAGCGCCTATTTCAAACCCGGATCCATCGCTGCAACCGGCCGGGCGCTCGGCATTAAAACCGAGGCCTCGCAGCGCTTTGAAAAAGGCGTTGACATCAACGGGCTGATCCCGGCTCTGCAGCGCGCAACAGCGTTGATTGCCGATCTTAAGGCCGGGAGGGCCGCGTCCGACATCCTTGACCACTACCCTGCCCCGATTGAAGCTCCCAGGCCTATTGAAGTGAGCGTGGCGACGGTTAACAAAACCCTTGGACTGACGCTTACCGCGGAGACAATCGCGTGTCATCTTGCACGCCTGCACATGCATACCGTTGCAACCGGACCAGGCGCACTTGCGGTTACCCCGCCCTCGCACCGCTATGATATCAAAACCCAGATCGATATCATCGAAGAGGTTGCCCGACTTAACGGCTATGATACAATCCCGGTAACGTATCCTGTTGTACCGTTGTGCAGCCCTGAGCGGAATATAACGCGAGAAGTTGGTGAGCAGGCCCGCACGCTGCTCACGGCAGCCGGGTTCAGCGAGGTCATTAACTACAGCTTTCAGGACCCGAACCTGCTGAGTGCGCTGCGCATCAGCTCCGATGACATGCGCAGCGATCCGGTCCGGCTGCTCAACCCGCTTTCCGCCGCGCAATCTGTCATGCGCACAACCGTGCTGGGCAGTCTCCTGAACAACCTGCAGCATAATCTGCGTGCCAACCGCTGCCCTGCCTGCTCGTTTTTCGAAATAAGCAATGTGTTCATGAAAACACCGGAAGGAACGATCATAGAAAAACGCATGCTGGCCGGCCTGACATACGGTATGCAGTACACCGATACGTGGGCGCTGGCCGGTCGTGATGCTGATATATTTGACATTAAGGGTTGCCTTGAAACGCTGCTCAACGGCTTGCGTATCGTTTCATACCGTTTTGAAACCGGCAGCACTGAAGCGTTTCTCATCCCCCAAAGCAGCATGCGTTTGTGCATCGGCGACACCGTATGCGGACAGTGCGGAACCCTGGATCCTGAAATTGCCGAATTTTTTGACGCTGCCAGCCCGGTGCATGTTTTCGAGCTTGATTTTAACATTCTTTGCGCATATTATGTAGATCACAGGTCCTACACGCCGTTTTCGCGGTATCCGGCTGTGCAGCGCGATCTTGCCCTGGTGATTGATAAGACAATCTCGGCTGCTGACGTATGCGCAGCGCTGGACTCTTTTAAAAACAGCCTGCTTAAACAATGGCATATTTTTGATTTTTACCAGGGCGGAAGCATCCCGGCCGGGAAAAAAAGTATCGCGTTTCGTTTGATATTCCAATCCGATGATCGGACACTGACAGATGCTGAGGTAAATAAAATTCACGACAAACTGCTTGCCTCCCTGCGTGTTCAGCTCGGGGCCGAGCTGCGATAGCCGTGCGTAACTGCAGTGAACAAGGAGCGTACCGATGACTAAGGCAGACCTGATTGAAGCTATGTACGAAAAAGTCGGACTTTCCAAAAAAGAATCTAGCCAGATCGTTGAGCACATTTTCGATCTGATTCGTTCGCGGCTCGAAGCCGGGGCAAAGGTTAAAATATCCGGTTTCGGCAATTTTACCATCCGCGAAAAACATGTCCGTCGCGGACGTAACCCGCAGACCGGCGATGAAATTAAAATTGCTGCGCGCAATGTGCTGACGTTCAAGGCAAGTCCGGTTCTAAAAAAAGCCCTGAACAGTTAGTCAAGACGGATCTGCCGTGCACCACCGCAGCAGCACAGCGGCCGATCCGGCTCACGGTGTGACAGAGTGCAGGGGAAACACGTGATGGGTTCCAGGCAGCTGCCCGACAAATTATATTTTAAAATCGGCGAGGTCAGCCAGATCGCCGGCGTTGAGCCGTATATTCTGCGTTACTGGGAGTCTGAATTCAAGCTGATCAAGCCCTACCGGACTAAAACAAATCAGCGTCTGTATCGCAAAAAAGATGTCGAGTCTGTTCTAAAAATAAAAAAAATGCTCTATGATCAGAAATTTACGATTGCCGGCGCAAAAAAGAAGCTCAAGGAAACCAACGAGCAGGCACCACAGGAGCAGCTTCCTTTGAGCTTTACCAATTCTGAATACCTTGACGCGCTTGCGTCAACCCGTAAAGCATTAAATGAAATCATTGAAACGCTCGAAAAGCCCCTGTAACTCATTAATGGTATATATACTGATCGCAGCGGCCCGCTTGAACCGGCCGCATACTGCAGAAGGAGTACACGATGGATCAACACGACTTACGGCTTTTTGACAAATACGACCCGAATACACCCCCGGATATTATAAAGGCAATAAACCGGGAAGTGAGCGACGCCACCGACAAGTTTGAAACCTTTGTGGTGAGCCATGAAGCGATCAAACTTAAAGAAAAACTGGCTGTTAAAAAGCGCATGCCTGCCCCTAAGTCCTACGTTCACGTTGAAGAAGATGAGGAGATTATCGACGAAGATTATACGGATGACGATGATGACGGACTTGAGCTGTAGCCGGTAATATTCAAGATGCACGTTTGCAGTGCCGCGGCCGGGCGACTGTACACATATGCGGGCCTCTGGCATGACCGTTCGTTCAACAGCGTCCGCATTCACTTCCTCATGCGGCCATTTCCCCGGCTGCCCTCATGAGCGCCTCCCGCCCTGTCCTGCCGCGCCACCCGTAAAACAGTGACACCATCACAACAGCCCTTTCGGTATACGCTATGGAATTTTCAATTGAAGTCATCCAGGAATCGGAATTCATACCCCTTGCCGATAAAGCCTCAAAGGGCTTACTGAAATTTGCCGCACATTTTATTGAAAAACCGTCTGTGCGATTCAGTAAAAAAAGCCTTGTGGCCCTGGTGAAGGAATCCATTGAACTTGAAGATTTTCTTGACGATCACGGTGCTCGCGGTAATAAAAACTGGCTCTATTACGGAGAAATTGTCGCATCGCTGCGGGGCTTTGCCGGGACCGCCTATATGATCAATCACATTTTAAGCCGGCTGAAATTCTATAATCTCGATGCGAAAAATATTGATGCTTTCATACGCGATGCCGAAAAACGACTCGATTTTCTTTATACATCCATTCTTGCCCTCTGTGCGACTCTTGCCGACGAAGCGCACAGGCTCGGCCTCACCATTCCCAATCCCGACATACACGAAGATGAGTTCGCGGACCGCATTGTCGTAAAAGTGCTGCCCGGCAACAGAGATCAGGAGGAGGTAAGCGATATTCATGAATATATATTCAAGGTGTCATCCAAGCTCATTGATGCGGTGAAAGAATCGCACGATGTTTTTATAGAGAGCAAGATACCGAAAAAAAAGCTGCACGGTGGCCTGATTCCCGAACGGATCAACGAGGAAACGCTTCGACAGCTGGAAATGCATGTACATAATGCACAGTCAATGTATGATACCTATATACAGAAAACTCCCCTTGAGTCGGAAACCCCTCAGCTGAAATCCCTGCGCGGCTATATTTCCGTGTCACTGCACCTGCTCAGCATCGCCAAGGAGCTGACCCATTTTTATGAGCGACACGAGAGCAGCATCCGCAAAGAAACGACCCATAAAAAAATCGCACTGCTCATAAAGCACAATGATGTGCTTGAAACCATCGTTAATTTCGCACTGTATTACTACACGTCCTTTATTGCGTGCGCCGAGCAGCTGACCCGCGACATCCTTGCGCAGTTCAGTATCGCCGTTACCGCTTCCGTGCCGGTTCCCGAAGGCCTGGGTTTTCATCTGCGGCCATCGACACTTGTTGCTAAAATCGTACATCATTACGGCAGCGCAGTAACCATGCATGTGCATGACAAGACATTCGACGCCGCCAGCGTTATTGATATCATGTGGGCAGGAGGCATCATAAAAAAAGAAGGCATCCGTGAGGTTGTTTTTAGCGGCGACCAAAACGCCGTCAACGACATTATCGCGCTGGCACAGGCCAACTACGGTGAGGATACCCTCGGCAACAGCGCCGAACTGCCGGAATGTCTGAAATATCTCCGGCAGAGCTGACCGCCGTTCAGCTGCGAAGCGCCGCACCGGCCGGCCCCCCCCCTCACCTGTGCGTTATCGGAAACGTTATGCAGATTCCTTTAGAAAGCAGCCGCGCTCGCATGCACTGCCTAGCAGGTTGTTGAAAAAGCCATTTCAAACAGGCTGTTCAAAAAGGACCGGATGCAAGGCGCGCAAAATTACGAGAAATGAGGCGTACTTCTGCGTACGCCGCAGTGACGAGTGATGAGCGCAACGCCGCAGATGGGCCTTTTTCAACAGCCTGCTAGGGACGGAGGGCGGTGTCAAGCCGGTAATGCAGGCCATCAGCACTATAGCGGATTGATTCGGGAAGCATACACGCGGGCACAAAACCGTTATCGGCAAGCTCTGAGAGCGCGAGCGGATAGTGGTTGTTTTTTAAGTAAAAGGCCTCAAGTCCGAAGGTAATACGCCGCATATGCATCTGCTCGACACAGGAATCGACGAAACGCGTCTGATCTGAGCTGCTGAACAGAAGCGGAAGAGCTGTCGCAGGAAAGCCCGTCGGCAGAATCGTCGCCAGGACCAGCAGCGCGGCCAGCAGCACATAGGCACCGGGGCCGAACACAATCGCGGCAAGGCTGAGGCGCCGGCTCTGCCGGCTGGTTTCCTTCCTGCCGGCATGCCTGATGATGCCATCCTGCAGAAGTTCGGCCAGTATCTTACAGGCTGCGTAACGTCCCATAAGACTTCCGTCGACAATCTCCTGCACACTGCGCCTGCCGTCGATCAACTGGTATACCGGCAGTTCGTCGATCTCAATATCATCCGGGGTATGGCCATCCGCAAGTGTGAAGACCATTTCAAACGAGGGGATTGCTTTTACGATAGCAGGCCATTCGTCTATCATGCGCAAAACATCAAGCAGTATTGACTGTATGCCGGGTATCGTATTGAGAGCTCCTTCTTTTTTGAATTTGTCTGTTATGAACCGGTACTGACCGTCACGCCACTGCAGGATATCGAAGAATGTTTCAAGCATCTGGGTCTTGAGGGCCTGCTGCAGAACCTCGTGCTGGATCAATCCGTCCCGCACCAGCAGCTTTCCAAGATAATCGAATGTATCTCCCTGCCGGTCAAGCGCGGTTGTAACCTGCTGTCGCGTGACATAGCCTCCCCGGATCAGCATCTCTCCC
>VGSH01000085.1 GCA_016875025.1 Deltaproteobacteria bacterium
TGGTTGTACTGGTCTTCCAATCGCCATATGCTTCTCCTTTCGTTTTAGGAGAAGCTTAACATAAGCAGTCTATTTATTCAAGTTATTCTTGGGACACTACACTAGTGCTTCTGATAAATTGTCGGACGTATGCATGCAAAATCAGTTTTTAAGCTGCTCAGGCTTTCAGCGTGCCCGGTGAAAAGATACCCCCCCGGCTGCAACAGCCTGTATATTTCGGCCACAAGCCTTTCTCTGACTGCTGTATCGAAATATATCATAACGTTTCTGCAAAAGACAACATCAAGCTGCCCGCGCATGGGAAAGGGCGGTCGTGAAAGATTAAGCCGCCGGTAGACGATGCGTCTCATGATCTCGTCGCTGGCCCGATAGCGTATGGCATCGCTGTCACGGACGGGGGTAAAAAACCTCCTGCGCATCTGTTCGGGAAGGTTTTCCATCTGTGCAGCTTCATAGATCCCCTGCTGTGCGTTTATAAGCGCACGGGTTGATATATCGGTAGCAAGTATCCGGCAATCAACCGGAGAGGCGCCCAACACATCATGTGCTACCATAGCTATTGAAAGCGCTTCTTCGCCTGTTGATACAGCCGCGGACCACAGGCGGATTTTTGATGTGCTGTCCCTCAGCCGTGCTGTCAGAATATCCCTCAAAAAATCAAAGTGCTGGCTCTCCCGGAAAAAGCTGGTTACATTAGTCGATATAACATCGAGAAACCGCGTAATTTCATCGCCGTTGGCGTCATGTTCAAGATAGTGAAGATACTCTGCATGGGTGCCGATGCCCAGGGCGCGCATGCGTTTTGCAATGCGGGCCGACACCATCGCTTCCTTGGTCTCCCTGAGGCTGATGCCGCTGCTGTCATAGACAATTGTCCTCAGACGTTCAAACGTTGCGCTGTCCATCAATTGATCTCACAATTGCGCTACTCAGCGTCAATTTCTGCAGTTGACGGAAGGCCGCGAATTTCATCCGTTGTCAGGACATCTTCAATTTTGAGCAGAATTTTTACACCGCCTTTTGTTTTGGCAATGCCCTTGATAAAGGATGTGCTTACCGCCGCACTGAACCGGGGTGCGTCATCGATGTCGCTGACATTAATGTCAAGGACCTCGGAAACACTGTCGACGATAATGCCCATTTGAACGGAAGTCTGATCTTCAACTATATCGACAACAATAATACAGGTCTGCTCTGTGTCTTCAATACTGGCTATGCCGAATTTTGAACGCAATTCGATAATCGGTATGACTTTGCCGCGCAGATTTATGACACCGCGCACAAAATCCGGTGTTCGGGGAACAGTGGTTATATCCATAAGGCCGATGATTTCACGCACCTTGAGAATTTCAAGCCCGTACTGTTCCCCGGCCAGGTTAAAGGTAAGGAATTTCTCCTTGCGTGAGATACCGCCGTGGTCGTTCCTGTTAATATCGGTCATCTCATGTACCCCCGTGTGAAAATGTTGTCATATACCGGCATACGAGACTGTGTCGCAATAGCCAAATATATCATTCCGAACGAATGAGAGGAATCTTAAGTAGTTGATTTTCTTAAACCAAAGATTTCTCCCTTCGGTCGAAATGCCCTAAAAAATGAATTGCGACACCGTCTCTACAGCGCCATTACGTATGCTCAATCGAATTATCGCCAAACGCAAGTTTTACAATTCCGGCAATGTCAAGTATGATACCAACGCTGCCGTCAGTCATGATAGAACCTCCGGAAATCCCGGCCAGACCTTTGAGTGCTCCCAGCGATTTGATTACGGTCGACTGCTGGCCGAGAAGTTCATCCACCAGTATGCCCGTCATCCGGCCGCTGTCCTCGACAACAATGACGATACTGTCTTCAATAGCCTGCGTAACGTTAGGGATATTAAACAGGTCGGCAAGCCTGAGAAGCGGAATCAGCTTGTCCCGGACGGCCACCATTTCGCCTTTGTTGACGACCGTTGTAATATCCTGCACACGGGGACGGACCGATTCGACAATCGACAGGGTCGGGATAATATAGCGCTCGGGACCGATACGCACAAGCATGCCGTCGATAATGGCGAGCGTCAGGGGAAGCCGGAGCGTGATGGTTGTGCCGGCGCCATGCAAGGATTGAATATCGATATTGCCGCGCAAATCCTCAATCGTTCGTTTGACCACATCCATGCCGACGCCGCGGCCGGAAACATCGGTTACTTTTGCGGCTGTTGAAAAACCGGGCAGAAGAATCAAATTATAAATTTCACGGTCGCTGATCTGGTGGCCTTCGCGGATCAGACCCTTTTCGGCGGCTTTAGACAGAATCGCGCTACGGTCAAGACCGCGGCCGTCATCGCGAATTTCAACAAAGATGTTGCCGCCCTTATGAAACGAAGTCAAAATAATCTGCCCGACAGGATTCTTCCCGCAGCGACGCCGAACCTCATGGGACGATTCGATGCCGTGGTCAACGGCATTACGGACCAGATGAATCAACGGATCACCGATACGGTCAACCACGCTTTTATCAAGCATGGTCTCCTCTCCCTGCGTAATGAATTCAATTTTTTTCGAACTCTTTTTCGCGAGATCCCTGACAACACGGGCCATTTTTTGAAATGTGGCCTTGATCGGTATCATGCGCAGGGACATGCCGAGCGTCTGCAGCTCCCGGGTGATCTTATCCATCTGCGTGATGTTGCGCAGCAGATTTGATGAGGCTGCGGTACGCACGCTGGCGTCCTGACGTATCATTGCCTCAATAATCACAAGCTCACCGATTGCATCAATCAGCTTGTCAAGATTTTCAGCGTCAACTTTGATGGACTCTTTTAATTTTGCGCGGTACTGCACTGACTGAACCTGTCCTGGAACCGTTTTATGGGGTTCGGTTCCGTCGTCATAGTCTTCAGTCTGATTGGTGAGCATGTCATCAGCATTGCTGTCATCGGCATCCGTACGGCAGACGGTTTCAGAGCTGTCGGCACTGTCTGCATCACGGCACGCCTCATGGAAGGCTGCCGCGAACGCATCGGCAGCAGTGGGCGTGTCTATAGAAACTGTGGCATGTTTGACCTCCTCCGATACAGCCGGCACAGAAACGGCGGCTTTCGAGGCAGTATCGCCCGAAAACAGCGAGTGACGATCCTGAGCGGGCTGCATGGCAAGTACGCGCTTTATTTTGTCGACAAGCCGGTCAACTGTAGTGCTTGAAGGGTAGGATCCGGCGCCGGATGATATGGCGGTCTCGATGGTGCCGACCAGATTTTTCATCTCATCCACGGCTTCAAAAATAACATCAATACTGGCGCCTGCAAGCAGGATATCGCCCTTGCGTGCGCCGTCAAGCAGGCTTTCGGTAATATGCGACAGACGCGAAATTTCATCAAGCGCTAAAAATCCGGCAGCGCCTTTGATGGTGTGAAAAACACGGAAAACCGCATTGAGAAGATCACTGTCACCGGGATTATTCTCAAGCGACAGCAGGCGGCTGTCAATATTATCGATATGTTCCTTGACCTCGGAAACAAAATCGGAGAGCAGATCAAGATCGGCGCTCAGCAGGTTTAGACAGGACTGCGGCTGATCCGGGACATCGGCAGGCGCGTCCTGCCGGTCCTTTATTTTAAATTCAACCGGTCCTTTGAATGGATCAAATACAACTGCAGCCGTAAAGCTTCCGTGAGCAGCATCAATATCAGGCATTGCGAGCATGGCGAGCATCCCGGGCGGAAGCACCGGCGGCTGGGTGCGTCCGGCAAGTGCACGGAAACAGCGTGCGATAAAATCTTTGACGCCAAAAAGCGTTTCGATTCTGACAGCTATGCCTTTTTTTTCAAGCAAATCCTCAACAGCATGACACAGTTTTTCGATGTCGCCAAGACCGAAAACCCTGGCTTCGCCCTTGAGCGTATGAAACAGCCGCTTGAGTTCTTCGATAGTTTCGGCATCGGCTTCATGCTCAAGCTTAAGCAGCAGCTCTTCGATGGAAGCCGCAACGGTCTGCTGCTCATCAACAAAATCGTTGAAAATGGCATCTTCATAAATTGTTTCAGAAACGGCTAACTCAGCAGCGCTGGTTCCATGTACGTGTAAACATGACGGTATTAAGGTTGCAAGAAGGCTTTCTTCAAGAATCGGCAGCGGTCGGCCATGTTTAATCGCTTTGAAAACAGCCTTGAGCCATTTCTTTACCGCCAGAAGGCAAGCATGATCCAATGCGGCCGGGTCCTTCTCGATTGCATCTTCAACCTGGCAGCACACCCATTCAATATCAGTAAGACCGCATACACCGGAACCGCCGTTGAGTACATGAAAAATCCGCTTGAGACCGGCAACCGCTTCCATATCGGGCCCGTTTTCAAGCAGAACAATCAGGGCCTCCATTTTTTCGAGCGCATGTTCCTGCTCTTCGATAAATATTTCAAAAATTTCAGGGGCTATGAACGGCGACAGCTCAAACCTGCGGGAGGTGTCGGGGCCGAAATACACATCTGTGTCAGTGGCGTTCGGGGCATTAAATCCACGCTCATAGGTTCCTTGAAAAAGAATGCTCAAGACCGCCGAGGAAAAGGGGGGCACAGGCAGCGCAAGCCTGAGCGCGTCAAAGCATTCTTTCAGCCAGTCTTTTACGGCAAAAAGCACATCAACCGGAATACTGCCCGGCTGTGTGTCAATCAGGTCTTCGGCGCAGTGGCACAGGCGTTCCACCTGGCGCAGTTCAAAAACGCCGGCTTCACCCTTGAGTGTATGAAACAGGCGCCGGAGATCGGCCAGCAATTCCGCATCCGGGGCGCGTTCAAGGTTGAGCAGCTGCTCCTCTAAATGGGCAAGGACATTTTCCTGGTCGCCGATGAATTCGTTGAAGATATCGCGGTCAAGATAATCTGGAAGTATGAATGGAGTATCTGGTTGCGGGCCGGCACTGCCGTGCTGTAAGGCCGATGCCTGCATCAGGCCACCGGGAAGGCGAACTTTTTCAGGATCCGAGCCCGGACGCAGGGCATGCTGGACAGCAGAAAATATCTTATTGAGGGTGTCGACCACGCCGGCACGGTCGCAGTGATCTTCAGTAACGATAGCGTTTATAAGTTCGATTGAACGGTTAAGGGCAAGCGGTATGCACTGATGGCCGGCCGCACTTGATGCATCGCGCAATTTTTCAACGCAGCCGCACAGGGCAATTATCTCCTGAACACTGTCATAATCAGCGGTTACAAGTTCGCCGGCTGCTGCATCCAGTAATGCTTGAAGGCTTTCAAATGACATGCGTATAAACCTGCCGAGCTTGCGGCGAAGGGATTATGCAAAAATCCGGTTTATTTTCTGCTGGAGCACATCCCCGGTAAACGGCTTGACAATATAGTCATTCACACCGGCCTGCGCAGCCAGCACGACATTTTCCTTCTCTGCTTCGGCAGTTATGAGCAGAACAGGCATATCTTTGAGCCTTACATCTGAGCGTATGGCCTTCAGCAGATCAAGTCCGGTCATATTGGGCATATTCCAGTCGGTAATAACAAAATCGTAATCACCGTTTTTCAATTTTTCAAGCGCAACATCGCCGTCCTCAGCCTCATCAACATTATTAAACGAGAGCTGTTTCAGGATATTGCGCACTATGCGGCGCATGGTTGAAAAATCATCAACTATCAGAATTTTCATAGTAAGGTCTGCCATTGCCTGTGCTCCTTTTCCTTGTTTTAATATGTATGTAATGGAATAATGCGGGCTCATGCACTAGCGCTGCATGATTGCCGCGCCGGCAGGCGCAAGCGGCGACCGCGCAGTATCATGTTAATCGGCACGCCAATAGTGCAGCTTTAAGCAAATAAACCGTATAGCTTATTCTAAGGCGTGCAGTAATTAGTATAACGATTTTTCTGTTTTTCAATAAAAAAATAATATTTTCACGACTTGATCTTGCCCACAAAACCTGCACACACTATGCCCGTCAACCCGCGGCGTGTACATAACCCCTTAACAACAGCGTCCCGTTTCTGATTGAGGCATACCATAGACAGGCATGTTTTCTCAGTATAAAGGAAAACCCCGGCCCTTTTTTTAAAAAAAATACAAATAGAAATACCCGGTTTTTGTAGCACATAATTTTTACACTTCGTGGATTGTCCCGTGAATTTGATTTACACGGTTGCCTTTCACAGAGAAGTGGATAGCAACTGCCCCTGGCTGTTATCCCCACAGGATTCAAATCGATCCCTGTATCGTCTGAAACTCCTGTCGCATATCCCCTACCGTCTCCGGTTGACTTTAACAACCTTCCTGCCAGCCTTAAACAGGTCTCCTCGAACCGCATTTTCCGTACCTTTTGCAGTGACTCTAAACCGGACAGTTCTGTTGTTCAAGACCGGACAGAATATAAACTCCCAACATTTAAAAACTGCTATTTCCCTTGACATATCAGCCTGTTTCCATTATCGTATTACGCTTTGCACCATACATCACTGCATCGATGTGGCTGCGTTTCAAACGTCTGCTTGTTCGGAGCGAAAGGAGAAAGCATGGAAAAGAAGAAATGTATTCCAAACAGGCTTCCGCCGGAGGTTTATAAGGCGCTGGAAAACATCGTCGGCCCCGAATATATCTCGCAGGACCGCGCGGTTGTAGAATGCTACAGCAAATTTTGCGTTGACTCAACCGGAGCCCTGAAAAAACATGCCAAGGACCCCAGCAACATCCCCGCCTGCATTATTCTGCCCGGTTCGACCGAGGAGGTTCAGGCGATCGTGCATGTGTGCAACCGCTACAAGACAAAGTTCATTCCGTTCACGAACGGCATGATCACCTTCAACGGACCGGCAACGAACGAGCCGACCGTGTGCATCCATGTGAGCCGCATGAACAGGGTGCTGGACGTGGATGAAACCACGATGAGCGCGCGCCTGGAGGCCTTTGCCGACTATGCGCAGGTGCAGGCCGATGCCATGAAAAAGGGCCTGTGGAACGGCGGCTCACCGCTGGCAACCACGCTGAGCAAACTGTCCTCGCAGAGCGCCTTTGCAGGTGTGTGGCAGACAGACCACAAGTACGGAACCCTGGGACGCAATATTGTGAGCATCAAACTGGTGACCGCCGGCGGCGACATTCTCGTGACCGGATCCGACACCGTTGCCGGCGTGGATGATTTCTGGGAATACGGCCCCGGCCCCGATCTGTTCTCACTGGTTCGCGGCAGCGGAGGCACGACCGGCATCGTTACTGAAATCGTCGTGAAACTGCACGCCTGGCCGGGCGGAAAATCACTGCCTGAGCCGCCGGCAGGCCGGCCTTCGATCCCTACCTACGCCGACCCGAAGCACGACACCGGTCCCGCGCCCGACCGCTACAGGCTGCTGTGGATTGAATTCCCCGATTTTGAATCCGAGCTTGCCGCGCTGCGCAAGATCGGCCAGGCCTGCATCGGCCAGGGACTGAACGCCACGGGCGTTTACAATGCCTACTACTGCTCGCAGACCCAGGACATGACGCTTGAGCGCGTTGAGAACAAGTTCTTCCCGCCCTATAACTGTTACGTAATTATCGGCGGGGTAACGAGCGAAAAACAGATCGCCTATGAAGAGGCTGTAGTGCGCGACATTATCGCCGAAACCGGCGGCACATTCCTGAACGATGCGCACAAAGCCGACGTGATAGAGGCCCTCGCACCCTGGAACCTTGACTGCATCCGCCACGTTACCGGCTTTCGCATGAACCGGCACTCCTACTGCGGCTCCAACATCCTCGGCGGCCCGGTCGACACGGTTGCGCGCAAAACGCGTCAGGTATGGTCCAAGGCCATTGAGACATTCGGCGAAACCTATGTTACCGACCGAGGCGGCATGGATGACACGCCGTTCTTGTATTCATCAAATCATGGCGGCCGATTCTGGCTCACAGAGGCAGATGTCTATCCCGACCAGACAAAACCCGAACTGCTGCAAAAGGGCCAGGCCCTGGTCGTGTGCGGCATTATCAATACGATTGCCGACAAGTACGGACCCGGCGCCAACGGTCTGGGCGTCTCCATTGAGCCGGTTACATCGTTTATGCCCGAAGTCGGCCCCAATGCCCATCTTTTATTTCGCGGTATACGCGACATATTCGACCCCAACGGTCTGTGTGCTCCGGGACGCCAGATATTCAGTAAGCAGGAATATGAACAGTTCCCGGAACAGGCCCTTGCAGGTTTGAATAAAATGCGCCAGATGCACGGCCTTGACCCGGTCGAACGCTGATTCGAACAGATTACGATACACATATCAGATAAAAGAGAGGACTAACCATGGCATTGCAGAAAAGCGATATCGAAGCAATTGTCGGTGCGGGCAATGTAGCCGATGATGATGCAACCATTGCCGCATTTTCAAGCGATCAGAGCGCGGTTGCGCCACGCCGGCCTGACATGGTTGCGTATGTTCAGAGCGTGGAACAGATCCAGAACATTGTAAAACTTGCCAATGAAACCCTGACGCCGGTTACGCCCTACAGTTCCGGGCTGAACCTGCACGGGGCTGCCATTGCCGGACAGGGCGGCATTATCATCAATATGAGCCGAATGAACAAAATCCTGGCTCTGGATGAAGACAACTGGTACGTGATCATCGAACCCGGCGTGACCTATGAACAGCTTCAAAATCACCTCGTTTCAAAGGGCTACCGCATCATGGTGCCCTTCGGCGTGCCCCCGGGGCGCTCGGTGCTCACGAGTTACCTTGAGCGCGATCCGGTTATGGCTGCGCCCAGCTTTGAACACGGCAATTTTCTGATCATGGACACTGAGCTGGTATTGCCCAACGGCGCGCTTTTCAAGACCGGTAACTGGACATCCGGTGGTGAACCCGGAGCTCCGGCCGGTCCGATCAGAAACTCCCTGTTCCGTATGTGGACCGCAGCACAGGGCACGCTCGGCATCATGACCAAAATGGGGCTGCAGATCGAACCGATCCCCCAGCGGAAAGTATTCTTTATCCCGCTGCATAATGTCGCCTGTGCGGTCAAGCCCCTCAAGCAGATTCAGTACCGTGAAATCGGTACGGAATGCCTGCTGCTCAACAACTTCAACCTAGCGGCCATGCTCAACGATGAGTGGACCGTGCCTGCGGACTTTCCGGCCGCACCGGCCTCGACCGAGCGCTTTACTGCGCTTCGCAGCCTGCTGCCGCCATGGGTGCTGATTGTCTCCGTGAACGGACTGCCGCGCCGGTCCGCTGAAAAAATCGCCTACGAGGAAGAGGCCCTGCGACAGGTTTGCGATGAGGCCAATATCGAGCTGCTGGAAACAATACCGAACATAAGCGGAGCAGCGCAATTGTTTGAGTCTGAAATGCTGCGCCCCTGGAGCATACTTAAGAAGTTCAATTTCAAGGGACATGTTCGCGACCTTACCTTCAAGTGCCCTGTAAATAAAGTCGATGAACTCATTGAAATTGCATCAAAAACTTCATGTGATGGCGGATACAATTGCACACATATCGGCGTATATGTACTGCCGCTTGAGCGCGCGCGCGCGCTGCACTGTGAAATCGACCTGCACTGCCTCATGAGTGAGGCCGCCACTGTAAATAGCCTCTGGCTGAAAGTATCCGAGGCGCTCATGAACGCAGGCGCCTATTTTGACCGTCCCTACGGTGCGTGGGCGCCGATGGTGTACGGCCGCGCTGCCGGCTACAGCGACATGCTGCGCAATTTAAAAAAAGAAACAGACCCGAACAATATCATGAATCCGGGCAAACTTTGCTTTACGAATTAACCGAAGCATTTATTTACTACCACGGGAGGTATAGAAACACATGGCAACTGACTATGATGTAATCGTCATCGGCTGCGGACCGGCAGGCATGATGGCCTGCGGTGAGCTGGCAAAACGCGGCGTAAAGGTTCTGGGCATCGACAAGAAGCCCAGGCTGGACATCAACATCCGCACGGCTTCCGGGTATTGTTTTCTTGACCAGAACTTCAACCATGAGTATATCGCGTGCACGCCGCAGGGCGAAAAAACAAAGCTTGAGTACACAGATACGGGCTTTACCGTGACCTACGGCGGCACCATGGAGGGCATTTACCACTCCCACATGTTTTCCGACACCGGCAAGCACTGGCAGGCCACGGTAACGAAGAAGCCCTTCTACCATATTTTCAATCCGCATCTGTGCCATTCCGACCGTTTTGCGTGGGCCTCGAAGACGTCGGCTGAGTTCATGACCGAGACGCATTTCCGGCATGTCGAGCAGGACGAAAACGGCGTGAGGGTCAAAGTGCGGCGCCTGGGCAAAGACATCTACCTGACGGCAAAGAAGCTCATCGCTGCCGACGGGCTGTGCTCGCGGGTTGCCAAGGTGACCGGTGCCAATGCCCCGCGCACGAATTTCGGCATGAAGGGCCCGACGATAGAATACGAGCTGACCAATGTCGACTGCCCGTATGACCGCGGGGACATGTTTTTTTTCGGCGCCAAGAATTTCGGCGGCCGGGCCGGGGGCATCATCATGGTGCCGAGCTGCCACGGCGAGGGTATTTTCCGGATGGAGACCATGTCCATGCTGCCGGCCTCGACCGCGACCGACCTGATCGAGTATTTCACGAAAAAAGGCCCGTATGCCGCGTGGTTCAAGAAGTCTGAAATCATCGAGACCAGCGGCGTGGTGATCGAGTTTTTATCGCCCATGATCATTCCGCACCTGGGCAACATCCTGTTCGTGGGAGATTCAGCGGCCTACGGCGAATGCCTGTACCAGAGCGCGGTCATGGCAGGCTACAAGGGCGCCGAATGCATGGTGCAGGAGCTCGACGGCAAGAAAGGCTTTGAGACCTACAGTGACTGGTGGGCCGATCATTTCAACTGGGTGCGGGAGCCCAAGGCCATGGCCGACTACACCAAGCGGGTTTTGTTCCCGCGGTTTTTCACGGTGCAGGAGCTCGATTACCTGTTTGATCTTTCGGAGAAGTACCCGATTATCATGGAGGAGGCCGAGGCCTCGCCGTATACATTCTCTACCATGATGATGCAGTCGTTCATGCAGCTGCCGGGCGTGTCCGACGAGCTCAAGGAACGCATGCAGTTCATCATCGATGCCGACATGGCCCAGGTGGCCCAGGTTGCCGGCAAGGTGCAGAAGGCATAGAAGTCAAAAGCCCGGGCGCCATTACAACATACCATGCAGAGATGAAGCGTCCTGCCCGAAAACCGGGCGGGGCGCTTTTTTTACAGTTCCGGGTGTGCTGCCGCACTTGACAACTTTTCTATATTACTGCACTATTGCTAACTACAGAGTGGTGGCGCATTGAATATATATGTGTATGGGAAAATAGCGCCCACCATGTGACGAGGAGAAAACGTCATGAATAAAATAAATGTTGGCCTGATCGGTTTGGGCACCGTCGGCACCGGCGTTGTTAAAATACTTAAAAAAAATGCCGCCCTGATTGCCCGGCGAACCGGCTGCACAATCCGCCTGAAAAAAGTTGCCGATCTCGACCGGTCTCGCTGCCGCGGTCTGTCGCTGCCTGCCGGAGCATTCGCATCTGATGCCGCTGCCGTGATCAACGATCCGGCCATTGATATTGTGATTGAACTGATCGGTGGCCTTGAGCCTGCCCGGACGCTGGTGCTGCAGGCCTTGAACAACGGCAAACACGTCGTTACCGCAAACAAGGCCCTGCTTTCGCACCATGGAGCCGAACTCTACGCGGCGGCAGCCCGGCATGGTGTCGACATCGCTTTTGAAGCCAGTGTTGCCGGCGGCATCCCCATTATCCGGGCCATCCGGGATGGATTTGCCTCTGACCGCATATTGAATTTCTACGGAATACTGAACGGAACCTCCAATTACATTCTGAGCCGCATGACAGATGAAGGCGCTGATTTCGCCCGGGTTCTCCGGGATGCTCAGCAGCAGGGCTATGCTGAAGCCGACCCGACTTTTGACATCGAAGGAATTGACGCCCTGCATAAACTCTGCATTCTGATTGAGCTGGGCTTCGGGATGAAGGTTGATTACCGGAAATTGTATACCGAAGGCATCAGCAGCATTACGGCACTTGACATTGAGCACGCACGTGAACTGGGATACCGTATCAAGCTGCTGGCGATCTGCCGCAGCGCCGGCAACCTGATCGACGCGCGCGTGCATCCAACCCTGGTGCCTGAGCAGCATATGCTTGCCCAGGTGCACCAGACATTCAACGCCATTTTTCTTCAGACCGCCGATGTAGGACCGACAATGTTCTACGGCCGCGGTGCCGGCATGCTGCCGACCGGCAGCGCTGTTGTCGCCGACATTATGGCACTTGCCCGCACGATCGGCAGCGGCTGTCCCCCGCGCGTGCCCTTTCTGACGGCAACGCAGGACTGCGGCCTGCGTCTGCAGCCGGTCAAAAATATCCAATCGCGCTATTATGTGCGCTTTTCAGCCGATGACCGGCCCGGCGTACTGTCCCGCATTGCGGGCGTACTCGGCCGCAACCGTATCAGCATTTCATCCGTCATTCAAAAAGGGCGCACCTCTCACGGCGGCACCGTACCGATCTTCATGCTCACGCATGAAGCCCGGGAATCAGACATGCAGAGCGCCATGCGCCAGATCAACCGGCTCGCGCTTGCGCGCCAGAAGGCCATGCTGATCCGTATTGCCGACGATCTGCTCAGTGATGCATAGACCGGTATTCAGAAATAAAACGATTGCGTTGGCAGTGTGGACGACGCGGATGCAGTAGACGGTTACAGCCTGACGTGAACGACTATCTCGAAATAAAACTGCACAAGAACAAACCTGCGCAGCAGTTTCGCTGCACCCTGCTCAAGCGTGAGCAAGGG
>VGSH01000086.1 GCA_016875025.1 Deltaproteobacteria bacterium
AGAAGATTTCATGTTTGTTCTTTCACGGGATGAACTTGATTTTTTGAGGTCACAAACTGTGACCTCAAAAAGCGACAGGCGCGGAGGAGTTCAATATTCCCCCATGGCTTTCACCGAGCAGGGCGTACCCATGCTGTCAAGCGTACTGAGCAGTGAGCGTGCGATTGAAGTAAACATTCAGATTATGCGGGTTTTCACAAAGATCAGACAATTTTACTTAAACAGCACCGAACTCAAGCGGGAGTTGGAAGAGTTGAAAAAGCACACAAACGACCGGTTTCAGGTCGTCTTTGAGACGCTCGATCACCTGCTGGCCGTTGAAGAGAAACCAAAACGGAAAATCGGCTTTACTGCAAGCGAAAAACGCGCGGCCTATGCGGTGAAGCCGTAGCCGGGAGCGCTCAGTACCAGCGGAGCAGGGGCAAGAACGAAGAACCCATTGACAACGGGCCTGCCCTGTGCGATAGGCATATTCGTGCCGGTGCAGGACCTCGAGCAATTGGTCCATTAATATAAAAATTCGAGCTGGGCGGAATTTCGGCTTATTTTCCATGTTTATGCCTTAATATCGTAATAAGTTGAATTTCAAGGGCGTTTTTGCAATACGTGGAAAATGTTTCCGTCTTTTTTTCGGTTTTCATTCTTATTAACGCAATACGTGGAATTTTCTTCCATCTATATGGGCTGATATGATGGAATTTTTTCCACCTATTAAACTGTTGGGCAGATAAAAAATGGAAACGATAATAACGGAGTAATAAATTGAAAACCACTCATAGAATAATAAATGGCGATAGCCGACAGATGAACCTTTTATCTGACAAATCTGTACACTTAGTGATCACTTCTCCACCATATTGGCAGTTAAAAGATTATGGTAATGATAACCAAATTGGATTTCATGAAAGTTACGAAAGCTACATAAACAATTTAAATCTTGTATGGAAGGAGTGCCATCGGGTGTTGCATGAGGGTTGCCGACTTTGTATTAATATTGGTGACCAGTTTGCCCGTTCTGTTTACTACGGGCGATATAAAGTCATTCCCATCAGGACGGAAATTATCAAATTCTGTGAAATGATTGGCTTTGACTATATGGGAGCAATTATCTGGCAGAAAGTTACAACAACAAACACAACTGGTGGCGCTACAATAATGGGAAGTTTCCCCTACCCTCGGAATGGAATTTTGAAGATTGACTATGAGTTTATCCTGCTATTCAAAAAACTAGGTAATTCACCTAAACCGACTATCGAGCAGAAGAATTTATCTGCAATGATCAAAGAAGAATGGAACACTTACTTTTCCGGCCATTGGAACTTTGCTGGTGAAAAACAAAACGGACATCTCGCCATGTTTCCTGAAGAATTGCCCGCAAGACTGATCAAAATGTTTGCCTTCGTAGGGGACACTGTATTAGACCCGTTCCTTGGAAGCGGAACTACTTCTCTTGCGGCACGAAATTTAAATCGAAATTCGGTTGGTTATGAAATCAACATTGATTTTATTTCGAAAATAAAAGAAAAACTAAATGTAAAGCAGCCAGACCTTGAAGGGACGGAATATGCATTTCTAAAGGATTATGTAAAAACTGATTTAAAACAGCAAATTGATAACTTGCCTTATATTTTCAAGGACCCGCATAAATTAGATAAGAAGATAGATCCAAAGAAACTCCAGTTTGGCTCAAAAATTGATCAAAATAGCGCAGAACGAGAAGAATATTACTCAGTAAAAGAAATTATCAGTCCTGTCTTGTTAAGGCTTAACAACGATTTAGTAATTCGGTTACTTGGCGTAAAAGATAAAAAAATCGTTAATGGAGAAGCTATCGCATTTCTAAATGAGAAGGTCAAAGGGCAAAAGGTTTTTATGCAATTTGACAACCAAAAATATGATGAGCATAACAACCTGCTCTGTTATTTATATTTAAAGAATAAAACTTTCATTAATGCCCACTTACTAAAAGAAGGACTTGCAGAAGTTGATATTGCTGTTGATTTTAAATACAAAAACAAATTCTTAAGTATTGGAGAAAAATAATATGGCTAAAGAGTGGATATTGAATAGCGCAATGAACCGGTTTCAACTGAATTTCAAACGAAATGTCGGTCCAACTTCCGAGAGTATTCGGCAATGTTCCCCTAAAACAGTTGAAGAATGGCGCGAATATTATTTTAAAAATGTCAAACCAAAAGAGCATATAGAAAGCCTCGGTAAAAAGCTTTACATAAAAATCACGGAAGTCATTCAGGCGGAAGTAGAAGAAATAACAGAACAAGATTGTATAGATTATATGCTGCAACTCGTTATTGACCGAACTTTTGATGGTTACATGACCGAAATTAAAACAGTTTATGGACAGCTTGAGAAAGAGCTTGGATTGAAAATAGAACCTGCTCCTGACAAGTGGGACAGACTTTACAATGTTGACTTCTTTATCAAAATCAAAGACAAATTTATTGGGATACAGATAAAACCTTTAAATCAGGGCATTCAACTCTCTCAGATTTTTAAAGAAAAAGGACTTCAACAAGGAACCCATGAAAAATTCACCAAAGAATACGGGGGAAAAGTGTTTTATATTTTTTCATCAAAATCCGGAGATAAGAAAGTAATAATGAACAAAGAAGTAATTGGTGAGATATTACAGGAGATTGAACGATTAAAAAAATAAATATTTGCCCAACAACCGCATCAACCCGGACTGGCAATTCCGCTGCACTCCATTGCCAGCCGGTTATGCGGGGCGTTAGGGCATAAATAATGAGACAAGTGATCGTAATTGTGTTTCTCTTGAGTTGCAGCCTTGCCTTCGCTGCGCAAGATGTACCCGTTATGATCGGTTCGGCAGATCCCGAACTTGATGCATGCCTTAGTCTAGCTGAGGTATCAGGGCTAGAACATTCACATCTCAGCGTGCGTACAGGGCCTGGACTTCAATTCAATATTGTCGACTCACTCGCAAACGGTCAGCAAGTATGGGTTTGTGATAGCGCGGCCAATGGTTTATGGCTTGGTATCGTCTATTCTCAGTTAGGCACAGAAACCGACTGCGGGGTTCCATCACCCGTGAAAGTTCCTCAAAAGTATGCAGGGCCATGTCGTTTCGGCTGGGTTCATTCAAAGTGGATAAGAATAATTGCTGGTTGAGCCCTAACAAGGGCGTGCAAGGGACGCGGCAAAAAAGCGCGCCGCGCCCCTCATCCGTAACGTTGTCAGTATGCAGAAGATGACAAAGAGATTGCTTGTAGCCTGCGGATGCATGCTGGGCGCGGCGTTTGTGACACTCAACGTGCTTGCCTACAACCATGCCTATGCCATGATGCACTTCACGTCGCAAGGTGGCCGCACATGTGGACCGGAGCGTTTGGCCGGCCTGGCCAAGTTGAAGGTACTTATCGCAGGCGTCAACATTCCTCGACCCGAGACCGACCTTCAGCCGTCGGCCGTTGATCCCAACTGTCGCATGGTGCTCATCGGGGAGCCCGAGGGTGTTCGATTGGCGGCCTGGTACTGTGACCAAGGTAGCAATACGCCGCTGGTGACGCTCTTCCATGGCTATTCGGCGGAGAAATCATCGCTGATCAATGAGGCGAAAACAGTTCTCGCTCTTGGCGCATCCGTGTTGTTGGTAGACTTCCGCGGCTCAGGTGGATCGTCGGAATCATACACCACGATCGGACTGCGGGAAGCGGAGGACGTGGCGACGGTCGACCGGTATGCGCGGGAGCATCTCCGACACTCCAGGATGATCTACTTCGGTCAGAGCATGGGGGCTGTAGCTATTCTGCGGGCCATCCGTGACAGCGGGGTTTCGCCTGATGCCGTCATTCTGGAGGCCGTATTCGACACCATGCTCAATACCGTGAGCAATCGCTTTGCGTCAATGCGCGTCCCGTCATTTCCCGGTGCTCAGCTCCTGGTGCTTTGGGGCGGATGGCAATGGCGCTTCAACGGTTTCCGGCACAACCCGGTTGATTACGCGGCGCATCTTCGATGTCCTGCGCTCTTCATGCACGGTTCTGACGACCCGCGCGCGACACTCGAAGAGGGGCGGCGTGTATTCGATGCCGCATTTGGCGAGAAGACGTTTCAGATATTTCAAAACACCGGCCACCATTCGTATGTGGCGGCCCACCGCGTCGAGTGGACAGCGGCGGTCGAAAAACTTATGAAGAAGACGGAGAACAATGGCGTCAATGGTAGGCTCATAAGCTCGCCACCATGATGCCGGGCGTTGTGCTTGACACAGAACAGAGATTTCGGTCATGAGCAGAGTTAACTTTGGACTGAGCGACGTGCCTATCGATATCGAGCGCCTGCTTTTTCGACGGCAGTTTGTGCTTGGTCCTCGGCCATTCACGCCAAATCAGCATTGGTCATCCACTCAACTCCAGCACGGGTTGCATCTTTCTACTCACGCTGATCTCCCATTCTCCTCAGCGACTGCACAGAACCTTACCGTGACGCTGGTAGGGCACGCAATAGATCCATACCAACCAAAGGCTCACGAATCAGACATACTTCATTCGTTGATTGAGAAAGTACCTGATCTTGACGAATTCATCGAATCTACTCTGCCACTTACAGGCAGGTGGGTGATCATCTTTCAGGATCGCAGGGACACGAAAATATTCACAGATCCATGTGGCTTTCGCCAGGTATACTACCACCGGGATGGAGAAGAGCTGTGGTGCGCCTCCCAACCCGAACTCATTAAGGCAAATCGCCAGCTGCGCTTGAATACGAATCCCCTTCTTCTGCCTTTTCTGACGCACCCGGGGCATGTTCAGCGGGAGTCACCCTGGATAGGCGCTTCAACACTGTATGGGAATTGCTTCCATCTTCTTCCCAACCATTACATCAGTGCAGACCGTGCGGACCCAGTGCGTTTCTATCCCAATAGCGTCATAGGCAGAAAGACTGAGTCCGAGATAGTCCAATCCGCCTCAACCATTCTGCAGGGCGCTATGATTGGTCTTGTACACAGGTATCAGGTTAGTCTGGCGCTAACCGCAGGAGTGGACAGTCGGGTATTGCTTGCCGCATCAAGGCATGTTAGCAACGACATAGATTACTTCGTCTACCGCCAGAGAACTTTTGGAGCGGATCACCCTGATATATGGGTTCCCGAGAGAATTGCCGGGAAGCTTGGCGTTAGATTCGCCGTTAAGACGCCAGGCTATCATCTCCCCGGGTGGTTTGTCTCCATACTTTCCCACAATGACACATGTGCACGAGTCTTGCCCAAAACCTGTAATATCTACGACAAGCTCGTCTCTGGCGACACCAGGGTCACCATCAATGGTAATGCCGGCGAGATTTGCCGGAATTTCTTCGACAAGAATTGCAGTATGAATGCAGCGGATCTCTCTACGGCAGAGTTAGCTGCTCTGCTAGTCGGCCAAGAACCGATTCCATCGTTTGCTATAAAGGAGATCGATGAATGGAGAAACAGGACGGGGAATTCATTTTTCTCTGATGAAGGGCTAAACATCCTTGATCTTCTCTACTGGGAGCAGCGGCTCGGTAATTGGGGGGCGCAGTATCCTGCTGAACAGGATATTGCCGTCGAGGAAATAAGCCCCTTCAACTGTCGTCAGCTAATACAGACTCTTTCGGCATCACCTCGCCATTTGCGTGCAGCACCTGATTATCCGCTTTATCGCTCTCTGATCGAGGAGATGTGGCCTGAAGCATTGGCGTTCCCAATCAACCCTCCGTTGAAAGTGAACGCCGCAGGCGCCATCAAGAACAAGATTCGTCACTATATTCCATCGACAGTAGTGACCGTACTGAAGAGGGTTGCAGGTTATGGCAGAGATACCGGGAGGTGAATGTATTCGTTTGGTACAAGTCACTGCAGCCGACCGCTTTCAGCGGCGGTTTACAAACAAGGGGGCTCCACGCATTAATGAATGTGATTTGCCTGCCGGACACCCTTCGCGAGTACCGGCCTGCAGTATAGACCCCGCATCGGGTGCGGGGTGACACCGTCAGTATTCTACAGCATAACCCGCACAATTGAACTTTATGAAAACCATGCAAGCTGTCAGACGGATGCCCGTTTGATTGCGATCCGCTCCAGCTGCATGGTGCCCAGACCCATGTTGTGCGCCGCGGCGATGTGCTGTACCTGTTCCGGCGCCACTTTTTTCCCATACCATTCGGCTACGCCGACTGCCACAGCATCTACCGCGACCGGATCTATTCCCGCAATGATGGTGCGGGGTTCCGTTACCAGGCCCGGGCCGGCAGGTCCTGCGGTTGTAAGCGCGCGGGAGGCATCTACAACGGTCAGCGAAATTTTAACAGCCGAGGTGAGATCGGCCAGGGCCTGGTTGATGTCAACGTCGGCATGGAAGGTGCGGCGGTTCCAGATAATACCCATCAGATTCTTCATACCAAGGGTCACGCCCGTGGTGGTGTGTGATTTCGCGCAGGGCAGGTTGATGAATGTGTCGCAGGCAAGCACATCCTTGACAATATCAACGCTGCGCAGGACCCTGCCTTTGGCAATGGTGACCGGTGTATAAAACTTTTTATTATTGACCGCGAAAACGCGCACGTTTTTCAGGCTGCTGCATGCCTGCAGGATGCCTGACATCTGAAGGCATTTTTCAGGCGGATGGATCGTATGGTCGAGAACGAGCACTTCACGGGCGCCGGCCGCAACGCACATGTCTGCAACCGCAGCCACTACTTCGGGGTGTGTGTTAACCGCCGAGGCTAGCGGCGAGGCCCAGGACATGTTGGGCTTGAGCACGACGCGGCTGTCTTTTTTTACAAAGGCCTCCATGCCGCCCAGCAGCTCAACGGCTTTGCGGGCGGCAGTTGCTCGCTCGCCGGTTACAGATGCCACGGTTGCCATCGGTCCTTCCGCTGCGACTGCGGCAGCCAGACGACACACAATAGTTCCGGCTCCGGCTGCAAGGCCGCAGGCAGCGGTAGTTTTAATGAATGATCTTCGAGTGAGGTGCATGGCAATACCGCCTTTCCTGAAAAAGGTTAACGGCTTTTGGTCATGCGGGTATGTTTGGCAACCCGCGCAACGGTGCACTCAGCGGATGATGACTTTTTTGCGGCGTTTGATCTTGACTTTTTTCAGTCCGGGCCGCAGTTCTGACCGGGGGCGGGGGTCGATGTAGAGTTCGCTTTTGGTCCAGTCGCGCAATGTCTGCTGGGAGGATTTCAGATAGCAGCGGCCCTGCTTGTTGCGGATATCAAGGATTGCATGGCGCAATATGACGGCCGGGGTTCCGTCTTTGAGCGCGAGCTTGATTTCATAGCGCGAAAACGAATGAATAACGCCCTTGAGCACCTCGCCTTCAAGCAGGCTGACAAGCAGCACTTCCTGTGTGCGCATCAGGGTATAGATGGTTTTATTTTTTACAAAGTAGCGCTGCTTTACGGTAATGATCGGTTCAAGCTGCCGGGCCTGCACATCAGCATCAATTTTGATCTGCGCCTGCACCCGGTCAGCGAATTCGGCCGGATACAGCAGCTTAATCCGGGTTTTCGGAACTTCGTGCCGGGCGCCGTCATGAGCTGTAACCGTAATATCATAGGTATCGTTTGCGGCTATGCTGCCCTGCACAATGGCGTGTCCGTGCAGGTGCAGGCAGAAGGGCGCACCTGAGGCCGCAGCCTCTTCAAACGTTGAGTGCCGGTAGTTTTTCAGCAGGTAGTCGTTTAAACCGGCCAGAAACGCCATTATTACTTCCTCCAGCGCACTACGGAATGGTTACGGCGCAGTTGTTGTGTGTGATCCGATGCGATGCTCGGTTCCCTGCATCAGCCGCTCGATGTTGGCGCGATGCTTGAGAAAAACAAACACGGCCATCAGAAAGCCCAGGGCTGTGACACTCAGGGCAACCGGCCGTATCAGCGCATCGACGGCCAGCAGCGCAAGCGGCAGTGCGAACGCGCTTGCCAGGGAGGCCAGAGATACGAAGCGTGACACTGCCACAACGCCCGCAAATACAATCAGCAGGGCCGGTATGACAATCGGCTCAAGCGCCAGCATGACGCCGCAGGCAGTGGCTACGCCCTTGCCGCCCCGAAACCGCAGGTATACCGGGAAGAGATGCCCGAGAAAGGCTGCCAGGCCGCAGACGGCAGCTGCGAAATGAACCTGCAGTCCGTCGCCGGGGTTTGCAACCATCCCTGCGGCAAGCACCGGGATGAAACCCTTGAGCATGTCGCCCAGAAACGTGCAGGCCCCGAATTTTTTCCCTAAAATCCGGGCTGCGTTCGTGGCCCCGATATTGCCGCTGCCGGCAGTGCGGATGTCCTGCTTGCCCAGCGCGCGGGCCAGCACAACGCCGGTCGGAATCGATCCCAGCAGATATGATCCGATTACCAGAAGCGGCAGTGTTATATCCATATGCGGACTCGCGCGTGCAATCGGTTAATAGCGATAGTGCTCAGGTTTGTACGGGCCCTCAACCGGCACGCCGATATAGTCGGCCTGCTGCTGCGAGAGCTTTGTCAGGCCGACACCGAGACGGCCCAGATGCAGGCGCGCGACCTCTTCGTCCAGCTTTTTAGGCAGGGTGAAGACCTTGATGGCGTGATCCTTCGTTGCAAGCTCGATCTGGGCCAGGCACTGGTTGGTGAAGCTTGAGCTCATGACAAAGCTGGGATGCCCGGTCGCGCATCCCAGGTTCACCAGGCGCCCCTCGGCCAGCACGATGATGGAGCGGCCCGAAGGCAGGGTCCATTTGTCGACCTGCGGCTTGATGTTCGTCTTTATGCAACCCGGTGTCTTTTCAAGATGGGCTATGTCGATTTCACTGTCAAAGTGGCCGATATTGCAGACAATCGCCTCATCCCGCATTGACTCAAGATGTGCGCCCGTGATCACGTGGTAATTGCCGGTGCAGGTCACAAACAGATCGGCCTGTGCGACCACATCCTCCATGCGCTGTACTTCATAGCCTGACATGGCAGCCTGCAGGGCGCAGATGGGGTCTATTTCCGTGACGATAACACGTGCCCCGTAGCTTCGCAGCGACTCGGCGCAGCCCTTGCCCACATCGCCGTAGCCCAGCACCACGCAGACCTTGCCGGCCAGCATGATGTCGGTTGCGCGCTTGATGCCGTCGGCAAGGGATTCGCGGCAGCCGTAGAGGTTGTCGAATTTCGATTTCGTGACCGAATCATTCACGTTGATGGCCGGGAACAGCAGCTCGCCTGAGGCCATCATCTGGTAGAGGCGGTGCACGCCGGTGGTGGTTTCTTCAGATACTCCCTTGACCTGCGCGGCAATCCGAGTCCACTTCTGCGGATCGCGCCTGTAGCCTTCGGCCAGCCGGTCCATGATGACCTGCATTTCATGGGGCTCATATTTCTGCTTGAGCAGGGCCGGGTCTTTTTCAATTTTAACGCCCTGATGTATCATCAGGGTGGCGTCACCGCCGTCATCGACGATCAGGTTCGGACCCGTGCCGTCAGGCCAGGTCAGGGCCTGCTCCGTGCACCACCAGTAGTCTTCAAGCGTTTCGCCCTTCCAGGCAAAAACACTGGCCGTGCCTTTTTGGGCGATGGCTGCGGCCGCATGGTCCTGGGTTGAAAAAATATTGCAGGTTGCCCAGCGGATATCGGCTCCGAGCGCGTGCAGGGTGTCGATCAGCATAGCGGTCTGAATGGTCATGTGCAGGCTGCCCATAACCTTCAGGCCCTTCAGGGGCTGCTCGGGGCCGTATTTGGCGCGCACGGCCATCAGGCCCGGCATTTCATTTTCCGCCAGCTGCATTTCCTTGAGACCCCACTCCGCCAGCGACATATCGGCCACTTTAGAGGGCAGCGCAGGAGCGAGTTCCATATATCCATTTTTTGACATGGCAGTCTCCATTGGTTTCAGATTAATTACTTAATAATAGTACACTTTGAAACACGGAATTGTCAAATTGTTTCGAGATTTGCTTGCTTTTGGGGATTCTCAATGCTATTTTGACACGATTTTACCGATCATCCAGGGCGCGCGCGCTGAATCAGGGCTGTGCGCGAACCATACCACCATCACGGCGGGCTGCAGATAATGCCGGATATTGCAAAATACCGCAAAGTGCTTGAAAGGCTCATTGACGAGGGCCAGGAACTGAAAATCCTGACGCTCATCTCGCGCCTGCACCCTGATGATATAGCACATCTGATCGATGAGCTTGAAGAGGAGCAGAAAACCCGCCTGTTCCGCCTGCTTGATGTTGAAACCGCTGCCGATGTTATCATGGAGCTGGATGACATCTCCCGCGAGCTGATTCTTGAAGACATCCCCGACGACAAGCTGACTGAAATCATCGACGATATGCCGTCCGATGATGTCGCCGATTTCATCGCCGAGCTGCCTGAGGACCAGGCCCAGCGCGTGCTGAGCAGCATGGACCAGGAGAAGTCCGAGGATGTGCAGCGCCTGCTCGAATACCCGGAGGATTCGGCCGGCGGCATCATGCAGACCGAGCTTGTGGCCCTTGACCGTGGCACAACGGTCACGGGAGCCATTGAGCATATCCGCTCACGGCGCGATGAGGTCGAAAATGTGCATACCGTGTATGTGCTCGATGATGAGTCGCGCCTGGTCGGAGAGCTGCCGCTCGGCAGCCTCCTGTTTGCCGATGGGGATACGCCGCTGAAGGATATCATGGACAAGCAGGTCATTGCCGCAACAGCCGGCATGGACCAGGAAGAGGTCGCGGCCCTGTTTCGCAAATACGATCTGGTGTCGCTGCCGGTTGTCGATGCGGACAAACGCATTCTGGGCCGCATCCTCGTTGATGACATCATCGACGTTATTCAGGAAGAGGTGTCCGAGGACATGTTCCGCATGGCCGGCATCTCCGAAGAGGAGGACGTGGTCTACAGCGGGCACACTCTTACGGTGTGCATGAAGCGGCTGCCCTGGCTGGTGTTTAATTTTTTCGGAACGCTCATCAGCGGCTATTTTCTCTGGCTGTATCAGTCAAAGCTGACTGATTTATTGGCCCTGCTGGCCTTTGTGCCGGTTATCTGCGCCATGAGCGGCAATATCGGCGTGCAGTCAACCTCGATTGTTATCCGCGGTATTGCCACCGGACGGGTTGATTTTTCGAACCTGCGCAAACTGATTTTCAAGGAATCCGCGGTCGGCCTGATTATCGGCCTGGTGTGCGGACTGCTCGGCGGGCTGATCGGCTTTTTATGGCAGGCAAGCTGGCTGATCGGTATTGTTGTGTTTGTTGCCATGTTTATTGCAATCGCATTCGGGGCGTTGCTGGGCGTGCTGGTGCCGCTGTTTTTCAAGAAAATCAAGATTGATCCCGCCGTGGCTTCCGGCTCGCTCATAGCCACCACCAATGACCTTATTGCCATCAATATTTATTTTCTGCTTGCCGCCTTCATGATGAAATATTTTGCCGCGGCGTGATGCTTTCGAGTGGAGCTGCGGGGTGTTTTCGGGGCGTGCACTGAAAGATCAGGACAAAGCATGCCTCTGTGCGCTACCCTGCAAGGGATGAAATCCGTTTTGATTGTCCTTGCCATTGCTTCTGAAATTGAGTTGCGACGGGTGCGCCGCCTGATCAGTGAGCAGCGCGCTGAAGTCCGCGGCAACAGGGCGTGTGTGTTCGGAACGCTGCAGGGCAGGAGCGTCTGCCTTGTTGAAACCGGGGTGGGGCGCAAAAATGCCGCGGCGGCTGCGCGCGCGATCTGTGCCGATCTGCGGCCCGGACTGGTTATCCTCGCCGGTGCGGCCGGCGGGCTTGATCCGGGACTTGAACCTGGCGCGATTGTTGTTGTCGAGTCGGTTATCCGTGAGAGCACGCTTGAAGAAATTATCTGCCCTGAAGCGCCGGTGCGCAGGGTGCTTGGTGTTTTGAGCAGCGCGGGCATGCGCCCGCTTGCAGGCCGCTGCTGCCAGGCGAACACGTTCATGCACCGGGCCGCGGATAAGCGTGCGCTGCATCAGAAAACCCGTGCGCAGGTCGTTGACATGGAAAGCGCCGCATGTGCTCAGGAATTTCAGCGCGCGGGCATGCCCTTTGTCAATATCCGCGTCGTGTCTGATGCGGCCCTGCGCGACACGGCCGACATGGCCACACTTGCAGGTCTGCGTTACCGCTCCGGCCGGCCGGCTGCAGCGCTGTATCTGTGCCGGCATCCGCGCGAGTTTATGCGCGCAGTGAGTCTTTACCGGGGTATGCATAGCGCTTCTGCCCGCCTGGCGGAAGCGCTGAGCAGCCTGATGGCGACGGATGTATCACATTGACTCAGCAGCCGGAAGCTTTGTGAGTGGCATAAAACCCGACAGTCGCCCGAGTTCAGAATTGGCAACGAGGTGTCTTGAATGAATCTACAGGTACGCACAGCGCAGGAGTCAGACTGGGCGGCGATTGAACAAGTTGTCTGTGCCGCATTCGGTGAAGAGCAGGGCGGTGAAATCGTCGACCTGGCAGCAGATCTTCTTGCAGACCCAGGCGCGCAGCCTGCATTGTCGCTTGCGGCGACAACCGATGGCCGTGTTGTCGGGCATATTCTTTTTACGAACGCGCGCATTCAGACATCTGGGCGGTACATTCGAGCTGCGATTCTTGCGCCACTGTCAGTGCATCCGGCATTCCACAATCAGGGCATCGGCGGACAGCTCATCAATGCAGGGTTGCGGCAGCTGCAAACAGCGGGTGTCGAGCTCGTATTTGTGCTCGGCCACCCGGGCTATTACCCGAAATATGGCTTTTCACCCGCCGGGATACAGGGGTTCGATGCGCCCTATACCATCCCGC
>VGSH01000087.1 GCA_016875025.1 Deltaproteobacteria bacterium
CGGCCGGAAATGTTTTCACTCCAACCGGGCAGGCACAGGGGCCTGCCCCTTCGACATTCCTGCCGTTCGTATCCGCCGTCCCGGCAGCGAAACGATGGGGTTGAAAGTCAAAACCCTAATGCATAGTTCTGTGCACTTCGACTTCCTTCAGGCGCGGCTCTCATGACTGCGGCCTTGCCTTCGGCGGGTACTTCTGCTAAACATTAACCCGATTTTCGTACAGGGTACGTGCACCCCACAGGTTCACGCCCATGCCGGGCGTACCCGATCATTGCTCCGGAGCTGCGCACAAAGCCGCGCATCCCGGTGAATTCAAACGTTATGCATCTGTAACACCGCTTTGTTATCGGTGCATATTTTTCAGGAAATCGCTATGCGTCGCAGTGCAATCATTATTCTACTAGCCGTGGTTTTCTCTTCCTGTGCTTCTTTTGTCGACAGTGTTCAACAGACTGCGCAAGTCCAGTTCCGGCAATTTTTAGCCGATCAATTCGGCAAGCGGCTGAAAAGCGGTATTGATTCAGTGATTGGTCAATTGGCGATGAAGGGCGGTTTTCTCGACGACCCGCTGGTTCGCATCCTGCTGCCTCCGCCCCTGGGGCTGGCCATCGGTATCGCCAGGCAGGTGCAGAAAAATCCACAGGCAGCGCTGCTGGAAACCCTGCCAATCAGGCTGCTGAAACAACTATTCCAGTGGCAGGGCCTATCCTGAAAAATATCGTGATGAATATGGATAAGCCCAGCCTTGAGAATTTGCTGGATGCCGGCAATACAGCCGCTACCGATTATTTGAAAGAAAAGGGCGGCGCGGTTGTACGGGAGGCCCTGCTGCCGGCGATAACCGAAGAGCTCCATCTCAATGGGGCCGTCGAACTGTATGGCAAGCTGCTGAAAGCCAAAGAAACGGCAGATCAGGCAGCTGCAACGGCGGCAGGTGTTCAGCACGAGATCGAAACCGCCCAGCATCAGGCCGCGGCTTTGCAGACAGTTACGCAGGAGCAATTGGGCCAGTATGTCGCAGAACAGGCAATGTCAGGTTTGTTTAAAAAAGTTGCCGATGTGGAGCTTTCGATACGAGAAACAGGGAATGGGGATAATATACTGGATATGTTTAAAAATTGATGGCTGTGTTTAAAATTCTTGTGCAGCAGGTTATTCCCACTCGATGGTGCTGGGCGGCTTGGAGGAGATGTCGTAGACCACGCGGTTGATGCCCTTGACCTCGTTGATGATGCGGTTGGAGATGGTGCTGAGCAGGTCGCGGGGCAGGTCGGTCCAGTCGGCGGTCATGGCATCGCGGCTGTCAACCACCCGCAGGGCGATAACGCTTTCATAGGTGCGCTTGTCGCCCATGACGCCGACGGTTTTGAGCGGCAGCAGCACGGCAAAGGACTGCCACACCCGGCTGTACCAGCCGGTTCGCTTGAATTCTTCCAGAATGATCGCATCGCTTTCGCGCACCAGTTCGAGATCATGCGGGTTGACCGGGCCGACAATGCGCACGGCCAGTCCGGGGCCTGGAAACGGCTGGCGAATGATGGCCTCTTCGGGTATGCCCAGTTCGCGGCCGATCTCGCGCACCTCGTCCTTGAACAGCTCGCGGAACGGCTCCAGCAGTTTCATCTGCATGCGCTCGGGCAGGCCGCCGACATTGTGATGGCTTTTGATGGTCGCGGCCGGACCCTTGACCGAGACGCTCTCGATTACATCTGGATAGAGGGTTCCCTGCGCCAGGAAATCGATCGTGCCCAGTTCGGAGGCTTCCTCTTCAAAGACCGCGATGAACTCGTGGCCGATGATCTTGCGTTTTTTTTCAGGGTCGCCGACGCCCGCCAGACTGTCCAGGAAGCGCTGCGATGCGTCAACCGGAACAAGGTTTATGCTGAACGTGTCGCGCAGCAGGCGGGTCACGGTTGCGAATTCATTTTTGCGCAGCAGGCCGTTGTCGACAAAAATGCAGGTCAGCTGGCCTCCGATGGCCCGGTCGATCAACACGGCCGCGACCGTTGAGTCGACACCGCCGCTGCAGCCGCAGATTACCTTTTTGTCGCCGACGGTTGCGCGAATCTGTTCGATTGAATAGTCGATAAACGAGCGCATGGTCCAGCTGGGTTTGCACGCGCATATTGTGAAAATGAAGTTGTCCAGAATACGCGAGCCCTGCGGCGTGTGCACGACCTCGGGGTGGAACTGCACCCCGAAAATGCGCTTTTCACGGTGGCGGATGGCTGCGCAGTGCGCGTTTGCGCTGTGGGCGATGATCTCGAATCCGGCCGGCATTTCTTCAACCCGGTCGCCGTGGCTCATCCACACCTGGATGCTTTCATCTTGGGTGAAGCCGGCGAACAGGTCTTCGTTATTGTCGATGATCAGGTCGGCCCGGCCGTATTCGCGCTTTGCATGCGCTGCAACGCGGCCTTTAAGAAGGTGGCTGGTGAGCTGCATGCCGTAGCAGATGCCCAGTACCGGCACGCCCAGCTCAAAGATTTCGGGTGAGACCAGGGGTGCGTCTTTATCATAGACGCTGTCCGGGCCGCCGGAGAGAATAATGCCGTCGGGTTTGAATTCCCGCAGGGCCTGAAGCGAAATGGTACAGGGGTGGATTTCGGAGTATACCCTGCTTTCGCGGATGCGCCGGGCGATCAGCTGGGTGTATTGTGAGCCGAAGTCCAGAACAATGATTTTATGCCGGGCGATCTGCATGCCTGATTTATTCAACCTGGTAGTTGGGCGCTTCGCGCGTTATGATGATGTTGTGCACATGGCTTTCTTTCAGACCGGAGGGGGTAATTTTTACAAAACGGGCTTTGGTGCGCAGGTCTTCGATGGTTTTGCAGCCGACGTATCCCATGCCTGAGCGCAGCCCGCCGATCAGCTGAAAAATGTTGGCTGACAGGTTGCCGCGGTAAGGAATGCGGCCTTCGATGCCTTCGGGTACCAGTTTGGCATCGTCGCTGACCCCGCCCTGGAAGTAGCGGTCGCGGCTGCCGTCTTTCATCGCGCCCAGTGAGCCCATGCCGCGGTAGACTTTATAGGTGCGGCCCTGGTAGAGAATGGTCTCGCCGGGGCTTTCATCCGTACCTGCAAACAGGTTGCCGATCATGACACAGTGAGCGCCGGCCGCAAGTGCCTTGGTGATGTCGCCGGAATATTTGATGCCGCCGTCGGCGATCAGGGGCACGCCTTCAGCATCAGCTACAGTGCGGCACTCCATGATAGCAGTGATTTGAGGAACGCCTACGCCTGCCACGATGCGGGTGGTGCAGATGGAACCGGGACCGATACCCACCTTGATTGCATCAGCACCGGCTTCAATGACGGCCCGGGCCGCTTCGGCGGTTGCCAGGTTGCCGGCGATAATCTGGCAACCCGGGTATTTTTTCTTGGTATCACGGATTGTTTCAAGCACTGAGCGTGAATGCGCGTGAGCCGTGTCGATGACGATGACGTCGACACCGGCGGCAACAATTGCCTCAGTGCGCGCTTCGCGGTCAATGCCCGGGCTGATCGCGGCCCCGACCCGCAAACGGCCGTGGCCGTCCTTGCAGGCATGCGGGTATTTAACTGCCTTTTCTATATCCTTGACCGTGATAAGGCCGGTGAGGTTGTTGTGCTCGTCAACCACCAGCAGTTTTTCTATCCGGTTTTTGTGCAGAACTTTTTTGGCCTGCTCAAGCGTGGTGCCGGGAGCTACGGTAATGAGGTTGTCTTTAGTCATTACCGCGCCGATGCTCTGGGCATAGTCGGTTTCAAAACGCAGATCCCGGTTGGTGAGAATGCCGACCAGCTTGCCGTCCTTGACAACAGGGAAACCTGATATCTGGTGCTTTTTCATCAGTTCAAGGGCGTGATGTATTTTCTGGTCAGGGTCAACGGTGATGGGGTTGACAACCATGCCGCTTTCGGACTTCTTGACGGCTGCGACTTCGCGGGCCTGGTCCGCTGCGGGGAGGTTTTTGTGGATGATGCCGATACCGCCCTCCTGGGCCATGGTTATGGCGGTCTGCGCTTCGGTGACCGTATCCATGGCTGCGCTCAGAAGCGGGATGTTGAGGCTTATTTCGCGCGTCAGCCGCGTGTGCAGCTCGGTCTCATTAGGCAGAATTTCAGAATGCTGCGGAATCAGCAGCACATCGTCGAAGGTAAGGCTTGAGGGGATATCGCTACGGCTCATGGAGGGTTCCTTCCGTCTGTCCGGGAAGATGTTTTGGTATGAGGGGAAAAGCTACACAAAAAACAAAGCACTGTCAAGGAAGATGTGAAATCAGTAGTGTCCAAAATAATTTAGAACAGGCCCTCCGGCCGGGGCCGTGCCGTCCCATCCGGAAGTTTTTGCACTGCCGATGCAACGGCACGTCCTGTAAAATTCATTGTATACACGGCCCGGGCGCACTGCTGTAGACAACAATCGCGGGGGCGTGCCTGGCCCGTTTGAAATATTGCCGCACACGGGCCGAACATGAAATGAGGCCTTCTTTGCCGGATGGGACGGCACGGCCCCGGCCAGAGGGCCTTCAGCAGCGATCCAATAATTTATTTTGGGCACATCTGATGTGAAATTGCGTTTGAATAGCTGCGGCAGTCATAGTACAATAGCCTTACCGAACCGTGAGAGAGCGCCTTGAACCGCGGCAGGGTATCACAGAGGTGACATGCGCCATGGAAACGAGCACCAACGGATTACAGAAGCAGGAGAAACAGCGCCGCCGGCGTGAGCGCACGGCTATTATTTGCATTATCCTGCTGGTTGTCGCCCTGACGTCGCTTCTGCTGTACGTGACAGGCAGCCGCGGCGAGGCTCTGGTGCCGCAGAATCTGATGGTGTTTCTGCTGATCAACGTAAACGCCATCCTGCTGCTGCTGCTGATTTACCTGGTCGTGCGCAATGTGGTCAAGCTGATATTTGAGCGGCGCCGCGGCATTCTGGGTTCAAAGCTGAGGACTAAACTCGTTATCGCCTTTGTCGGGCTGTCGCTGGTGCCGACGCTGCTTTTGTTCTGGGTCTCGATCGGATTCATCACCAATACAATCGAGAACTGGTTCAGTTTCAAGGTTGAAACAACCCTTGAGGAGGCCTTCAGCGTCACCGAGGCCTATTACAATAACGCCTCCTCCAATGCGCTCTATTACGCCAAGCAGCTCTCCCGCCATATAACCGACAATAAGCTGCTCTCCCAGATGAATCTCGATATATTGAGTGATTTTATCCATGAAAAGCAGTCCGAGTACAATCTTGGCGTGGTCGAGGTGTATTCCTCACAGAAGGAGGAACTGGTCAAGGCCATGAATCCGCAGGTGCCGGATTCAAGTTTTATCAGCGCCGAGTCATCTCTCGTGCAGCAGGCCCTTGACGGCAGGGAAATCATCCGCATCCAGCCGGCGGGCGAAAGCGATATTATCCGCGGCGTCGTGCCGGTGTTCTCGAGCTGGTCGCGCAAGGATGTCGTGGGCGTGATTGTGGTCAATTATTACGTGCCCCGCAGCCTTGTTTCGAAGATGGACAGCATTGCCAGGGCGTTTCAGGACTACAAGCAGCTCAAGCTTTACAAAAATCCGATCAAGTATCTGTATGTTTTGCTGCTCTCCGTTGTGACCCTTCTGATTATATTCTCGGCGACATGGTTCGGCTTTCATCTCTCAAAAGTCATCGCGGTGCCGATCAGCTCGCTTGCCAGCGCCACCGAACAGATCGCCCAGGGCAACCTTGATTTTGAGATCGAGCCGGCTGCGGATGATGAAATCGGCGTTCTGGTCGATTCCTTTAACAAGATGACCCGTGACCTGCGCGTGAGCCATGAGCAGGTCGAGCAGACAACGCGCCATCTGCGCGACATGGTCACCGAGCTTGATCACCGCCGGATCTATATGGAGACGCTGCTGGAGAATGTTGCAGCCGTGGTCATTTCCATTGACCGGGATGGCTGTATTACCAATTTTAATATTTCGGCCCAGGCCATGTTCGGCCTTCCGCTGGATTCAGCCCTCAGGCATCCCTACGCCGAGGTGTTCGCCTCCGATGAACTGCGGCCCCTGAAGCTGTTGATTGACGAGGTTACGCGTTTCAATCTCGGTGCGGTCGAGCGCCAGATAACGCTCAGCTTCGCGCAGCGGACAGCCTACGTGTATGTGCGCTCAAATATGCTGTTTGATAATGAGGGCAACTACATGGGGCTCGTGGTAATTGGTGAGGACCTGACCCAGATCCAGCAGGCTCAGCGCGCTTATGCCTGGCGTGAGGTCGCGCGCCGTATTGCGCATGAGATTAAAAACCCCCTTACGCCCATTAAGCTGAACGCCCAGCGTATTTTGAAGAAGTTCTTACCCCAGATCAGCCGTGAGCAGGGCGTTTTTGAAGACTGCCTCGGCACGATTGTCGCGCAGGTTGACGACCTCAAGAAACTGGTGAATGAATTTTCGAGCTTTGCGAAAATGCCGGCCACGCAGCCCCGGGCCAATGATATTCATGAAATCATCGAGGAGACGCTGACGCTGTACCGCGAGGCCCGCAAAGATATCAGCTTTGTCTTCGAGCCCGGCCGGGGTGTGGGCCGGCTCAGCCTTGACCGGGCTCAGATCAAGCGCGTGCTGATTAATCTGCTTGACAACGCTGTCAGCTCATTGGAAAATGACGGCCGCATCGTGCTTCGCACGGAATATAAAACCAGACTGAAGATGGTGACGGTCGAGGTGGCCGATAACGGCTGCGGTGTCCCGCCCGAGCTGAAGCCTAAAATATTTGATCCCTATTTTTCCACGAAAAAAGACAGCACCGGGCTGGGCCTGGCGATTGTCAGCACGATCATCGCCGACCACGGCGGTTACATCCGGGTCCGTGACAATCATCCCCGCGGGACCTGCTTTGTGATCGAACTGCCTGTGAATCAGCCCGTCAGCATTGGAAAGGTATCTTCGGCATGAAAACACCGGTCATTCTCCTTGTAGACGATGAGCAGAATATTATCACTTCGCTTGCCGGCAGCCTTGAAGACGAAGGCTACACGCTGCTGAGCGCATCCGACGGGGCGCAGGCCATGCGCATCATCAAGTCGCAGCCGGTTGATATCGTATTTCTGGACATATGGCTGCCCGGTATGGACGGCATGGAAACCCTGAAATCAATCAAGGATTTCAACTCCGGGATCGAGGTGGTCATGATGACCGGCCACGGCACGGTCAACACGGCCGTGCAGGCCGTGAAACAGGGGGCGTTTGATTTTCTCGAAAAGCCCTTTTCGCTCGACGTGGTGCTCAATACCGTCAGGCGCATTACCGAAAAGTGGCAGGCCGCGGCCCAGGCACAGGCTGTCTCGACAGTAGAAGAGCACGACGCAGCGCGTGAGCGCAGCAGGCTGACCGGAGAGGCGCCGGAGATTATCGACATCCGCAGGCGCATTGAAAAGATCGTTGGAACAAAAGCGCATGTGTTTTTGAGCGGCGAGGTAGGCACCGGCAAGGAAATCGCAGCCCGGATGCTGCGGGGCGCCGAGAAAAGCGGCCGCTTCGCTTCGTTTCACCGGCTCAACTGCCCCCTGTACGATTGCGCCGAGGCTTCCCTGGAGCTGTTCGGCGACAGCTCCGGCAAGGCAGGGCTGCTGACGCAGCCTGGCCGGGCAGTCGTGTACCTTGCCTCGGTTGAAGCTCTTGACATCACTTTGCAGGACCGCATCGCCGAGTTTTTGCGCAAACGTCAGGCGGACCCGCAGCTTCGCGTCGTTGCCTCATCAGCGCTTGAGCCTGATGAGGCGCGCGCGGACGGCAAGCTTTCGGCCGGTTTCGCGGACTGCTTCCCGGAGCGCATCAGCCTGCCGCCGCTTCGCAAGCGCCGGGGCGATATTCCGCTGCTGCTCAAGCATTTTATGAACGTTTTTTGCCGCGAGTACGGCGTGCGGGAAAAGAGCTTCGACGATGAAGCTTTTGAAATGCTCATGAACTATGACTGGCCCGCCAATGTCAAGGAACTGAAAAACCTCATTGAGAAGATCGTGGTTTCGCTTCATACCAAGACCGTTTCAGCGCATGATATCCCCCTGTCGGTACGCGACGACATGCAGTACAACGTTTCGCGTTCCCACGAGCGCTATGCGACCATGCATGAGGCCGAGGATGCCTGGCGCAAGAATTTTTTGCTGTACCATCTGCGCCGCAATGACCGTGATATCAAGCGCACGGCAGCGCGAATCGGTGTCAGTGAAAAGCAGCTCAAGAAGTATGTCGGCGAGTACAATATCATCCTGACCCGTGAGAACCGGACGCAGCGCCGCATGCAGCGCACGCTCAAGCGAAGCATGGTGCTGAGCGGCCGCGGGCTGCACTCCGGCGACAAGACCGGGCTTATCTTGACGCCGCTGCCCCCGGGCAGCGGGATAGTGTTCGGCAATATATCAAGCGGTGAAACGATACGCGCTAATATACACCATGTCGTGTCGACCGACTATGCAACCAGCCTGCAGGTTAACGGGGCGGCGGCCCGCACCATTGAGCATCTCCTGGCGGTCCTGCATGCCTACCGGATTTCGAACCTGATGATCAAGATCAATAACGAGGTTCCCATCATGGACGGATCGGCCCTTGATTTCTGCCAGATGGTCGAGGACGCCGGGCTTGAAGAGCAGGAGGAGCCCCTGGATGAAATCATTGTCGACAGGCGTCACAGCCTGGGCGAGTCCGATCGCACCAAAAAATTCCTGACGGTTGAGCCTGCCGATGTGTTTTCGGTTCACTATACTTTGAATTATCCGCGGCCGGTCGGCCGTCAGGAATACACATTTGTCATGTCGGATGCCGAGGATTTCAAACGCGAGATTGCCCCGGCACGCACCTTTGGTTTTTTGAAGGATATCGAGGCGCTCAATGAACGCGGCCTGGCAAGCGGGGGCCGGCTTAATAATTTTATCCTGATTGATGATGAGAAAATCGTTAACACGGACCTGCGCTTCCCGGATGAGTTCGTGCGGCATAAGATTATGGATATGGTGGGAGATCTCTATCTGCTCGGTCGTCCCCTCAGGGCGAAAATTACGGCCAATATGACCGGGCATTCCGACAACATCGCTTTGGTCAGGCTCCTGCACGACGCCTACAACCTCTGAGCCGCACCTTTTTGCGGCGGCTGCTCTATGCAATCTGATGAAGTGTATACTCTACCGGCAGCCCTGAGGGCAGCCGCTGGAGCCGCCCTCCGCAAGGATGCGTGCGATGTGCCGCGCACGCGGCTGTATCTGGTGCGTCACGGCGCGCTGGTAACTTCACCGGAGTGGCGCTATGTCGGCCACCGGGACATTGCGTTGAGTGACGAGGGCCGTGCCCAGATACGGGCGCTTGCCGACCGGCTGAAAGAGGTGCCGATCGATGCGGCCTATTGCAGCGATCTGGGCCGCACAGTTGAATCAGCGCAGCTGCTCATTGGTACGCGAGGCCTTGCGCCGGTTGCATGTCCGGAATTCCGCGAAATCGATATCGGTCACTGGGAGGGCATGACGCTTGCCGAAATTCTGGAACGGTTTCCGGCGGAATTCAGCGAACGCACTCGCTGCATTGCATCGTTCCGGGTCGCGGGCGGTGAGAGTTTCGCTGATGTGCGTGAGCGGGCCCTGCCGCGCCTGCAAGAGCTTCTGCGCGAACATGCCGGCAAAACTGTTCTGCTGGTCGCCCACGGAGGCTTGAACCGGGTGATCCTGTGCGATGCCCTTGGCCTTGACTTAAACAGCGTGGTACGGCTTGAGCAGGCCTACGCCTGTTTGAATATTATCGACTATTTTGAGGATTACCCGGTCGTTCAGCTTGTAAATGAAACCCCCTGCGGGCGGTAGCGTTTCGTGCAGGGAATGCCTGCAGCGCAGCTCAATGAAAGCGGTTTTTCGTATTTATTTGTTGACAAAGCCGATGGGATAGCTATAATTTGCTGGTTGCTGAGCGGGAATAACTCAGTGGTAGAGTACGACCTTGCCAAGGTCGGAGTCGCGGGTTCAAATCCCGTTTCCCGCTCCATTTTTTTTGGCGGCGTAGCCAAGTGGTAAGGCAGAGGTCTGCAAAACCTTTATTCACCGGTTCGAATCCGGTCGCCGCCTCCACCTGCCCGGATGAGTTTGCCGGTTTTGCGGAACCTGCAAACTTTTTTTATGCCCGCACCCTGATTTTACCCCCCTGGTTTTTTGTAGAACATCCGGGAGACTCCGCATGAAGGTGTGCGAAATTGTAGCCGCTTTGAGTTGTAGGCGGAGACTAATCCTTGTATAATGCTCCTCCAACAGGTAAAATTAAAAAATGCCCGGCCGCGGACTGACCGCCCGGTTTTTTAGACGGAGGATACAGTATGAAACTCATGGCGTTTGTCGGCAGCCCCCGCAAGGGGTCGAATACGGACATTCTGGTTGACCATGTGATCGCCGGTGCCGCCAGCAAGGCGGCAGTTGAGTCCGAGAAGATCCATATCTACGATCTGGACATTAAGTACTGCAACGCCTGCGGAGCGCATACGGTATTCCAGGGAGAAAAAGACTGCCCCCTGCGCGATGATATGGCCTCGATCCTTGAGCGCATGCAGCAGGCCGATGCTTTTATCTTTGCCAGTCCCAATCACGGCCGTACTATCTCAGCGGCAATGACCAATCTGTTCGCGCGCATGATGCCGCTTTTAAAAATGCACGTCGAACGCGATGCGCAGGGAACTATCATACATGCTGAAGCGCGGCCTTTGATTAAAGGGAAAAAAGCGGTCAG
Organism: Deltaproteobacteria bacterium; assembly: GCA_016875025.1. GTDB lineage: Bacteria > Desulfobacterota > WTBG01 > CAIYCZ01 > CAIRTM01 > CAIRTM01. Next base: position 10,720 of record VGSH01000087.1, read on the forward strand.
TATCGTGAGCCAGGGCGATTTTTCGCCCTCATCATCGGCGCTGGCGCTGATGGTGCTTGACGCGAATATTCGCGATTTTCATCTCCAGAAGGTCGGGGAAATGCTCAGCACCGGCAATCTGCAGCGCGCCCAGGTCCGGGAAAAGGCGGCAGATCTTGCCCTGGCCTTTGCAATCGGTGAGCGCCTGGCGATGTCGTGTGCATGAACAAACACGCGCACTGTTCATGCGACAGCGTGTGTGTCAGGTGACTGATCGGCACGTTTTTTTGAGGGTATTGCCCGGTTATGCATCGAGTTCCTGTTACAATTGACTGCAGCGGACCACAGGGTGACGGCAAAAAGCGCATGCTGCTCGTGCTGGTGCAGGCTCTGGCGCAGCGCGGTATGCGCGTCGGCGTGCTGCGGCACCGCGGTTCCGGAGCGGCAGTGCGCGATGATGCCTACGTCGCGGCCGGCGCTTCGGCGCATATTGATATGCACGCCGGCACGGTGGCGCTTGCGCCTGCCCTGAAGGAACCGGGAAGCTGCGATGGCGATTTTTTCTCGAACTGCCACGTTCTGCTGGCGGATGTCGACTCCTGCGGGAGCCGGCCGGGCGTGGTACTTGAAATCCGGGGTGAGGACTATGCCGGCTTCGGCCTGTTGAGCCCGGATGCCTCACGTATGGCTGAGCATATCCGCCGCAGCTTCGTGGCCCCGCTTGTTTCAGGGGCAGTGCTTGCGGGCGGCCGTTCGAGCCGTCTTGGTCGCAATAAAGCGTTGCTGCCACTGAACGGGACAACAGTCATCGAGAAGGTTATTGACGAGGTGCGCGCCTGCGTCAGCGATCTTACGCTTATTACCAACAGCCCGGATGAATATACGCATCTGTGCTATCCCTGCCGGCCCGATATGCTTCCCGGCGGCGGTCCGCTCTCAGGCATTCATGCCGCCCTGACGCACTGCGGCACGGAATATGTGCTGGTCGTATCCTGCGATATACCCTTGATTAATCGGACGTTTTTTGAGAGATTGCTGGCCGCTCTTCCCGGATATGACATCGTTATTTTCAAGCACAGGCAGTTTGAGCCTCTGTGCGCCCTGTATCGGCGGACCTGCCTGCCGGCTCTGGAAGAGCTGATTGCCCATGGCGACTACCGTATCATTGATTTGTTTCCGTCTCTGCGGGTTAAGGTGCTGCGTACTGACTCAGCCGAGCCCTTCAGAAGCATCAATACAGACGCTGATTATGAATCCGTGATGCGGGCTGCCTCTGCTGCGCTCGAAGCTGCGGGGGCCGGCGGTACATCATGATAGATCTGCACGTACACACCAACGCCTCCGACGGCACGCTGAGTCCGGCCGAGACCGTGCGCCATGCCCGCAGCCGTAACCTGAGCGCGCTCGCCATTACCGATCATGATACGGTTGAGGGTGTTGCCGAAGCGCTTGCAGCCGGCATTGATGCAGGCATTGAAGTGGTGCCGGGCATTGAAATCAGCGCTGAACATCACCTGGGCACACTGCATGTGCTCGGCTACTATATCCGCCATGATGATCAGTGCCTGCGTGATCGCATTGCCGTGTTGCAGCAGGCGCGCAATGAGCGCAATCCGCGGATTATTGAACGGCTGCGCGAGCTGGGTGTCGCCATAACACTTGAGCAGGTCGAGCAGGAGGCTGAAACCGGCCAGGTTGGCCGGCCGCATTTCGCCAAGGTTATGGTGCGTCAGGGTTGTGTCCGTACAGTGCGCGAAGCCTTCGATCGTTATCTGAAAAAGGGCGCCT
>VGSH01000088.1 GCA_016875025.1 Deltaproteobacteria bacterium
AGGCCTGGCAGTGCGCTACAATACGAGCGTTGCCGAGCTGCGGCGGTTGAACAACATGCGCCCTGCGGCCGCATTGCAGAAGGGGCGTAAGCTGAAGCTGCCCGGCGGAGCTGATCCACACAAGCCGGTTGTTGCTGCGCCGTCGCCTGCGCTATCGGAGCGTCCGTCCTATCATGTTGTGCAGGCAGGCGATACGCTCTCAGGCCTGGCGGTGCGCTACAATACGAGCATTGCCGAGCTGCGGCGGTTGAATAACATGAGCCCTGCGGCCGCATTGCAGAAGGGGCGCAAGCTGAAGCTGCCCGGCGGAGCTGATCCACACAAGCCGGTTGTTGCTGCGCCGTCGCCTGCTCACGCGGAGCGTCCGTCCTATCATGTCGTGCAGGCAGGCGATACGCTCTCAGGTCTGGCGGTGCGCTACAATACGAGCGTTGCCGAGCTGCGGCGGTTGAATAACATGAGCCCTGCGGCCGCATTGCAGAAGGGGCGCAAGCTGAAGCTGCCGGGCGGCGGTACGCCTGAACCTGCTGCGGCGAAGGAGCCGCCGGCCGGAGCATCCGAGCGTCCGTCCTATCATGTAGTGCAGCGCGGTGAAACGCTCTCGGAACTGGCAGCGCGCTATAATACGACCGTGGCGGAGCTGCGGCGGCTGAACAGCATGAGCCCTGCGGACGCGCTGCAGGCCGGTGTGACGTTGAAATTAATGTAAAAGAAACGCAAAATTAAAGGGTTATGCAATCGATGGCTTGACGGGGCCGGCTGTCCTGGTATAGAGTTGAGTAGAGTAACGCATTCATTCACACCCGCATGGCCGAGCGCAGGGTGCTCCCGCGCCTGCCGGATGGGAATCAAACGAAAGCACATGCCGTATGGCCCTGCAGGAACATTCGCTGGCAGGCGTATTGCTGGCTTCCGGCAAAATCGCCCCGGATACAATCAAAACGGTCATGAAGGAGCCGGGGCTGGATTCCGTCTCAGCCTGTCAGCGCCTCATTGATCTGGGCTTCATTGCCGAAGAGGATCTGCTTAAAATCCTGGGCAGATATTTCGACCTTCCGCTGGTTTCACTCAAACACTATCAGGGCAGCAATCTCTATATTGAGAAGATTTCCGAACACTTCATGCGCGAAGCCCGCCTGGTTCCGCTGGAGCTCAAGGGCTCAACCCTGGTCGTGGCAACCAACAATCCCTTTAACAATGCCGCGCTCGAGGCGGTTGAGCAGGCAACCGGGTACCGGACCGAGGCCTGCCTTGCCAGGGGCGAGGAGATAGCGCAGGCGATCGGCACGCTGTTCAGCAGCGAAGTCAGTTCCATGGACCGCATCATTGAAAATATCGGCCGGGACGGAGACGGTGATCTCGGCGATGAAGACAATGTCGACCATCTCAAGGATCTTGCCTCGGAGGCGCCGGTTATCCGCCTGGTCAATCTGATTATATCGCGCGCCATCGAGTTGCAGGCCAGCGATATTCATCTTGAGCCGTTTGAAAAATCATTTCTTATCCGCTACCGCATCGACGGTGTTCTGCACGACATGGAATCGCCTCCGAAGAATCTGCAGGCCGCCATTATTTCCCGCATCAAAATAATGTCCAAGCTCAACATTGCCGAGCGCAGGCTGCCGCAGGACGGCCGCATCAAGCTGCGCGTGCTGGGCAAGGAAATCGATTTCCGTGTTTCCACCCTGCCGACCCTGTTCGGCGAAAGCGTTGTCATGCGTATTCTCGACAGCGAGAGCATAACCTTTGATCTGCACAGCCTGGGATTTCCCTCCGACAACCTGAGCAAGTTCGAGGATCTCATCAGCCGGCCCTACGGTATCATGCTCGTAACGGGACCGACCGGCAGCGGCAAAACGACCACGCTTTACAGCGCGCTTAATCAGATCAATTCGCCCGATAAGAAAATAATCACGGTTGAGGACCCGGTCGAATACCAGCTGCACGGCGTAAACCAGATCCACGTGAAGCCTTCCATCGGGCTGACGTTCGCCAATACCCTGCGCTCGATTCTGCGCCAGGATCCGGACGTGGTCATGATCGGTGAAATCCGCGACGCCGAAACCGCCGAGATCGCCATTCACGCTGCGCTCACCGGCCATCTGGTGTTCAGTACACTGCACACCAATGACGCGCCCGGAGCGATTACCCGTTTGCTTGAAATGGGCATGGAACACTATCTGGTCTCATCAAGCCTGCAGGGCATTCTGGCCCAGCGCCTGGTGCGCGTGATCTGCAGCCAGTGCCGCGAAGAATATGATGCCAATCCCGAGACCCTGCCGGAGCTGCCGGTTTCGCCCTTCGCGCGCGGCGCGATCAGGCTTGCGCGCGGCCGGGGCTGCGAGCACTGCGCAAATACGGGATTTCGCGGGCGCTCCGGCATCTATGAACTGATGATGGTCACCGATGAAATCAGGCAGCTTGTTTTAGCGCAGTCCGACAGCCGGGCGCTCAAGGATCAGGCTCGCGCCCAGGGCATGCAGACCCTGCGCGAGGCCGGCTGGAACAAAGTTCTGGAGCAGGTGACCACCGGTTCCGAGGTCATTCGCGTCACGCAGGTCGAATAACAGCCGCGCGGCGCAGCAGCGCGCACAGGACGCAGAGAACACCATGGCGGAGTTTTTTTACAAGGCAAGCGACCGCGCCGGCAAGGTGGTGCAGGGCTCTACGCAGGCGCCTGACCAGGCCGCGGTTGTCGTGCAGCTGCGGAAAATGGGCTATATCCCCATCCGTATCGACACGCCCGGAAGCAGGCGCAGCTCGGTATCGTCATGGCTGAACATAAACCTTGACCTGAAACTCCTCAACCCGTTTGGAGGCGTTTCAGGCAAGGCGCTGCTTGCCTTTACCCAGGAGCTCTCGACCCTTATCAGGGCCGGACTGCCTCTTGATCGCAGCCTTTCAATCATCGCCGAGGTAACCGATCACGACCGGTTAAAAAAAGTTGCCGAGGACGTGCTCAGGGATGTGCGCGGCGGCAGGTCCCTCTCGGATGCGTTCGCGAAGCACCCGGCCGTGTTCAATAAGCTCTATGTCAGCATGATCAAGGCCGGAGAGGCCGGCGGCGCGCTGGATATCGTTTTTGAACGCCTGACGGATTTTCTTGAGCGCTCGCAGAATCTTAAAAGCACGGTCACCAATGCGATTATCTATCCGGCGGTGCTCATTGTCGTTATGGGGCTGGTGGTGGCGGGGCTGATCGTGTTCATTATTCCGGAATTCGTGGAAATCTTTGAAACGCTCGACCAGAAGCTGCCGGCCTCGACCCAGCTGCTGCTCTACGTCAGCAACGTGATTACCGGCTACTGGTGGCTGGTGCTGTTGAGCGTGCTCGGCCTGTATTACTGGTACAAAAAATACAGCGCCACGGAAGCGGGGCGGCGCAGGCTGGACAGCACCCTGCTGCGTATCGCCATAATCGGCGATTTGATTTTGAAAGTCGAGGTCGCGCGTTTTGCGCGCACGCTCGGCACACTTATCAACAGCGGCGTACCCATACTGCAGGCGCTTGCGATTGTGAAGGATATTGTCGGCAATATTGTGGTCGCCGCTTCGATCACGCGCATTCATAAGGAGGTCAAGGAAGGCAAAGGCGTCTCGGCGCCCATGCGCGCCGACGGCGTATTTCCGCCGCTGTGCGTGCATATGCTGCGGGTAGGCGAGGAGACCGGGCGCATGGAGGAAATGCTCATGAAGGTCGCCGACACCTATGACAGTGAAGTCCATAACGCGGTCAAGCGCTTTGTTTCGTTTCTGGAGCCGGCCCTGATTGTGACCATGGCCGTGATCGTTATTGCTGTTATCGTGCCGATTATTCTGGCGATCGTCAGCATGAATGACGTCGGTATATGAAACCGGTTGCAGCAGCCGGCATGGGGTGTGCATACAATTTTTCCTATCAGCAAGGAGATGATAATGGACAGACAGCAACCACACATTGATGCTCAGCGCGGCTTCACGCTGATTGAACTGATGATCGTTATTGTGATTCTGGGGCTGCTGGCCGGGCTGGTCGCCCCCCGGCTTATCGGCAGAATCGGGGGTGCTAAGCAGGGAACCGCCCAGGCCCAGATCGAGATGCTGGCAACGGCCTGCGACACGTTCCGGCTTGATATGGGCCGCTTCCCGGCCAGCCTCGAGGAACTGATCGCCAATCCGGGCGAGGGCGCGAAATGGGACGGGCCCTACCTGAAAAAAAATCAGATTCCGCTTGATCCCTGGGACAATCCCTATCAGTACAGCGCGCCTGGAGAAGGCGGCCGGGACTACGATATTGTCTCCTACGGGGCCGACAAAACAGAGGGCGGCGACGGTGAAAACAGGGATATCATGAGTTGGGCCAGCCTTAATGCACCCGATGCCGGTGAATAAACCTTCTGGGGCCCATACCGCAGCTGCTGCGGCGCAGGGGTTTACCCTGATCGAGATCATGATCGTGCTGGTGATCATGAGCATCGTTATCGCCTTTGCAGGTCCGCGGGTCACAGGCGGCCTGACGGGGCTGGGCATCAGGACAGCCGCGCTGCAGACGGCGGCCATGCTGCGCTATGCGCGCAGCAAAGCGGTTAACAGCGGCAGCCGCTATCATGTTATTTTCGACAACGGCAGCAGGCGGGTGATTATGCGGCAGGGCAGCCCTGAGGAGATGCACGGTCGTCAGTCTTCTGCCGGTGATTTTGATGCCGGTCCGGCCGGCCTGGATGAGCCGCTGCCTGAAGGCTTTGACGGCGCCGCTGCCGGCGCTGCGCCCTCTGAGCCGGAAATGAGGGAATACGCGCTGCCCGATGGTGTGTTCTTTGAAAACGTGGTCATCGCCGATATCGACAGTGCCGGGTTCGGTGATGATGTGGCGATGATGCTGACCTTTTACCCAAGCGGCATGAGCCCCGGCGCCGTCGTGACGATTGCCGATGAGCGCGGGCGTCGTTTTTTTATAACCGTAGACACCATCGCAGGCTCTGTGCGTGTACATGAGGAGCAGGACAATGGGTAGTCCCCGTATCCGCGCCGGTCAGCAGGGTTTTACCCTGCTGGAAGTACTCGTGGCTATTATGATTCTGGGTCTGTCCCTCGGGGCGATTCTGTACCAGTTCGCCCTTGCGAGCCGGGCCGGTTCAGCCTCCTATGACTCCACCCGGGCTGTCATGCATGCGCGTGAGAAACTCGAAGAGCTCAAGACGATGCCGCGGCTTGGCGAGTCATCAGCAGGCGGCAGCTTTGACGATGGATTTGAATGGGAAACACGTGTTCAGCTCTACGGCTATGACGAGGTTGAAGACCAGTCGGTCTTCGAAGGAATGCGCTATGAGACCTATCACCTGTCGGCACTTGTGACCTGGCGCTACGGCAGCAGGGCGCGGCAGGTTGAACTCGAAACGCTCAGAACCGTGCGTAAGCGCGAGTGGGGGCAGGCGGGCGATGGCTCCGGTTTCAGCTCGGAATAGTCCGGATTTTCGCTCAGCGCATGTCCGCGCGGCCGCAGATAGCCTTGCCGGCGCTTCTGCGGGCGCGGCTGTGGCGGTCCGCGGTCTGAGCGGCGCGCATGCCGGGCAAACCTTGCGCAGCAGGGGATTCACGCTGGTCGAGCTCATGCTGGCGATTGCCATTTTTGCCATGGTCGTCGGTGTTGTTTTCAGCTCGTTTCAGGCCGGGATCAGCGCCTGGCGGGGCGGCGAGCGCGATATCGTTTTTTACCAGAGCATGCGCGCGGTAACCGAGCTGATGTTCCGGGAAATCAGCGGCACGTATGCGTATAAAATTACTCCCGGCGAGCTGGATACGCACACCGAATTTTCAGCGTTTTTCGGCACGTCTGAATCGCTGGTGTTCGTTTCAAGTGCGACCCTGCGCAACAGGATCGGCGGTTTGTCGGTGATCGAGTTCTGGGTTGATGATGAGATGGGGCTCATGATCGGAGAGGCACCGGCGCTGTTCACAAACTATGAGGAAATGCGCGATATAAACCTGCGCAGCGATGAGCATGCAGGGCTCGTGTCCGGCTGGGTAAAAAAAATGACCCTGCGCTATCTCAAGCGCGACAGCGACGATGATAGCGGCGTGTGGGTGGAGCAGTGGGATCCCCGCAGCGGCGACGGGCACGACCTGCCCCTGATGGTTGAGATCGTGCTGCTGTTCGAGGATATCCGCGGCCGTGAGATCGAGCATGCGCTGCTTGTGCCGGTTATGAGTTTGCCCTTTTGATGCCGGGCCGCGGCCGGCTGCTGCGGCAGGTGCAGGGAATGTTCCGGGGAGATGGCGTGTGATGGGTATACTGCGGACAAACAGATCAGGACTCCCGGACGAGCGCGGCATCGCCCTGCTGCTGGTTTTATGGGTAATCGTGTTCCTGGCGTTTATCTGCGCGGAATTCAGCTGGACCATGCGCACGGAAACGGCCACGGCCGTAAATTTCAAGGAGGGCAGCCAGGCCTATTATGCAGCCGAAGCCGGCGTTAACCGTGCCATTATCGAGCTGCTGCGCGTATCGGCCTCGTCGCGCGGCAGTACCCGGGCTGTACCTGAACGGGATGCAGGAATGGATGGGAGCGGCGAAAATCCTGATGACGCCGACGATGTCTATGATGAACTGCAGCTGTGGCTTGCCGGAGGCGGGCCCTACCGGTTCGAACTTGGCGATTTTTACTGTGAGGTGAGCATTATTGATGAGAGCAACAAGGTCAATATCAATTCGTTTCTGAACCAGTCGAAAAAAGATCCGACACGGCTGAAGGCTTTTCTGGGCTCGCAAGTCGGTCTTGAAGGCGAAGAACTGGATACGGTTGCCGATTCGCTGATTGACTGGTGGGACAAGGACAGCAATGTCACCGGGCTGTCCGGCGCTGAAGAGGACTATTATGCTTCGCTTGATCCTCCGTACCCCTGCCGCAACGCTGATCTGCCGGTGATTGAAGACTGCCTGCTGGTGCGCGGGGTGACGGAGCGGATTTTTTACGGGCAGGGACGGCGCATGGAGGAACGCATAGCCTTGAGCCCCGATGAGCTCGAACAGTTTATGTCCGGCGGCGGTTTTGATGATGAGCTCATCGACGGCGAGGATGGTTTCGGCGACCCAGGCTTGATGGCGCCGCGGCTGGGGCTTGCCGACGTCTTTTCCGTGACCTCCAGCTCGACATCATTTCAGGTCAATATAAACTCGGCATCTTACGAGCAGCTCATGCTGCTGCCGGGCATGGACTCCCAGAGCGCGCGTGAGATCATTGCGGAGCGCGCGGTGCGTCTGTTCGAGAGCCCGACGGACCGGCTTCCCCAGTTCGCTAATTATGAAGTGTGGAAGAACATGATCAAGGTGCAGCGGCCGTTCGCCCAGAATACCTATACTATTGTGTCCCGCGGGTTTTCCCGCGACGGGCGCATCAGCCGCACCATCCGGTGCAGCCTGCTTGTGTCGAACTCGAAGTGCATTATTTCCGACTGGCGCACGGACGGCTGAAGCCATGGCTGCAATTGCACTGTACAATGCGCCTTGATTCAGCCGCGCAGGCGGACAGGGGCTGTGGACTGCTTGTGAGGGAGCTTTCTTTAAAGAGTATGCGAAGCATCGGCATTGTTTTTAAAAAAAATGAAATGCTCATGGTCGCCGCGCGCCATGGCGTGAGACGCTATTTTCTGGACGGCTACCGGATCTTGCCGTTTCTGGACTGCCGGGACGAGGAGAAGGAAGCGGTCATCCTGAACACCATTGAGCGTTTTCTCAGCGACCACCGCGGCGCCCGCTCCAATATTTTTGCGGCCCTGCCTCGCTCGGATGCGTTCATCAGCTATGTGCATCTTCCGCTTGCAGCCGAAGAGGATCTGCGCACTGCCATCGGCTATGAGATCGACCGGCATTCACCATTCGGCGCCGATGACGTGTATTTCGACTGCCACCTGGTGAGGCGCATGCCTGAAAGCGCCCAGCTCTATGTGATGCTGGTTATTGTACAGCGCGCAAAAATCGATTTTTTGATCGAGCTTTTTAAAAAGCTCAATATCCGCCTGCAGGGCATTGAGCTGACCACGACCGCGCTGGTTAACGGGTATGCTCCGGCCCCTGCGGCCGCGACCGGCTTCGATGCAGCGGCGATTGCGCAGAATGTGTACGTACGCAAAGCGCTTATTCCGCTTGCGCGCCGTTTCCCGCGCCTTGAAATGCTTCTTGCCGATGCCGATGACCAGGAACCGGATGGACCGCCTCCGATCACCGTACCGGTGGAATACCTTGATGCCGAGCGCTATGAGCTCAACGTGCTGGCCGACGGCGTTCTGCACTTTTCGCGGGTTTTTTCCTGCACCGGCCGCCAGCCAGATGAGGCTCAGCTCCGGGACATGCTGCGTCATGGGCAGCAGGCCTGCATGCATCTGCCTTTTGAACAGGTTGAGGAGCGCCCTTTTCGTTTTACCCTTTCCGGCCGTGAGCTGGACCGCGATTTTTCCGCGGCTGTGCCGTCTGACCTGAGCGCTCTGTTCAGCGTCGCAGCGCATGTGCCGCTGCACCCGTCCGGTGCGCACAGCGAGCCGTTAACGGCCATGGCGCCCCTGCTGCTCGTGCCGGCCGCCCTTGCACTCAAGGGTCTTGCTCCGGTGGCGCTGGATATCAACCTGATTCCGCCGGAGCTGCGTCCGCGCCGCAAAAAGAGCAAGCGCAAACTTTTCGCGGCGGCTGCAGCCTGCCTGCTGCTGTGCCTGGTTGCAGCCCTGGCGCTGCGCTGGGACAGCTCACGCGCCGCTGAGCAGGCCCGGACTTCCGTGCAGCTTGGCAAACTCTCCCGCGAGTATAAAATTCTTGAGCAGCAGCGTGAAGAGTTTGCCCGCATGGAAAAACTCTATGAATCGGCGCAGCGTATCGCCAGCCGTGACGTTGGAAAATTAAAGGTGCTGCGCGAGCTGACCGAGATAGTTCCCGATGACGCCTGGCTGACGGAATTCAATTACCGCGCCGATCGCTCCGAGGTCAGGCTCTCAGGCTATGCGCTTTCAGCCTCGCAGCTGCTGCCCGTGCTGGAAGAGTCGGACCTGTTCGAAAAGGTGCGTTTTACCTCCCCGATTACCACTGACCAGCGCCTGCAGAAGGAGCAGTTCCGGCTGGAGATGAAAATCCAGGCACCCGTGGAGGACGCGCAATGAGTGCCTCTGACCGCAACCGGCGCAGCATCATTATCGGCGGCGGCGTCATCGCCGCGATACTGCTGTGGGTCTTCGTCATAATGCCTTTTTTTGATCGCATCAGCCTGCGCGAACAGGAAATCGATGATAATATAAAGCTCATCCGCAAATACACTATCGCCCTTGAGGAAGCGGCGGCCAGCCCCGGGGCTGACAGCGATCTCCAGGCGCGGCTCAGGCAGGTTGATGAACGGCTGTTTACCGGGCAGACCATTCAGCTTGCAGCGGCTGATATTCAGAAAATCGTTGACGGTGCCGCACGCCAGAGCGAGCTGGCTATCCGGACCGTGCGGGTCATGGATTCAGAAGCGATTGATGATTTTGTCGCTGTTCCGATACAGGTTATTTTTGAATCCGATCTGACCAGGCTGAAACAATTCATTTCGCTGATTGAAAGCAACCGGAAGCTGCTGACAATTCCGGAGCTGCAGATCAGGGTGAAAAACAGGCGCATGCCGCGTGAAATTACACTTACCATGAAAATCGCCGGATATATGAAAAGAGAGGGAACGGGACGCTGATGAGACTACTGACATTAATGATCATTACCGCCTTTGCTATGTTCGGGTGCGCCGGCATCCGAACATCCCCTGCGCCGGCCGTGGCTGAAATCCAGCCTGCCGGGCAAGCTGCGCTCTCTGAAGAGACCACCGCTCCTGAAACGCAGCAGCCGCACAGCGGCACTGACGCGCCGGACCTGAAGCCCGCTGCAGCGCAGCCGGCGGCCGTACAGCCGCAGGCTTCCAGGACCGAAGAGGCGCCGGCCCGCAAACCGGCTGCTGCGCCGGCAGTTCCTGCCGTGCCTCCCGCCACGGGAGAGATGATCGCGCTCAATTTCGACAATGCCGATATCTATGAGGTCGTCAATGCTTTGTCGGACGCGCTGGGCGTTAATTTTATTATAGACCAGCGTGTCAAGGGGCGGGTCAATATCCATACGGCCGGCGAGATCGACAAGAGCAGGCTGCTGCCGATCATGGAAACCATTTTCGAGATGAACAACATCGCCATGGTCGAATACGGCGATTTTTATAAAATCATCCCGATCAAGGAGGCCAAACAGCAGGTCGTTGATTTCAGCATCGGCCGCGAACTCGCGCGCCTGCCGTCCTATGACCGGCCGATGATCCAGATCGTGCCGCTGCAGTATGTCAGCGCCAAAGAGATCGAATCGCTCGTTAAGCGCTTTCTTGGGCCGGGCGGCGATGTCTTCGAGTATCCCAAGGGGAATATCGTTGTGATTATCGAGCGCGCGGCCACGATTCGCAAGATGCTGCGGCTGATCAACGAGGTTGATATCGATCTGTTTGCCTATAATCATGTCCGTTTTTTCAAGGTCGAAAACGCCAATGCGGCCGACGTTGCCGCTGAACTGGAGGAAATTTTCCTGGCGATCGGTATTGAAAACACCCCGGAAAAAGGACTGGGCCTGAAGTTTATCCCGGTCGAGCGGGTCAGCGGCGTTCTGGCGGTCAGCTCAATTCCCGCTGCCTTTGAGCGCGTTGAGAAATGGCTGCAAGTCCTGGACACGGTTGATAAAGACGCCTCTGAGCAGGTGTTCATTTATTTTGTCGAGAACGGCAAGGCCGAGGAAATCGGCGATGTGCTGGGCCAGGTTTATCTCGGCGGCGGCGGCGGTGGCATGGGCATGGGCCGCGATATGCAGGACTTCCAGAGCCGCACCCGGGGGGGAACCCGCGACCGCAGCGGGCAGAACTCGCGGGGAGGCCTTTCATCGCGGCAGAGTTCGATGAGCAGCCGCAGCGGGCAGGATTCCGGCAGCTTCGGCAGCGGCAGCAGCCGCAGCGGAAGCAGCCGCAACCGCAGCAGTATGGGCGGCAGGGGTATGTCCTCGCAGGGCGGGGCTGAGGCCTCGACCCTGCTTGAAGGCGATGTCAGTATTGTGGTCGACATACCGACCAATGCCATTATCGTGAGGGCCATCCCGCGCGACTACGAGATCATCAAGCGCACCATGGCCCAGCTTGACAGGGTTCCGCGTCAGGTACTGATCGAGGTTCTTATTGCCGAGGTAAAGATGACCGGCGATACACAGTTCGGCGTTGAATGGTCGTTGTTCAGGGAAGACCAAACACTCGGTGGATATAAGGGCGAGGAAAGACTTGGTATTTTTGGCGGTGGGGAGGCTGGGATTCCCGGTGCCGACACAATAGCCCCTGGGTTTGCTTATATTTTCGATGGTACCGAGTTGGATGTTTTTTTACAGGCGCAGGCAAGCCAGAACAAGCTCAATATCCTTTCTTCGCCGCATATTCTGGCCGTTGACAACAGGGAGGCCCGCATCGAGGTCGGCGAAGAGGTACCGATCATTACCAGCGAGTACATACCCCAACAGCTAGACGAGAATGACACGACATCGCGTTCGGTTGAATATCGTTCCACCGGCGTTATCCTGTCCGTGATACCCCGCATCAATGAGCGCGGCCTGGTGGCCATGGACATCAGCCAGGAGGTAAGTAAGGTAGACGATACCGTTAACTATGGTGTTGATTCTCCGGTTATCAGCAATCGCCTGGCCGAGACGAGCCTGGTAGTGCAGGACGGCCAGACGATCATAATCGGTGGGCTGATCATTGACTCGGGCTCGGACAAACAATCAGGTGTACCGTTTTTATCGTCTATTCCTTTGCTCGGACGTTTGTTCGGCACAACCGGGACGAAGAACGACAAAATCGAGTTGGTCCTTTTGCTCACCCCGCATGTGATCACTAATTTTGAAGAGGTTGACCTGGTTACCAATGAGATGAAAACGAAGCTGGGCAACATCCGCCGCCTTATCAACCGCACCGGTGACACATACTGGGACGCATATAAGGAAGAGGAATAGGCGCAGATATATGACCTCCGGACGTGAGTGACACAGGCATTTATTTTGTAGGGGCAGGCCCCTGTGCCTGCTTGGGCCTTCTGGAGCATTTTTCTGAATACGATAGCCTGCAATAAAAGACCGTCCGTTCGCCCTGAGCCTGTCGAAGGGTGAACGGATCAGACGGCGCATGGCAAACCCGTTCATGGTTCGACAAGCTCACCACGAACGGAAAAGCTGGCTCACCACGAACAGCATGTAGGGCGGGTGCCAACCCGCCATTTTTTATGGTGCGCCCAGCATGGGCGCACTCTTGCGGGTGTAAGTCCCGCCGTAAGTTGATCACAGCGAACGAAGTGAAGCGCAACTGCGTGAGGGCGACCGAGCGTGGGGAGGAAGCGTGGAGCGAAGCTGCGAGCCGATGAACAAGAACCGGATA
>VGSH01000089.1 GCA_016875025.1 Deltaproteobacteria bacterium
TATCAGTATCGCGACACCGCTGTCAGAACCGGCACCGTGTACGAGTACCGGCTGCATGCCTACAACGCATCCGGAGCGGTCGGTCCGGCGCCTGAAGCCGTTGCCGTGCACTATGATGCCGCTCCCCTTTCACCGCAGGGCTTTGCGCTCGAGCGCAGAAACCGCCTGATCGTACTCAGCTGGCAGCCGGTCAGCACGCTTGTTGACGGACGGGTTGCTGAAGATATCGCAGGATACAACGTCTACCGCAGGCTGGAAACGGAAGAGTTTGCAGCGCCGCTGAATGCGGCCCCGGTTGAGGCCCTGCAGTACGAGGATATACCGCCCGCCTATGACACGGTGTACTATTACACGGTGCGCTCGGTGCGCATGATTGAGCAGAGCATGATCGAAAGCGACGGCGCGCCTGAAATCCGCCTTGCCTACTTTGATACCACGCCGCCCGATTCCCCGCGCTTTCTTACCGCCATCGCGCAGCCTGAAGGCGTGCTGCTGAAATGGATGGCGAAATCCGAAAAGGGCTTTGCCGGCTATCATGTCTATCGACGGACAGCCGGAGCGGGAGAATTCAAGCGGCTTAATGCCGACCTTCTGCTGAACAATTCGTGGGTCGATGCCACGGCCGTCAAGCGCCAGCGCTATGAATATGGGGTCTCGGCGGTCGATGATTCGAAGAGCGCCAACGAGAGCCCGCTCAGCGAGACCGTGTATATACATTATATTCTCGATTGAACCTGTTTACTGACTACAGCCGGAGCCGCAGCATGCATCATTTTTCTTTTCACGACAGTGAGCTGTACTGTGAATCAGTACCGCTCGCCCGGATTGCCGAACGCGAAGGCACGCCCCTGTACGTGTACAGCCGCGCCACGCTCGAGCGCCATTTCACGGTTTTTGACAATGCGTTCGCCGCGGTCAGGCATCTGACCTGCTATTCGGTCAAGGCCAATTCAAACCTTGCCATCCTGCGGCTGTTCGGCCGTCTGGGAAGCGGTGTTGATGTTGTCTCGGGAGGTGAGATCCTGCGCGCGCTCGCGGCCGGCATAGCGCCTGAAAAAATTGTGTATTCCGGCGTGGGTAAAACCCGGCCCGAGATCGAGCTCGCGCTTGCGAGAGGCATTCTGATGTTCAATGTTGAGTCGGCCCAGGAGCTCGAGCTTATCAACCGGGTCGCTTCTGAAAAGGGAGCGCGGGCGCGCATTGCGCTGCGCGTCAACCCTGATGTCGATCCCCGGACGCATCCCTATATTTCAACCGGATTGAAAAAAAACAAGTTCGGCGTGAGCATTGATGAGGCCCTTGACGTATACGCCCGCGCCGCGGCCATGGATTGGATCGAGGTCGCGGGCATCGACTGCCATATCGGCTCCCAGATCACCACGGTGAGCCCGTTCGTTGATGCGCTCGGCCGCATCAAGGATTTTGTGAAGCGCCTGCGCGGCCGGGGCATTGCCCTTCGTTTTGTTGACCTGGGCGGCGGCCTCGGCATTACCTATGACCGCGAAGAGCCGCCGGAGCCAGATCAGTACGCTGCAGCGGTCATCAGTGAACTGGCAGACCTGGACTGCACCCTGATTCTTGAGCCGGGGCGCTGCCTGGTCGGAAACGCCGGCTGCCTGGTTGCGCGGGTGCTCTATACCAAGCAGACAGCGCTGAAAGAGTTTGTGATTGTCGATGCGGCCATGAATGACCTGATCCGCCCCAGCCTCTATGAAGCCCATCACGCGCTTGTACCCGTCAGGCAGCATGACGGCCCTGTCATCAGAGCCGATATCGTGGGGCCGATCTGCGAGACCGGTGATTTTCTGGCGCGCGACCGCGAGATTACCCGGCCCGCCCAGGGCGATCTGCTGGCGGCGATGAGCGCGGGCGCCTACGGGTTCAGCATGTCATCAAACTATAATTCGCGCCTGCGCGCAGCCGAGGTTCTGGTTGACGGATCGCACTGGCATGTCATCCGGCGCCGGGAGACGTTCGAAGACCTGGTGCGCTGCGAAACAATACCGGCCTGTCTGGGCTGACTGTCAGAAAGAGTATCCGTATGCATGCAATTCCATTTACCAAGATGAACGGCACCGGCAATGATTTTATCCTGATCAACAACATGTCCGGCGCCTATGATATGGTGAAAGACCCTGCGTTTGTGCGTGCGGTATGCCGGCGTATGGTTTCGCTCGGTGCTGACGGCCTTATTTGCGTCGAGCCGTCTACACGGTGTGATTTTGCCTGGCGTTTTTTCAATGCCGACGGCAGTGAGGCTGAGATGTGCGGTAACGGCGCGCGCTGCGCCGCGCGCTTTGCCGTTGAGAAGGGCATTGCCGGACCCGATCTCGCTTTTGAAACCCGTGCCGGTGTAATCCGGGCGCAGGTTGCGGGCAGTCGGGTGCGTGTCGGGCTTTCCGCGCCCGGTGGTTTTGAAAGTATCAGGCTTGCGGTCGACGGCCGGGAGCTTGAAGTGCACTGCCTCAACACCGGGGTGCCGCATGCGCTGCTGTTTGTCGATGATCTTGAAAACGCTCCGGTTGAAACACTGGGCCGCACCGTGCGCTATCACGAGCGGTTTGCACCGAAGGGAACCAATGTAAATTTTGTTTCACAGCTCCGCGACAATATGCTACATATTCGTACGTACGAACGCGGTGTCGAGGCCGAGACGCTTGCCTGCGGCACCGGATCGGTTGCCTCCGCGCTGATTGCCGCAGCGCTGGGCAGGGTTGTGCTGCCGGCTGTTCTGCAGACCCGGGGCGGCGAACAGCTCCAGGTGGACGCCGAATCGGCCCGCCCTCCATTCGGTCGGGTGTATCTGGAGGGCGGTACGCGCAGGGTCTGTGATGGCATGCTGTGTGCCGAGGCCTGGGAATAATTGCGGCGGCGCATGGTTTGATTGTATCTGTTGAGAATAATGAACGAGGAGCTTACTATGAAATGCAGAATGAATACGCTGGTGTGCGGATGCATGATGATTGCAATGTGCTCGGCTTTGCCGGCTGCGGTGCGCGCTGAGGGTGCTGATTCGAAGGTGCTGGTTACGGTCGGCACTGAGAGCATTACACAGGCCGACCTCGATGCAAGGACCGCGATGCTGCCTCCACAGATTCGCAGCCGTTTTGAAAACCCGGCCGGCCGCCGCCAGCTGCTCGATCAGGTTGTGCTCATCAGCCTGATGTCGCAGGAAGCCCGCCGGCTGGGCATCGACAAGCAGGACGATGTCGCCAAACGCATCAAGGAGGCGGCCGATAATATCATGGTGCAGGAGCTGACCCGTCAGCAGATTTCAGGCGATATCGTGGTTTCCGATGAAGACGTCTCGGCCTATTACCAGGAGAATAAAAAAGACTTTGTGCGGCCCGAGCAGATCAACGCCAGCGTGATCATGTTTGCAGCAGGAGCAGGAGCCGCAGCTGATGTGAAAAAAGAAAAGAACAAGCTCGCCCGGGAGACGCTGAAACGCCTGAAAAAAGGCGCTGATTTTGCTGAGGTCGCCAGGGAAGTCTCCGAGGACCAGCGCACCCAGCGCCGTGGCGGGGTTACCGGGTTTTTCGCTGAAGGCCGGCGGGAGCGCATTTACGGTAAAAAATTCGAGGAAACCGCTTTTGCTCTCAAACAGGGTGAAATCAGCGATGTGATTGAGACCGAATTCGGCTATTTTATCGTTCGGCTCGACGACCGCCAGCCGCGTACCGAGGAAAGCCTGGAGTCTGCCAAGCCCAAGATAGAGCGCCGGCTGCAGCAGTCAAAGCAGCGCGAAGCCTATGAAAATTATGTTGAGAGTCTGAAAGAGCAATATCCGGTGACCTACAGCGAGTGACATCGCACTGCTGAATTGTTCTTTTAAGGGTGCGGCCTCACGGCGCGCCCTTTTTTATTGATTGCGGGATAGTGCGTATTGTTTTGTTGTGCCTGTTGCGTTAGGGCCGCGCATTGTCGCGGCCGGATTAAACAAGAGGTTCCCCTTCGGCGCGGAGAGGCTCTAAGTCGGAGCGCAGCATTTCCTTCCAACGCCGAACTCCCAACTGCGAACTTTACAACCTTAGCGGCGGGATTTTTTGCGGGACTGGCGGGCCTGCTTGCGCTTGTTTTTCTGCTTTTTGCGGTCTGCCGTTGAGAGCTGCTTCGGGGCTTTCATGGCGCTGAGTGAAAGCGCGCTCGTATCGGGAAGCCCGCCGGGCAGCATGTCGCCCAGGCCGGGAATCTTGCCGAAGCCGCTGGCCAGCTTGCCCAGCAGGCCGCTTTTGCTCATGTTCTTCATCATGTCGCGCATCTGGTGGAAGCGCTTGAGCAGGTCGTTGACGTCCTTGACCGTGCGGCCGCAGCCGGCGGCAATGCGGCGCTTGCGTCTGTCGTTGAGCAGGTCGGGTTGCAGCCGCTCACCCGGCGTCATCGAGCTGATAATGGCCTCCACCTTGACCGTCTGGGTATCGTCAATTGCGGCGCCGCCGGTCATCTGCCTGAAGAACGGAATCTTTTCAACCAGGTCCTGCAGCGGCCCCATTTTCTTGATGGTTTGAATCTGCTCAAGGAAATCTATCAGCGTGAACTTGCCCTTGAGCAGGCGCAGGGCGTCTTCCTCGGCTTTTTTTTCGTCGACAACCTCCTCGAAATCCTTCATCAAGCCGACAACATCACCGAACCCGAGTATGCGTGAGGCAAGGCCCTCGGGCCGGAATTCCTCGAGGTTCTCAAGTCCTTCGCCCATGCCGAGGAACTTGATCGGTTTGCCGGTGACCTGCTTGATGGACAGGGCCGCGCCGCCGCGCGCATCGCCGTCGAGCTTGGTCATGATGAATCCGGTCACATCAAGCCTGCGGCTGAACGTCTCGGCGGTATTGACCGCGTCCTGGCCGATCATGGCATCGCATACCAGAAAGATGTTTTCCGGACGTGTGGCCGCGGCGATGTCGTGCAGCTCCTGCATGAGCGGCTCGTCGATTGCCAGGCGGCCGGCAGTATCGAAGATGGCGATATCGCAGCCGATCTCGCGCGCATGCTGCAGGGCGCGGCTGCAAATCTCGGGCGGGCTGGCGTTGTCGGCTGAAAACACCGGCAGGCCGATTTTTTCGCCAATAACCTTGAGCTGCTGTACGGCTGCCGGGCGGTAAATGTCGGCTGCGACCAGCAGGGGCTTGCGCTTGTTTTTCGCCAGATGGCGCGCGAGCTTGCCGGCGGTGGTCGTTTTACCGCAGCCCTGCAAACCGAGCAGCATCACGGCCGACACGGGACGTGATCCGAAACGCAGACCGGTCTCAACCGGGCCCATTAAATTGATCAGTTCCTGATGGCAGATATTGATGAAGTGATCGCCGGGTGAGACTTTCAGCCTGCGCTCGCCGTGCTTTACGCGGGTTTCGACAATTTCGCCGAGCGCTTTTTCCTGCACCTGCGCGATAAAGCTTTTTACAACCGCATACTGGACATCAGCCTCAAGCAGCGACAGGCGTATGTCCCTGAGCGCTTCTTCAATATTGTCGGCGGTCAGCTCGATTTTGCCCCGGAGCCGGTCGCGGGCTTTGTTAAAACCATTTGAGAGCACTTCAAGCATGCAGGAAACCTCGCACACGCAGACCTCCTGCCGGAGCGCGCAGCCCGGCAGGAAGTGCGGTTATGTTATTTGTTGTTCAGGCCTGCTTTGACTGCAGCGATCAGGTCGTCAATGCCCAGGCCGGCAGCGGCGTAGGCGGCATCGGGCGGACCGGACAGCCCGTAACTTGAGACTCCCAGCCGGGTAAAGCTGACCGACAGGCGCTCTTCGGCAAGCACACCGGCGATGATACTGCCAAGCCCGGTATGTGCGTTGTGGTCTTCATAGGTAACAATGCAGCCCGAGGCTGCCGCGGCCCTTACGGCTGCGCGGTCAATATCGCCGGGGCAGGCTGCGTTCAGCACGGCCACGCTCAGTCCCGCGCTTTTGAGGCGGTCGGCAGCCGCAACAGCGCGCCAGGCCACGCTGCCGCAGGTGATGATGGCCGCGTCAGATCCGCCGCGCAGTGTGTCGATCCGCCCGTATTCAAAAACATAGCCCTCGCCGAAGAAGGGTGCTCCGGCATCATCGAGAATAATGGGCGTCACGGAGCGGCCCATGCCGAGAAAAAAGTTGCCCGGCGTTGCGGCCAGGTAGCGGGTTGCGCGGTCGGTCTGGTTGGGGTCGGCCGGCAGGATGGTCTTGAAGCCGAACAGGTTGTTCATCAGGCCGATGTAATCGATGCATTGATGGGTTTTGCCGTCCTCGCCCACATCAAGGCCGATATGCGTGGTGACCAGTTTCAGGTTGGTCGCGTTAATGTCGTTGAGCCGGTGCTGGTTATAGGTTTCGCATACGCCGAAGACGCCGAAGTCGGCGAAAAATGTGAGTACGCCTTCGATTGAGAGTGCTCCGGCCATGGTGGCGGCGTTGTGCTCCTGAATGCCGGTCTGGAAAAAGGTATCCGGGCTCAGTTTTTCAAAACCGTTTGTCTTGACCGAGCCGGCCAGGTCGCAGTCGAACACGGCGATTTTTGCGCCGCCAGCGAGCCTGGCGGTTGCTTCGGCAATTGAGCACAGGGCATTGCCAAAGGCCGAGCGGTTATCAATCTTGCGTCCGGCTTCATAGATGATCGGCTCGCCTGAGTCAACCGGGCATTGCACAGGCGCGGGGGCCGCATGCGGGGCTTTTGGCAGGGCCGGCAGGGCTGAGCGCAGCGCGCGGTAGTGCTCAAGGCGCATCTCAAGGCCCATCTCCTGCATGGCAGATGCAAGCTGCTCCGGGGTCAGGGCAACGCCGTGATACTTTTCGATGTTTTCCATGAACGAAACGCCCTTGCCCATGAAGGTTTTGGCAATGATGACTGTGGGACGGCTTTGATCCTGCACGGCTGTTTTCAGTGCATCGGCGATCTGCTGAAAGTCGTGGCCGTTGATCTCGATCACCTGCCAGCCGTCGGAGGCAAAATTATCCCTGATGTGCTGCGGCATTACTTTTGCGGTGCTGCCCGATATCTGCAGATTGTTTTTGTCAACCAGTGCCGTGAGGTTGCCCAGGCCGTATTTTACGGCAAAACGACGTGCTTCCGTAATCTGGCCTTTTTGCTGTTCGCCGTCGCCCATGAGCACGAATACCTGCGAGTCCCTGCCGTGCATGCGCGCTGACAGTGCGAATGCACATCCCGCCGAGAGGCCCTGACCCAGATTTCCGCTGCTCCACTCAACGCCGGGCACTGTGCGCTCGA
Organism: Deltaproteobacteria bacterium; assembly: GCA_016875025.1. Classification (GTDB taxonomy): domain Bacteria; phylum Desulfobacterota; class WTBG01; order CAIYCZ01; family CAIRTM01; genus CAIRTM01. Next base: position 7,203 of record VGSH01000089.1, read on the forward strand.
TGTGACCTTCAAAAATCGTGGCAGGATGCCGGAAGCCGGCAATGGCATCATCGCTCTCGAAAAAGCCGCTGCGTGCCAGGCCGGCATACACGCCCGGCGAGGTGTGGCCGTGGCTGACCACAATGCGGTCGCGTTCCGGATCATGCGGTCGCTCAGGATTGATGCGCGCATGCTGCATCAGCGTGATGTACATGTCGATCGAGGACATGGACCCGCCCGGGTGGCCTGAACCGGCCAGGGTAGTCATGTGCAGAATGTCGCCGCGGGCCGCACGGGCAAGCTCGCTGAGGCGCTTGATTTCAGCCTGGTCAAGGGTGGTATGCTGCAATCCTTTGTGCATGGTGCTCTTTCCTTACACGATGATTAGGGTGTGTGTTTTCCCGCGCGCGCATTCGCGCCGGGTCGAGTCAGTCTGTGGCGCAGGCGCTCGGGTATTCAGCAGGCTGAATACAGCAGGGCGGGGTACCTACACTGCACATGCCGTTTGACGATAAAAACAAAAAAAGCATTATAAAAAGGGTGTAAAAATAAGTCAACAGATATCATCCCCGCGCCCGCATAACGCCTTTCCGCTTCGCTGACACGTTGGGGGCTCTTGAAAAAAACTGCGGCAGGGCAGGCCGCTCAGGCAGTTACGGTCGTTCGGCCGGATTCAAAATTTTTGTCGCGGGCAGTATGGGCAGAAGCCAAAGCCTGCGTGGCGAGCTGGTCGCAGCACTCATTTTCGGGGTTGCCGGCATGCCCCTTCACCCAGGCAAAGCGAACGTTGAGCGGTGCGCAGACATCAAGCAGTTCCTGCCACAGGTCATAATTTTCAGCCGCATCGGTTTTGGTACGCATCCAGCCCTGCGCGCGCCATCGGGCGGCCCAGCCTTTCGAGATGCCGTTGACCACGTATTGCGAATCAGAATGCACGAGAACGGATGCGCCGGGTGTAATGCTTTTGAGTGCCACAATACAGGCCATCAATTCCATCCGGTTATTGGTGGTATGCTTGAATCCGCCTGAGAGTTCGCGTCGTTTGCCGCCGGCAAGGATAACCGCTCCGTAACCCCCGGGGCCCGGATTGCATGAACAGCCGCCGTCGGTATAGATAATGACGTCTGCATCATGGGAGGAAACTGCCGTTGCTGTGCGGGCTGCCGTTGCATCGGGACGGGGTTTGCGCGCGGTGCGTTTTTTGTTCGGGGCCGACTGCTGTTCGCGCAGCCAGATCCTGGCTTCCTCGATATCGGCAAAGCCCTTGTAGCGCGCGCCGGCAAACCCTCGCACCTGTTCCTCGGCATTGCCGGTGCCGAACCAGGCTGAAAAGATGCCGGTTGCGCGGCCGCGCGCGACAGCATAGTATTTTTTCGCAGGAGCCACGTGATGCAGCCTTATGATTGTGTTGTGACAGCCTGTCAGATTTGTCCAAAATAAATTATTGGATCGCTGCTGAAGGCCCTCTGGCCGGGGCAGTGCCGTCCCATCCGGAAAAGAAGACCTCATTTCATTATCGGCCCGTATGCCGGAATATTTCAAACGGGCCAGGCACGCCCCAGCGATTGTTGTATACAGCAGTGCGCCCGGGCCGTGTATACAATGAATTTTACAGGACGTGCCGTTGCATCGGCAGTGCAAAAACTGCCGGATGGGACGGCACTGCCCCGGACAGAGGGCCTGTTCTAAATTATTTTGGACACTACTGACAGCCTGTATAAAAAACTTTTTCAACACCCTGCTACGGCAGGCTGCGATGCGCAGACCCGACGTAGACCTGCCGCGGACGGCCGATTCTGAACGGTTTGGTGTCGTGCATTTCACGCCACTGGGCTATCCAGCCCGGCATGCGGCCGATGGCGAACATGACGGTAAACATGCTTGCGGGAATTCCCAGCGCCCGGTACAGGATGCCGCTGTAAAAATCGACATTGGGGTACAGCTTGCGTTCAATGAAGTATTCGTCGCGCAGCACAAGTTCTTCAAGCTCAAGCGCGATATCAAGCAGCGGATCGTTCATGGAGCGCCCGGACAGAAATGAGCTGCATGCGTCTTTGAGGATTTTTGCGCGCGGGTCATAGTTTTTGTACACCCGGTGTCCGAAACCGAACAGCCGGAAGCTGTTGTTTTTATCTTTTGCCATTGCAATGACATCCTGCACGCTGTGGCCTTTGCGGTGGATATCCTCAAGCATTTCAATCACCTCCTGGTTGGCGCCGCCGTGCAGGGGGCCCCAGAGGGCGCAGATGCCGGCGCAGACCGAGGCGTACAGGTTGACCATGCTGCTGCCCACCAGGCGCACGGTCGAGGTGCTGCAGTTCTGTTCGTGGTCGGCATGCAGAATCAGGAGTTTGTTCAGCACCCGCTCGGCTTCCTGATCGCATTCATAGGGCTTGACCGGGCTTGAGAACATCATGTTCAGGAAATTCATGCAGTAGCGCAGGTCATGGCGGGGGTAGACGAAGGGCTCGCCGATCGACTTCTTATAGGAAAACGCTGCAATGGTTCTGATCATGGAAATCAGGCGCGCGGCAATCAGGTCGAACACGGCGGGATTGTCGTCATCGATAAACGAGTGCGGGTAGAATATCGAGAGCGAGTTGACCATTGCACACAGGATTGCCATGGGATGCGCATGCGGGGGCATGCCCACGAAATAATGGGTCATGTCCTCGTGCAGCATGGAGTTCTCGGTCAGGTGGCGCGAAAAAACGCTTTTCTGGTCAATAGTCGGCAGCGTGCCGTAAATCAGCAGATAGGCGGTCTCGACAAAGGTGAGCTTTTCGGCCAGTTCGGTGATGTCAAAGCCGCGATAGCGCAGGATGCCCTTGTCGCCGTCGATATAGGTGATGGCGCTGGCGCAGGCGCCGGTGTTTTGAAAGCCGTTGTCAAGGGTTATGCAGCCGGTTTGCGCATACAGACTGGAGATGTCGATTGCGCGTTCCTGCTCGGTTCCGGTTATCAGCGGGAATTCATATTCGTTTTTGTCGATGATGATTTTTGCGCTTGTCATGATATCCTTTCTGTAGCGATGAGGCCTGAGCGGCCTGATCAGCACGCTGTGAATACGGTCTGGCGGCACTCGGGCCGCGGGTGCTGGTTATGATTTACCGGCGCTTGTGTCAGCCGCGGTTGCAGGGCACTGCGGACGATGTGCCGGAGCGTTTGCCGCGCCGCCTGAGCCGGTGCCATTTTGTGAGCGCGTGCACCCATAGCGGGCTTGGGCGGGCGAAGCTGCGGGCTGAGCGCAGGTTGTGTAAAAAATCAGAGGCGTCCTCAAACTGCTCCATGACCATGGTGGCGCGGCCGACCTCACAGGCCAGATGCGCGTCACTGCAGGTCACGGGCACCACGCCCAGGGCGCGCGCGCGGTTGAGCAGAATTTTATCAGGTCGCCTGAACATATCGCGGGCATTGAAGACTTCAAGCATGTCGATCTGGCTGATAATGTCTTCAAGGGCTGCGGGGCGCAGGCGCGATGAGCGCAGCAGGTCAAACGGGTGCGGCACCGACACAAGCCCGCCCTGGCGCCTGATCTCGGCCACGGTTTCGCGCGGGCTCAGTCCCGGTGGAATCCGCTCGCTCAGAAAATAGCCGATGATTTCCCCCTGGTTTGTCTGGATTTCCTCGGCGATTATAACGGTTATGCGGCTGGCCAGGCCTGCGGTTTCAAGCGCGCCGCTGAGGCAGTTGTGATCACAGACCGCCACGGCATTCAGGCCGCGCGCAAGCGCGAGCTCTTCAATGCGCTCCGGCCGCAGGTTTGAACAGCCTGAGAAGTGCGTGTGTACATGCAGGTCAAGTGTGATTTTCATGGCAGGTGCGCCCTGATATACAGCATTTACATTACAGTATAATGCGAGGCCATGCATGGTTCCGAACAGCCTGAATAATCATAAGGAAAAACAGGCCGGGTGTCAATTGAATTAGGCTGGGTGCATGAGCCGTTGCTGAGAAGTGCGCTTTTTCGCCGCGATGTTTTTATTGCCACAGGTGTATTGTGTGCTATTGTTTCCGGGCGTATGCAGCGCGCTGACCGTTTACTTTTGTGGTGTGAGATGACCTTAATGCATCTGCTTGCCTGTACCTGTGACGTATTTTCCGCATGCATGCATACTGTGCCGGGAGGTCGCGAGCATGCTGTTGACCTTTATCGGCGGGCTTTAAAATACGGCGATTGCTCAGGTGTGCCTCCTGAGATCGACTGCCGCGCACCCGCGATCGACGCAATGGTTGAGAGCGAAGGCGCCGTGAAAGTGGTTTTCCGGCTGGACGATGGTGCGCGAGTCGAGTCTGTTGTGATCGGCCTGCCGCGCAGAACAACGCTGTGTGTGTCCAGCCAGGCCGGCTGCCGCATGGGATGCCTGTTCTGCACGACCGGCGCGCATGGTTTCGTGCGCGATTTGCGAACCGAAGAGATCGTCGGGCAGCTTTTTGCCGTGCGCCATGTCCTGGGGCGCACGGTCGACAATATCGTTTTCATGGGCATGGGTGAGCCGCTTGACAATACCGCCACTGTTGTGCAGGCCATACGGGTTATAAGCGATCAGCGCGGCTTTGATATCGCCCTGCGGCGTATCACGGTTTCAACCGCTGGCCTTCCGGACGGGATCCGGCAGCTGGGCGCCGCGGGTCTGCCGGGATTGCGCCTGGCGCTGTCTCTCAATGCGGCCAATGACCATCTGCGCTCACGCCTGATGCCCGTGAACCGCAGATATCCGCTTGCGGTGCTTAAACAGGCGCTGCAGAGCTATCCACTGCGTAAAAAAGAGGTTTTTTTTATCGAATACGTGCTGCTCAAGGGGGTGAATGACACGCCTGGACATGCTGTTGAACTGGCCCGGTTTCTCAGCGATATCCCGGCCCGCGTTAACGTGATCGGCTGCAATCCAGGCCCGGCCGGACGGTTTGAAAATCCCGGAGAAGAAGGCTTGCGCCGCTTTTGCGCGCTGCTTGCCCGCGAAGGAGTGTTCGTACGCCTGCGCTCATCGCGCGGTCAGGATATTCAGGCTGCCTGCGGTCAGCTGGGGGCTGCTCCCCGGTGAAGAGACTGTGTCGCAATTAAGGCCACATGTTCTTTGACAATTAAATAACAGGTTATAGAAGATACGTCATCAAGTGCTATGCTGGATGTGATAAAATATCCGGCAAAGGAGGCTACTTGATGGCATAT
>VGSH01000090.1 GCA_016875025.1 Deltaproteobacteria bacterium
TTACTACGGCACACCGACGCCGCTGAACCAGCTTGCGACCCTGGCCATACCGGAGCCGCGCATGATTACCATTCAGCCCTGGGACATGCAGGTAACCAGGGAAATCGAAAAAGCGATATTAAAGGCTGATCTGGGCCTTACGCCCACGAGCGACGGCAAACTGGTGCGCGTTTCCATCCCGCCGCTGACCGAGGAGCGCCGCAAGGATCTCGTGAAGGTTGTAAAAAAAATGGCCGAAGCCGCCCGGGTCTCGATCCGCAACCACCGCCGCAAGGTAAACGACGACCTCAAGGCCATGAAAAACGACAAGAAGATCAGTGAAGATGAAATGTTCAACTCCCAGGCGGATGTGCAGAAAATCACCGATGACTACATTGCCAAAGTCGATGAGCTGACCAGAGTCAAAGAGGCTGAAATACTTGAAATCTAGCCCTGCCGGGCCCTCCACCCCCACGGCCGGTTTCCGGACAGTGCGCCCCGCAGGGAATCGCGTCTGCTCAAGCAAGGCGACAGGGCGCCGGAAAACGCCGGCGTCCTGTTTCTGTTTAAGCGCACATACGGTATAAAATGAGCTTGAGGCGATTATTTTTTTGTGATAAATTATATATTTATACATATACGTCCCGGATTATTCTTGTAAGACCGCAGCGACGTATTGACAGGCTCCACCCCGGACAGACGCTATGAAGATCAACGATTTGAGCAGGGAAAACCTGCCGCGCCATATCGCCGTTATAATGGACGGCAATGGCCGATGGGCCAAAAACCGCTCCATGCCGCGCATACACGGCCATCAGGTCGGCATGGACTCGGTCAGGGCCGTTATCAGCACCTGCGCCCGGGTCGGTGTTGAGTATCTGAGTCTTTATGCGTTTTCAGTGCAGAACTGGCTGCGGCCTGAAACGGAAGTACGCGCGCTGATGCTGCTGCTTAAAACCTTCATTCAGAAGGAAATCGACAATCTGCACCGCGCCAATATCCGCGTTACGACCATGGGCGAAATTGACCGCCTGCCCCGCGACGCCTATAGCCTGGCCCAAAAAGGTCTTGAGAAAACCCGCAACAATACCGGCATGGTTCTGAACATAGCCTGGAGCTACGGGGGCCGGGAGGAAATTGTGCGGGCCGCACAAGAGATTGCCCTCAAGGCCGTTCGCGGTGAGCTCGACCCTGCCGCAATTGATGAGCAGTGCTTCGCCCGGCACCTCTACACCGCGGATATGCCGGACCCGGACCTGCTGATTCGGACCAGCGGCGAAATGCGCATCAGTAATTTTCTGCTCTGGCAGATCGCCTATACCGAGATGTACGTGACTGATGTACTCTGGCCTGACTTCCGCGAGGAGGAAACGCTGCGGGCGATTGCCGAATACCAAACACGCAAGCGGCGTTTCGGGCGAACCGACGAACAGCTGTCCGTAAACGCTTGAGCTCGCGCCGGGGTGCGCCCCGCCTGCTTAGCACACGACACACTGCCATGCTTTCCCGCTCTATCACTGTTTTGATCGCTGCACCGCTTGCAGTCGCCCTGATCGCGCTGACGGGCACGGGCGGATTTTTTCTGCTGGCGCTGCTGGTCTGTCTGCCGGCCCTGTTCGAATATTACGCCATGGCGCTGAAGTCCGCACATAAAGCCGAACTCGCCGGCGGCTTTGTGCTGGGTGCGCTCGTGCTGGGCGCAGGCTATGCAGACGCCGCCGCACACACCCCGGGACTGGCGGTGACCGGCATGTGCATGGCTGCGTTCATGCTGATATTCACGGGCTATATCTGCCGCGGTCACAGAAGCAGCGTACCGTTTGACCGGGTTGCGATCCTGTTTTTCGGTGTTTTTTATATAGCGATGCTGCCGTCGTTCTTACTTCTGCTGCGCGCCCAGCCGCACGGCGTCAGCCGCGTATTGTTTCTTCTGTTTGTGACCTGGGCCGGCGATATCGGCGCCTATCTGGTCGGCCGCTCCCTGGGCTCGCACCTGCTGTGCCCCCGGGTCAGCCCGGCCAAAACCGTGGAAGGGTCCTGCGGCGGCATGGCCTTCAGCATTGCGATTGCGCTCGTGTGTCAGGCGACATTTTTGCGCCACATCAGTGTGCCGCATTGCCTCGCCATGGCTGTGGGTATCAATGGTTTGAATCAAATCGGCGATTTGAGCGAATCGGCCATCAAGCGCTCCTGCGGCGTCAAGGACTCCGGTACGATCCTGCCGGGCCATGGCGGCATGCTCGACCGCATTGACAGCCTTGTATTTGCTGCGCCGTTTCTCTATTACTATATGCGTGTTGCCGGTCTGTGATTGCAACCCGGATAGCTGGACACACAAGCCCATGAAACGCAAAAACATTGCCCTGCTCGGTTCAACCGGCTCAATCGGCACCAGCGCGCTTGACGTTATCACGCGCTACCCTGAGCGTTTCAACGTGTGCGCTATCGCCGCCGCGGCCAGCGTCGACAGCATGCTGGCGCAGATAAAATCGTTTGCGCCGTCCCTGGCCTGCCTAGCCGACCCTGCGGCCGCCGACGAGCTGCGCCGCAGGCTGCCCCCTGACTGCCGCACTGAAGTCGTTGCCGGTGAGCAGGGCCTGCTGCGCGCGGCCACCATGCCGGAAGCTGACGTGGTGCTCGCCGCCATTGCCGGGTCTGCCGGACTGCAGCCGACATTCGCAGCCCTGCGCTCCGGCAAGGATGTTGCTCTTGCGAACAAGGAGTCCCTTGTTATGGCTGGAGAGCTGATGATGGCCCAGGCCCGCCGAAGCGGCTGCCGCATCATCCCGGTCGACAGCGAGCACAGCGCCGTGTTTCAAGTGCTCAACGGAGAAGACACGGCGCACATCAGCTCGATCATCCTGACCGCATCCGGCGGCCCGTTTCTGAACACAAGCCTGGAAGACCTGCAGCGGGTCACCCCGGCCGAGGCCCTGCGCCATCCGCGCTGGAACATGGGCAGCAAGGTTACCATTGATTCAGCCTCGCTGATGAACAAGGGCCTCGAAGTCATCGAGGCGCGCTGGCTGTTCGGCATTGAGCCTGATCGCATCAAGGTCGTCGTGCACCCGCAAAGCATCGTGCACTCCATGGTGGCCTTCGTGGACGGAACCGTGCTGGCGCAGCTGTCGCAGCCGGATATGCGCGGCCCGATTGCCTACGCATTCTCCTTTCCCGGGCGCCTCGAGTCGATCATGCAGCCGCTTGACCTTATCGCGCTGGGCGAGTTGAGCTTTGTGGCCCCGGACACCCGGCGTTTTCCAAGTCTTAATCTGGCGTTTCGCGCGTTGCGCCAGGGGGCCCTCATGCCGGCGGTCATGAATGCCGCCAACGAGATCGCGGTTGAAAACTTTTTAGCCGGCAAACTGCCCTTTCCGGCCATGCCGGTTCTGATTGAAAAAGTCATGGACACCTTCAGTGCCGAATGCGCTCCGCTGAGCATGGAGCGGGTGCTGGAAGCCGACCGCTGGGCCCGCACCCGGGCGCGCGAACTGCTCGACAACGGAATGGGCATTGACCGCGGCTGAACAGATGCGAGCACAAGACACACTGCACTCTGCGCCCCTGTTAAAATCGCTATCGGGATCGGAATCGGTATCGAACAGCCAGATAGACCGGCGCAAAAATGCTGCTCCAAAAACTATCATAACCCTGCGCCCTCAAACGTGCGCACATCGGAAGAGACATCATGGACATCATCACCAGCTATGCCGCCAGCGGCGTAAATTTAGTGATCAGCTACATCATCCCGGCCATCGTGCTGCTCGGCATCCTGATTTTTGTGCATGAACTGGGCCATTTTCTGCTGGCAAAGCTGTGCGGCGTGCGGGTGCTGAAATTCTCCCTGGGTTTCGGCCCCACACTGATCGGCAAAAAAATCGGCGATACCGAGTATGTTATCTCCGCGCTCCCGCTTGGGGGCTATGTCAAGCCGCTGGGCGAATCTCCGGATGAACCGGTCTCGGATGAGGACCGGCCCTTTGCGCTCAATTCCCAGAGCGTTGGAGCGCGCTTTCTCATACTGGCTGCCGGCTCGGCCTTTAATATTATATTTGCGGCTTTTTTGTATGCGTTTGTCTATATGGTCGGATTTCCGGTTCTGACAACGCTGGTCGGCCAGGTAATTGAGGATTCACCGGCCGCGCGCGCAGGCATTGCCGCCGGCGATATCATTGAGGCCATTGACGGCCGCCCGATACGCTACTGGGATGATCTGCAGGCAATCGTCACTGAATGCAGCGGGCGCGAACTGCGCCTGAGCATCCGGCGCGGCAGCGACAGCCTTGAGCTCGCGCTGCAGCCTGAGCTCAAGCAGCGCGAAGACGAGATCGGACGCGAACAGGATGCCTATATGATCGGAATCGCGCCTTCAGCTGAAGGCTTTGAAATGCGGCGCTATGGTCCGCTGGCGTCCATCGGCAAAGCCTGCCAGGATGTCTGGAAGTACACGAAATTGACCTTCGAGCTGCTCGGCATGCTGATCACAAGCCCGGTTGAGAATAAAGAGCATCTGGGCGGGCCGATTCTGATCGGTAAAATCGCCGGTGATTTCGCCCGGCAGGGCATTATCAGCTTTGTGCTGCTCATGGCCATTATCAGCCTTAACCTGGGCATATTCAACCTGCTGCCCATTCCGATCCTTGACGGCGGCCATATCCTGTTTCTGCTGATTGAGACGGTCAAAGGCAGCCCGGTCAGCGTGCGGGCCATGGAAATTTCACATCAGATCGGGCTGGCCCTGCTGCTCGCGCTCATGCTGTTTGTCTGCTATAATGACGTTGCCCGGCTCTCAACGGGCCTGTTCTGAGGCGGGCCGGATACGGAAACACCATGATTGAAAAGCCCCTGTATGTTCTTGCGTTTGACAGCTCGTCGGCCTGCTGCAGCGCGGCCCTGACAGCCGGCGGTGTTCTCATCGGTGAGGACATGCGCAGCGGTTCCGGCAATTATTCGGTCCTGCTGCTTACCATGATCGACCGTTTGCTGCGGGATGCATCCATTGATGCGCGAGATCTTGACTGCATTGCTGTTGCGCAGGGCCCGGGTTCATTTACCGGTCTGAGAGTCGGCATCAGCACGGCCCAGGGGCTGGGCTTCAGTCTCGACAAACCGCTTATCGGGGTTTCATCGCTTGAAATTCTGGCCGCACAAAACATGCCCTGCAGCGCGACCGTATGCCCCATGCTGGATGCCCGGCGCGGGCAGGTGTATACCTGTCTGTTTCAGCAGGGCCCCGATGGCGACGCTCTGGCCGTGAGTGAAGAGTGCGTCGTCTGTCCTGAGCAGTGGGCCGCCGGGCTTCAGGCGCCGGTGCTGTTGTGCGGCAGCGGCGCGCAGCTCTACCGGGACGCCATTGAGCGGGTCTGTACGGCCGGGCATCATTTCGCGCCGGACATGAACACCCGGCCGCGCGCTGCCATGCTTGCCCGCATTGCCCTGAAGCGCCTTGAGTCCGGGCTGATACAACCGCCCGCGCAGGTGCTGCCCGGTTATGTCCGGCGGCCGGATGCAGAGCGGGCGCACTTGCAGAAAAGTTGAAAAAAGGGTATCACGTACATATATATTTTTTTTATCTGGCTGTTCAAAAACATACAGATGCATAGCGCGCGATGACATTTGTAGGGGCACGGCATGCCGTGCCCCTATCCCGACCCTGTCGGGACAAATGCGACCATACTCCGCAGCAGAACCGCGGCTGAGGATGGGTGTTTTTCAACAGCCTGGTACAGACACGGGAGCACCAGTTGAAGTTAAAAGGCGCGCACATTCTGCTTGAGTGCCTGAAAAAGGAAAAGGTCAAGGCCGTGTTCGGCTATCCGGGCGGCTCGGTGCTTGACATCTATCACGCACTGAGCGAGCACTCGATCAAGCACGTACTGGTTCGCCACGAGCAGGCCGCCGTGCATGCCGCCGACGGCTATGCGCGCGCAACCGGCGAGGTGGGCGTGTGCCTGGTAACCTCGGGCCCGGGCGCTACCAATACGGTCACGGGCATTGCCACCGCCTATATGGATTCGATTCCGCTGGTAATCCTCACCGGTCAGGTCCCGACCGCCCTGATCGGCAATGACGCTTTTCAGGAGGCCGATATCGTCGGCATTACGCGGCCCTGCACCAAGCATAATTATCTCGTGAAGAATATCGCTGAGCTGCCGCGCATCATGCGCGAGGCGTTCTACATCGCGCGCAGCGGCCGGCCCGGCCCGGTGCTGATCGACCTTCCCAAGGATATTATCAACCAGTCGGCCGAGTTCAGCTACCCCGAGCAGGTCTCGATCCGCAGCTACAAGCCGACCGTGAAAGGCAACCCGCGCCAGATCCAGCGCGCCCTTGATGAAATCATGCAGGCCGCAAAACCGGTGATCTACGCAGGCGGCGGCGTGGTGCTGTCAAATGCTTCCCCTGAGCTGCAGCGCCTTGCGCGCCAGCTTTCGATCCCGGTGACAACCACGCTCATGGGGTTGGGCTGCTTTCCGGGCACTGATCCGCTGTGCCTGGGCATGCTCGGCATGCACGGTACCTTCCGCGCGAACATGGCGGTCACGCACTGCGACCTGCTCATAGCGGTCGGCGCGCGCTTTGACGACCGGGTCACCGGAGATGTGCGCGCGTTCGCACCCGAAGCGAAAATCATTCATTTTGATATTGACCCGACCTCCATCAGCAAAAACATCAAGGTGCACATTCCCGTGGTCGGCGACTGCCGCGAAATCCTGAAAGACTGCCTCGCGGCAATCGGCACAAAGAAAATAACCCGGCGCGCCCGCGCAGCCTGGCTGGCCGATATTGCCGAGTGGAAAGCCGGCCACACCCTTGACTACACGCAGGGCAAAGCCATTAAACCCCAGTTTGTGGTTGAAAAGCTCTATGAGCTTACCCGCGGGGACTGCATTGTTTCAACCGAGGTCGGGCAGAACCAGATGTGGGCCGCGCAGTATTTTCAGTTCGACCGGCCCCGCAGATGGCTCACCTCGGGCGGGCTCGGAACCATGGGCTACGGATTGCCGGCAGCCCTGGGAGCGCAGGTTGCGTTCCCGAAGGCGACCGTGGTGGATATTGCCGGCGACGGTAGCATTCAGATGAACATTCAGGAACTGGCGACCGTTGCACAATACAACCTGCCGGTCAAGATCGCTATTTTAAACAACCGCTGCCTGGGCATGGTCCGGCAGTGGCAGCAGCTGTTTTACGGCAAACGCTATTCGCACTCGACCTTTGAGCAGCACCCTGATTTCGTCAAGCTGGCCGAAGCCTACGGCGCAGTCGGCCTGCGGGCCACCCGGCCCGACGAGGTTGAGCCGGTCATACGCAAGGCGCTGGCGGTCAAAAAGCCGGTCATCATGGACTTTGTGGTCGAGCAGGAAGAGTGCGTCTATCCCATGGTTCCGGCCGGCGCGCCGATCAGCAACATGATGCTGCTGTAACAGATTTTTAATAATGCAGTTTTTCAGGCTGTTCAAAAATATCCCCCTCCGTAGCAGAGCTACTGCTGAGGACGGGTTCGGATGCAAGGCGTGTGATATAATACAGGCACGGCATGCCGTGCCCCTACTGTCCGCCGTAATGACGAATGATAAGCACAATGAAGCAGACGGGTGTGTTTCAAAAGCCTGGTTTCTCAGGAAGGAGTACCCATGCGTCACACAATCAGCGTCCTGGTCGACAATAAGCCCGGCGTTCTGGCCCGCATTGCCGGTTTGTTCAGCGGACGCGGCTTTAATATTGAAAGTTTGTCGGTCAATGAAACACTTGACCCCACCATGTCGCAGATGACCATTGTCACCCGCGGCGATGACCGCGTGCTGGAACAGATCACCAAGCAGCTCAACAAGCTGATTGACGTGATCAAGGTTATTGACTATGAAAAAGGGTCTGAAAATCATATCGAACGCGAACTGGCGCTGATCAAGGTTGCGGTAACAGAAAAATGCCGCGCGGAGCTTTTGAGCATCATTGAGATCTTCCGCTGCAAGGTTATTGATGTGGGCAGAAGCCATTACACGGTTGAAGTCACCGGCGATGAAAATAAACTGAATGCGATTATCGAGCTGCTGCGGCCGCTGGGTATCCGTGAAATAGTTCGCTCCGGCAGGGTGACGCTGCAGCGTGAAACGAGGGTACAATGAATTCAAACAGGTTGCACCGGAAAAAGAGCAGGCGCGCACGCCGCTCCATTGATTACAAAAAGGGGGTCTATCTGCTGCCCAATATCCTGACCTCCATGAGCCTGTTCTGCGGGTTCTACGCGATTGTCGCCACCATGCAGGGCAGCTTTGTGCTGGGCGCATGGGTGATTATCCTGGCCGCGGTGTTTGACGGCCTTGACGGACGCGTCGCCCGCATGACGCATACGACGTCGCATTTCGGGCTTGAGTATGATTCGCTCAGCGATCTGGTGGCCTTCGGCGTGGCACCGGCCGTGCTTTCCTTCGGGCTGGTGCTGAACCAGTTCGGCCGTGTGGGCTGGCTGGCCGCGTTTCTGTTTTGCGCCTGCGGCGCCATGCGCCTGGCGCGCTTCAATACCCTGAGCGGATCCGTGCCCGGCGGTTTTTTCCAGGGCCTGCCGATTCCGATGGCTGCCGGCATGATTTCCGCCAGCATCATTTTTTTGAACCACTATCATCTGGACGACAGAACATTTTTAAGCTATTTTCTCATGGCGCTGATATACGGGCTGGCCTTTCTGATGGTGAGTACCATCCGGTTCCGCAGTTTCAAGGATTTCAATTTGCACAGCCGCAGGCCGTTCAGCGCGGTCTTCGTCGCCATTCTTGTAATTGTGGTTGTGGCCATGGAGCCTGAAACCATGCTGTTTTGCATCGGAGTGATCTACATCGGATCAGCCCTTATCGAATACCTGCTGTACCTGACGCGCCGCAGGCAGCAGACTGAACCGCAAACTGAGGCAATCGAGGAAAGCAAATGAACACCGCCCAACAGGACCAGCATGTAAAAATTTTCGATACCACGCTGCGCGACGGCGAACAGTCGCCCGGCAACACTATGAACATTGCCGAGAAGCTGCGCGTTGCGCGGCAGCTTGAAATCCTGGGTGTTGATATTATTGAGGCCGGATTTCCAATTGCCTCTCAGGGTGATTTCGAAGCCGTGCAGCAGATCGCACGCACGATCAAAAGCAGCCAGATCGCAGGCCTTGCGCGCGCACATGACGCTGACATTGACCGGGCCTGGGAAGCGGTCAGGGATGCGGCCCATCCGCGCATCCACACCTTCATTTCAACGTCGGACATACACCTGCAGCATCAGCTGCGCAAAAGCCGCGACGAGGTTTTAAAAATCGCCATTGAGGCAGTCAAACGGGCGAAATCCTACACGCCTGTTGTTGAGTTTTCCGCCATGGACGCGACCCGCAGCGAGCGCGAGTATTTGTGCAAAGTGTTTGCGGAGGTGATTGCCGCGGGCGCGACAACCATCAACGTGCCGGATACGGTCGGCTACTCTGTGCCCAGCGAGTTCGGCGCTCTCATCCGCTACATCGTCGAGCATGTACCCAATATCGGCGAGGCCACCATCAGCGTGCACTGCCACAATGACCTTGGTCTGGCCGTGGCCAATTCGCTTGCAGCTGTACAGGGGGGTGCCCGCCAAGTCGAGTGCACCCTGAACGGCATCGGCGAGCGCGCCGGCAATGCCTCGCTCGAGGAAATCGTCATGATTTTGCGCACACGGCGCGACCTGTTCGAGGCCGACACCCGTATCGTGACGGAAAAAATTTATCCTTCAAGCCGCCTGATCACCTCGATTACCGGTGTCGCAGTGCAGCCCAACAAGGCGATCGTGGGCGCAAACGCGTTCGCGCACGAGTCAGGCATTCATCAGGACGGCCTGCTCAAGGACAAAACGACCTACGAGATCATGACTCCTGAGTCGGTCGGCATGAACCAGAGCCTGCTCGTTATCGGCAAGCACTCGGGGCGCCATGCCTTCCGCTCACGTGTTGAGGAGCTCGGATTCAGCCTCAATGATGAGGAGCTCAACAAGGCCTTTGTGCGCTTCAAGGAGCTCGCAGACAAAAAGAAGGAAGTATTTGATGAGGATATTGAGGCACTAATTGCCGAAGAAGTGCTCAGGGCGCCGGAGCACTTCAAGTTCCTGAACATGACCGTGGCAAGCGGCACCGTTGCAATACCGTCGGCAACGGTTGAGATGGATGTGCGCGGCGAGATCATCAAGAAGGCCGCGTTCGGCGACGGACCGGTTGACGCGGCCTTTCAGGCTATCCGCCAGATTACCGGCACCAACAGCCAGTTGCTTAAATACATGGTCAACTCGATCACCGGCGGCACTGACGCGCAGGGTGAGGTGACCGTGCGTTTGAGCGAGGGCGACACGATCGTGGTCGGTCAGGGCGCGCACATGGATATAATCATCGCCAGCGCGCTTGCCTACGTCAACGCGCTTAACCGCCTTGCACACGCCCGCACAAAAAACAAAGCAGGCCTGTACCACTGACAGCTTAGTTGGGAGTACAGGGGCAGGCCCCTGTGCCTGCCCTTTCGCTCAACATTAAAAAAATCGCCGCCGCTATCGGGATCGAAATCGATTTTTTTGGAAAAACCGCAAGGTAGACCCGCGCAGCGCGTCCACCGACAACCTGACAGTGTGCGGAAAGGGCTCACGCCCTCCCTGCACTCCGAACTCTCTCGGCTTTGCTGCTTCGGTACTATGAAGGCTCTGACTCCTGCACACGTCACTTCGCATGCAGGTTTCCCTGCTTATCTCGCCATAACTTCCCGACGTTCCGCCTCCAACCACATGATGCGACTCAGCATCGCTTTCCACAACAATCTCAGGGTACCGAGCGTTTTCGGACTTCGCCAAGCATGAGCAGTCTTATCGCTACAGCCCGCTGAATCGAGTTCGTTTCCTGCGGACCGCCGATTCGTCTCCGGTTGCGCTCCAACCCGCTTCACAGCGACGCAGTTACCTTCCGGGGACCTGGCTGCCCGGCAATGACTTTTTAGGAGACTTATTACAACTTCATTAACTTTGGACTTTGAACCTTAAACTGCCGCGCTCCGTGCTGCCAACTCCAAACTCAGAACTGTTGTGCCCCACTAACGCTACACCTCGTCATGGCTGCCGATATCAAGCACCACGATCTCTTTTTCAAGTATCGCCAGCGTAAGCTTTACGCGAAAGCCGCAGCTCAGGTTGACCGCATAGCAGCCCTGCAGCCGCCCCTTGAGCTGGTGCCGTGTTTTCTGCCTGCGATGATATACACATACGGGAAGGCAATGCGATCTCCGCTTTTAATGGATCCCGGCGCGCTGCGCTTGGAATGACATGCGCACCTACACTCGCGAAAAGTCAAAATCCAGCTGTGCAAGCCGGTCCCGGCAGGCGGAAACATCTTTTTTATCTTTAATGGCAGCCATTACCGCATCGCTTCCGCGCGTATCGCCGAACAGAATCGCGCCCGCGAGTCTGCCGCTGTCGATAACGAATTTGCGGTACAGGCCCTTGCTCGGATTACTGTACACCTGAGCTATGATCAAAAGTTGTGTATGAGAGGTTAAGCAGTGTATCCTCTCCGGGAATAAAAACGACGAAGAATTCAAACCCGGAGAAGAAAGGATACACTATGGCGCATGGTAGCGTACTTGAATTCAGAAATCCAGACCCAAAATTTCATGATCATTTAACGGAGATTATACGCTCAGGCTGTCAGCAGATCATAGAAGAGGCGCTTGAAACCGAGCTGCGGGTTTTTCTTGAGTATTATCAGGATGCCAAAGACGCTCACGGCCGACAGCGCATAGTGCGTAACGGTCACCTGCCGGAGCGACACATCCAGACCGGCATCGGTCCGGTAGCGGTAAAGGTGCCCAGGACCAGAGACCGTGCCCCTGATGGCGGCATACAGTTTAGATCAAGCATTGTACCGACATACCTGCGCAAAACGCGCAGCATTGAAGAGTTGCTGCCCTGGCTGTATTTGAAGGGCATATCGACGGGAGATTTCAGCGAGGCATTATCTGCGATACTGGGCACAGATGCGCCGGGACTGTCGTCCAATACTATATGTCGCTTAAAGAGCAAATGGCAGGCAGAACTCGATCAATGGCATAAGCGCGACCTGAGCCAGAAGCGCTATGTGTACTGGTGGGCTGACGGCATTTACTGTAAGGTCCGCATGGATGAGAAGCAGTGCCTGCTGGTCGTGATCGGCGTTACCGATGATGGGAAGAAGGAGCTGGTAGCCATTGAGGGCGGCTTTCGAGAAAGCGAGCTGTCCTGGAAAGCACTGCTGGGATCTCTCAAGCAACAGGGACTCAGCCGCGCTCCAAAGCTGGCAATCGGCGACGGTGCTCTGGGATTCTGGAAAGCCCTTAAC
>VGSH01000091.1 GCA_016875025.1 Deltaproteobacteria bacterium
CCACATATAGCACATTTTTTTTGGTGTTCAAAGTGGTTCAATCCAGTTTCGCGCAGGAACATCTCAAGCCACAGCTCCATGCCAGCCTGCTGCAGCTTTTTGAACGTAGCCACTGCCCGGTCAGTAAAAGCATTCCAGTCTGGTTCCTGCCCTGTGCGGTCTTTGATCGTTTCGCGCAGATCCCCCTGTTTGAGATCCAAATGCTTTTTGGCTTCGTCCCAGCCATCCTGTTTGACAAGCGGCTTTGCAGCGTCAAGCGCGTCCTGGGCGTACCCTACAAGCTCGGCCTGCGGGATGCCCTGCTTTCTGCAGTAGAAGTTCCACAAACGCATTGACTTCAAGACTTCCGACGCGCCGACCTTGAAAAAAAAGCGGTCTTTTATAAAATCTGTCCAAGTATCGGCTTTACCTTCCCAGAGCTTATAGGCCTTGATTATCGTCGCCAGCCTGCCAACACGCAGCCACGATGCGCCGATATTAAACTGCATCTGCATCAAAAGCCCGATTGCGCGCTCTCCGTTGCGCTCAGCTTCAACGGTGTCAATCGCTCTGTCGATTTCCTCTGCCAGTAACGATACGTCCTGTGTCGTCTGTTGCATCAGGTCAGTCATATTAAACTTTCATTATAATGAAGCCGTTAAACTATCGCCTGTGAATTTTCATACTCGCGCTCATATTCGCGCTGCCCGTTCAATATCCGCTGCCGGTACAGCTCCCGCTGCCTGTCCTGCCCTTCGCCGCGTGTTACGCTTTTTATTAGGCGCTGGATTTCCGCACGCCCGTCTTTCTCGCGCTCTTTCGGGCGCGGTTGTAAAACATCGTGCGGCATTTCCTCATCGTACCAGGGTAAATGTTTTAACGGTGACTGCCTGCACTTCGGGCATTTTGCAACATACTGATACGGCCTGCTGTTGATGATTTTGATGTACGGGATTGTCGCGCCGACCTCACAATATTCACAGCCCTGAATATACTCGCGCTTCTTCTGCGGCATAATTTCGCGCAACGTCTGGCGAATCAGGGCGGCGGTTATTTTTGCCGGTGGTGATTCGATAATGCGGCGGAAAGCGGCTTTTAAATATCCCGCGCCTATATCCTTGAACTCATCAAAAAATATCTTTGCGCGGGCATCATTAAGCGTCAGGCCGCACAGTGCGAACATGCGCGACATTTCATAAGTGAAAGCGTCCTGATCCATCGGCACATCTTTAGACGAGTATTCGCGGTGCTGCATTTGCCCTCCTCAGTCTGTTTTTATATTTCCCGTCCATAACGTCCATTGCGTTTTTGGGATCGCAAATCCACGACACGGCAAGCGGCGGCTGTTTCACTTCGTCGCCACGCCCCATCAGGAAATCAGATTCTTTCACTTTTGAAAGATATTGCTTCCAGATTTCAATGTCCTGAAATGTCGGGTATGTCTGCAGGAAAGAATCAAGGCGCTGAAAAAGTATCGGGCTGGTGACTTGGTTTGATCCGGTTGCCTCAGGGATTTCAGTATTTATTAAATCTAAAATCTTTTTAATATCAATATCATTTTCAATATCAATATCAATATCAGTATTTGCTTGAGCATTTGCTTGAGCAAATCTCGAAGCAAAACTTTTTATGCCGCCCTTTTTACCTGCTTTTTGTCTAATTTTACGTATTTCTTGATCTCTCACCATTTTACGGGAGTATATTGCACCGTCGCTTTCGCGGGAACTTGCTACACCAAAATCTAAAAGCTGCTTGACCTTTTGCTTGAGCAAATCTTCAGGCAAACGCATAAGCCTGCTCAGCTCAGAAATTGAATATGGACAGCCATTATTGTTTATTAAATATCCGCGCTCTTTAGATTCCCACATATAGCACAGCATTTCAAACCAGATTCCCTTATCCTCAAAAGACAGGCTTTGAACGTCTGGAGCCTTAAACCAATCGCCTATATAAAACGGCATGTACGGCAGATCATCTTTTTTCATTTCCGTGTGCGCCTCCCAAGCGCCCCTGAAAAATTGAACCACGGCAGGCACGCAGGGTGTCGTGCTTTTCGGGTGCTACCCTAGCCGTGGAATAAAAAAAGAACAGCCCCACAAGCGGACAGTCAAAAGTACTCGGCAGGAGCCATAGGACATTTTGCACTTGCGGGGCTGTCAGTTTTTGCATTGATACTCCTACTATACTTTTGCTGTCGCGTACAGTATAGAACGATCAAAACGCAAAAGTCAAGGATTTTTTACAGGCCCAGGAGCCAAGCCGTTTTAACTTTGCCGTTGGTGTACCGCTCGACAGCCCGCGCCAACTTGAGAGATAACGGCTTTTTTCCGCCGGCAACAAGTGAAACATGCTCTTTGCAATAGCCGATCTCGGCAGCGAAATCGCCCTTGCGCTCCAGTGCTTTGTAAAATTTCGAGAAGTTTGAGTTTTCCATATCTTTTTATATAGCCAAAAATAATAATAAGTCAAGTTTTTTCTTTCAGTCAAGAACCGTGCCAATCACCTATTTTGAGGTGAAAATAAAAATAATAAAAAAAATTAAAAAAAAATGACTTTAGGGGTTGACATTACTTACCGATAAGTTATAATGTAATTAACAGTGAGCGCAACAAAGCGCACACAACACACGGGAGGACAGACGATGAAAAAAACCCTGAAATGCGAAATTTGCGGACAGCAGAAACCGCGCGCAGAAATTACCCGGTGCGAAAACAGTATTACAAAACGCGGACAGACCTGCTCGGAGTGCATGGCTGAATTATCTGCCGCAACCCATTGTTTTTGGTCTGGCGAACATGGCGATTATGAATCAGCGCGAGAATAGAAAGGCCACGCCATGAAAGAATCAATCGAAAAAGCATCACACGGCATGAAGTTTTTGCGGAACGATCTGAAAGACGCGCTCGAAAAATCCGGCAGAGTTGAGGGCGTGCTGGTATTGCAGCTTATCAAAAAAGCCGCAGACCTGCAGAACGAAATTGAAATGTTTTTGGATGCGCTGGAGGCGGAATGAAACCCTATTATCAAGATTCTGCTGTGACGCTGTATTGTGGTGACTGCCGAGAGATAGTGCCGCAGCTCGGTACGTTCGACTTGCTGCTGACTGATCCGCCGTATGGTTGCTCGGCAACAACTGGCTGGGGTGGCAAGTACGATTCTTTTTCTATCGCAGGCGATGATACAACCGAGCTGCGCGACTGGATTATATCAGTAATAGACAGCCCTTTTATTTTGTTTGGAAGCCCGCGAATAGAGCGCCCGAAATGTGACGCTGTTTTGATTTGGGCAAAGGGTGAGCATACTGGCATGGGTGACTTGGCATTCCCGTGGAAGCCCGATTTTGAGGAGATTTATATCAAAGGAAAAAGCGTTTTTTCTGGGAAACGGACAACATCAGTTTTGCGCTACAATGCAAGGACAGACTCGGGCCGTTTACATCCTACCGAAAAGCCCACTGGTTTGATTGTTGAACTTCTCAATAAAACAACAGCGCACACCATCCTTGACCCGTTCGCAGGCAGCGGTACGACCGGACGCGCTGCAAAGGACTTGGGCCGCCAGTGCGTTATGATAGAGCGAAAGGAAAAATACTGCGAAATCGCAGCAAACCGCATGCGGCAGGAAGTGCTGCCGATGTTTGAGGAGTAGACCATGACAAGCTTACGCGAAGCCGCCAAAATTTTAAGCGCAGCGGCGCACAAATCGACACCCCGGCGAACGGCGCACTGCCAGAAAATATCAAAGCTGTCGCGCCGGTCCGGGTATGTCTGCCGGCAGTGCGGACACGCTCAAAGCACGAAATGGATCAACCAGGAAAAGCGCGAGGCCGAAAAAATATCGTGCTTTAAGTGCGGGAGTTACGACCTGAAAAATAATTTAAAATCTTAAAATTAATGCTTGCAATCCTTAGCCAAAAATATTATACTGATTAATAACAGCCCGAACAACCGGGCGCAAACAGAGGAGGAAAAGCCATGTTTAAATGCGTTTTCTGTAAAAAAGAGTTTACCGGAGAGCCTGCAATGCGCAACGGGTCTGGTGCGTATTGCGAAGAATGCAAGGCTGAATTGGTGCGCAGGATGTGTGTTGGCAATCAAGCGCGCCGCGAGAATTTTGACGGTTGCTGTTTGTGGTGCGGCGAAAAACTGACAGCAGCCAATGTCCAGCCGGGTAAAGATAATCCGGGTGTATGCAGGTCTTGCGACACTCATCGTGACTGGCTGCTGGCATGTATCCGGCACAGCGATAAACCAGCAAAATATGTATCACGGGTTGAAGCCAAAGAGGGCATTTTGCGTGAGGCTAGAAACGCTGAAAAAAAACAAAGCGCAACACAGAATATTGACACTGGCAAAGAGGCCTTAACCCGGCTTGCAAGGCTTGAAAATATTATCGGCAAACTGGCATCTGAGTTTGGAATATCTGAATAAACCCATAACCCGCACACAGGAGAGCAGTTGTAGTCTACAGCAACTCACACCTTGGGGGCTGTCTGGGGAGATGGCCCCGCTTTTAAGGAGGACGACATGACACTTGAAGAACGTATCAATGAGTTCAATGAAGTGTGCGACCGTGTAATCAGCACGGTTGATAATATTAATTGCAACCTGCGGCAGAACATCCGTGATGCTGAAAGGTTGCTGAATGAAGTATCGCCGCCAGCCTGCGGGAATTGCCAGAACTATCTTGAGGCATATAACCGTTGTTCTGAGTCGGGCATGACCGTTGACATCGGCGCAATATGTGAGAATTGGGGGAGGTTAATCTTATGAAACCACTCAAAGCCGACTCACAGACAAGCCGTATGCTTAATGCTCTGATAATTGCCCCCTGCACGAATGCTTATTTTGTGCGCCGCATGGGTATTTTTAAGTACACAAGCCGCATTTCAGAGCTTCGTAAGCGCGGATGGCTGATACACGCCTTTGACATGGGCGATGGACTGACAGAATACATTTTGAAGGGGAGGGTGAGCGCATGACAAAGATCGGAACCATTATTGGCGACAAACTGTTTACCCCCGAAGCGGCAGAAATGCCTCGGCACTTTACACACGCCATGCATGATGGTAATGTGTGCTATGTGTCTGTGTATCAATCCCGTTACCGTGTGCCGCAGGATACACGACCGATTTATAACGATGGACTAAGGGAGGCCACAACATGAGAACCGAGATCATTGTTTTGATATTCGCCGCGCTGCTTTACATCGCAATCATTCTGTGCATTCCGATGATCGACAAGGCGCAGGCAGAAACCGAGCGATACTGGCACGGTGAGTTCACGGCAGACAATCAAACTTTTGAGCTGATACGGCTGTGATCTTGCACGGCGCATACGACATAAACGGCGAATGGTGGAACGGCTACGATCTTTACGAGCTTGACCATATACGAGCCGAGTGTCCTGACTGTGGCACGATGTTTGACCACCTCGATTACGAAAAAATGTTATGCTGCCCTGAGTGTGCAGCGTGTTTTAAACCAATAAAGGAGGAAGTATGAGCGAAACAGCAGTAGTTTTGAGAGATGCAGGGGCGGTTTGTAGCATTACAGACCTTGAAAAAATGGCGCATTATATGGTAGCGTCAAAACTTTTCGGCATCCAGAGTAAAGAGCAGGCCGTTGCTCTGATGTTAATTTCACAGGCAGAGGGTTTGCATCCGGCTATCGCAGCGCGTGATTATCACATCATTCAGGGCAGGCACACGCTTAAAGCTGACGCACTGCTCGCTCGTTTTCAGCAGACCGGAGGAAAGGTTGAGTGGCTTGAGTACACGGATGAAAAAGTCTCTGCTATATTTTCGCACCCGCAAAGCCCCCGCCCCGTCATGGTTGATTGGGATATGGACAGGGCAAAAGTCGCCGGACTTGGCGACAAAGACAACTGGAAAAAATACAGGCGGCAAATGCTGAAAGCCCGTGTCGTTTCCGATGGGGTCAGGTTGTGCTCCCCCGGCTGTGCGGTCGGAGTATACACACCTGAGGAGGTTCTGGATTTTGAGCCTGCAAGCACTGAGTGGAAATCTCCGCAGTCCAGCAAACCGACCGTGACCCCTCCGCAGGCGAAGCCGCAGCCGCAGACCACGATGGGGCAGGACGAGCCGCCCGCAGACTGGCAGCCGGAGTTTGCGCCGCCGATGGACGACACCCGGCCCGAACCGCAGGCAGAACCGGTCAACTGCATCACCGAAAAACAGCGCAAGCTCGTCTGGGCGAAGTCGAAAAACAAGGGCATTTCATCGGACGCACTGCACGCCTATCTTGACCGCTGCCATTCAGTAACCAAGGTTGATCACATCCCGTATGATCGCCTGAATCAGGTGCTTGAATGGATCGACCTGCACAACAGCGAGGCCGTCAATGGCTGATGTTCATTTCAATGAAGCCGATCACTCTTACACGATAGGCGCATGGCGCGCACCTGTAACCGTGACCGGCCTTATTAACGAGTACCTTAACCAATACGCCGGAGTAGACAGGCAGGTGATGGAGCGTGCGGCGGCTTTTGGTAAGGCGCTGCACGACCTCAACAAGCTGATGCTGCGCGGCACATTGGACGCTGACGCGCTCGATCCGCAGCTTGTACCGTACATGAACGGGCTGGCGAAATTTCACGACTCATACGAAATCACTATTGACCAATGCGACGTTGAGAAGCCGCTTGGAAGTAAGCGGCTTGGTATCGCCGGAACCCCGGATATTGTCATTCACGACGGCGCGATATTCGATATTAAAAGCCGTGCATTTATGAAGCTGGCGGACCCGCTACAGCTTGCCGCGTATGACAAGCTATCGGGCGGGAACGGTAACAGCAGACCGCACTACAGTGTGTATATCACGCCGGATAATTTCAAGGTTACAAAGTGTAACGACAAAAACGCATGGCCTTTGTTCAGCCGGATGCTGAAACATTGGCACGACACGCAGAAACTAAACAACTATTTAAGCGGATGGA
This sequence comes from Deltaproteobacteria bacterium, assembly GCA_016875025.1. Lineage (GTDB taxonomy): Bacteria > Desulfobacterota > WTBG01 > CAIYCZ01 > CAIRTM01 > CAIRTM01. Next base: position 6,936 of record VGSH01000091.1, read on the forward strand.
GGACACGATGAGCGATACCGCATTGACCCCGGAAGTTGTGGAACAGGAAACGCAGGCGCTTGACATCTATCAGCAGGCGTATGCCGTTAAGGTGGTTGACAAGGCCACATACGAGAGCGCCGGTGCGCTGGCGCTTGCAATCAAGGATATGACAAAGCAGGTAACTGATTACTGGAAACCGATCAAGGATAAGGCATACGCAGCGCACAAGGAAATATGCGCCCGCGAAACCGAGCTTTTAAAGCCGCTGAAAGACGCCGCCGGGCTAATCGACACGCGGCGCCGGGCATACCTGAACGAGCAGGAACTCATCCGGCAGGAAGCAGAGCGCAAGGCACGCGCCATTGCTGAGGAACAAGCCCGGAAAGAACGCGAAAAACTGGCAGCGCAGGCCGCCAAAGCCGCTGAGAAGGGCAAGGCTGAAAAGGCCTCAGAGCTGGCAGCGCAGGCCGCCGAGGTTGTAGCCGCTCCGGTGTTTGTCGCTCCGGCGATTGATAAGAACGTGCGGAAAGATATAGCCGTATCTGTTACTGATCTGAAAGCACTGTGCGCTGCTATCGGCGCAGGGATTGTGCCGCCGACCGTGGTCGAGGTCAAAGCCGGTGCGCTCAAGTCGTGGGCCAAAGCAATGCAGATTAAAAACGGGCAGGTTCCAGGTATCGTTATCACTGAAACCATTGCGCCGGTCAACCGGGCCGCATAACCAATCGCGCCCCGTCCTGCCCACTGTGGGCGAACTGTATGTTGTGTTGAGGGCGGGGCAAATTTAAACAGAGAGGGCAGTAATCATGGCAACATTTGAAATTGATATAACTATACGGTGTGACGTTTGCGGCAGAACACTTCATGGTGAGTTTGACAGACATGGTGATTTACAGATTGAGCCATGCTCTAAATGTTTAGATAATGCTGAAAACGACGGTATTGAACAGGGGAGGGCCGAATGAACATTATAAACTTTTTCCGCAGCAGGGCAGCGCAGGCGAGGATCATCGAGCAGTACGACTACAACCTAACAGCTATGGTGCAGCGCGGTATGCACGCCGAGAAGATAGCCGCCGAAATGAAGGAACGTGTTGAAGCCCTCGAAGCCGAGAACGCGCACCTCCGCCGGGTGGTTGGCGGTTATCGTTCCGGGGAAACGCGGCGAGGCCGCAGGAGGTAGCATTGCACATATACGACATAGAGCAGGCCATTGTAACCCACTTTTGCCCTCGCAGGAATCTAATCGTTCCAAACGTGTCTTGGGGTTTTGATCTGCAGCACGAAGTAGACCTGTTAGTAGTTACACCGTCTGGAAACGCAACGGAGGTTGAAATAAAAGCATCAATATCTGATATCCGCGCTGATTTGAGAAAACGACACGGCCACGAGTCCGCCAAAATTAGCCGTATTTATTTCGCATATCCGCTGGAACTGCACGAAAAAGCGAAGGGCTTAATACCAGCGCACGCAGGGATAATAACCGTTGATAATTCCCGTGCTATCTCGCAGTGCAAGGTGCAGAGAGTTGCAAAGATTAAAAGTGTTGCTCGGAAAATAACGGAAAATGAGAGGCTGAAGCTTGGACACTTAGCGGCAATGCGGATTTGGAGCCTAAAACGACACATAAAACGCTATCAAACAAAGGCATAAAAAAACTTTAACGCGGCGAGGCCGCAGGAGGCTGTATGAAATACGAAACCATCGTTACTCAGGTGATGGTCTGCGAGGCGGGCAAAGAATTATTCGATGCGACTGCCACAGAAATAAGCCTGCTTGACGAAGCGGCTGGCGGTATGGTATCAATTAAGCAGTCGTGCGATTACAGCGGTGCCGGTGAAGTCAGATTTGACCCCGATGAATGGCCCACAGTCCGGGCGGCGATAAACGACATGGTGCAGCGTTGCGAAAAATACAATAAGAGTTTGGAAGCGTGACTAGTGCTGTTGCGTAGCCTGCGGGAATGGATGAAAGCGCTCATTTAGCGTACAGAGCAGGAGACCGGTCAACCCTGCGCCCCCTAAGTAGCGGCGAAGGCAGCACGGCCCCTCGAAAGAGGGGCTTTTTTAAAAGGATTAATATGCGTGTAATCCGTGTTTTCGCGAGAAAAACAAAAGCATGTCCCGATGACGATCTGGCTTTTTTTGATTTGCAACCGCCGTTTTATGCCGAGGGTGATGTCGTGCATATAAGCGTAACTTTTGACGCTGATATTCCACTGGCAGAGCGCATGTATAAACAATGGCGGCATGTTGCGCCGTGTTCAGTTGGAGGCCCTGCGCTTGGCGATCGTGGCGGTGAGTTCGAGCCGGGACTGTATTTGAAAAGCGGAATCACAATAACGTCAAGGGGATGCCCAAACCGTTGCTGGTTTTGTCGTGCGGCGAAAAATGAGGGCGATATTCGGGAACTTAAAATAAAAGACGGTCATACAATACAGGACAACAATCTGTTGGCGTGTTCTGATCAGCACATCAAAGGTGTATTTGCCATGCTTGCACGACAAAGAACACGTCCGACATTTAGCGGCGGACTGGAAGCGGCGAGGTTGAAACAATGGCACGTTGACGCGCTGGAGAAACTGAAACCACGCCAGATGTTTTTCGCATACGACACGCCCGATGATTTTGAACCGCTTGTGGAAGCGTCTAAAAAATTACTTGCGGCAGGGCTTAACCGAAATTCAATGCGATGTTATGTGCTGATAGGATACCCAAAAGATACAATAGGTATCGCAGAAAAAAGGCTATATGATACGTTGCGCCTTGGGTTTTTCCCACTTGCAATGCTCTACCACGAAAACACAGATAGAACATGGAAGCGAATCCAACGGGAATGGGCAAGGCCAGCTATTATAGCAGGAAATTGTGCCAATTCCTACAGACAATCGATTGTGGGGCATCCTCGCAAGCCTGACGGCCTATCCTGCGGCGATTGCGGTCTGCGGTTCTGCGGCATGAATGGCAATATGCGGAGGGTTCCCGTACAGGTCGGTTCGCCTGCGATCACGTAACTCTGCCCTCTTGCCACCGTTCCAACTCGCCACCTTGCTATAATATCCAGTTACCCTGCAAATCTGTTCAACCTCAAGGCCCCTCTTAATCTCCATATCGAGGTCTTCCTCGGTATGGTCGGCAAGCCAATCGCATGTAAACACCGTCTTTCTGTCCTTGTCAGCACGATACCACGGCAACCGTGAATTTCGGAAGCCCACTGCATCATCTTCAGGGTAATCATATCGGGTAATATAATCGTGCTTTGCGACAAATTCAGTCAGTTCGGACGGGGTCATGTGCGGCCTGCTTTCTATGGATGGTTTAAAAAGTGGAAAAACCCGCAGGATTTACCCACGGGCAACCGCTAAAAATCAGCGGGGAGTCGTCAAAAAAGGCCCCCGGCCCGATGGGGAGAGCCGGGGGAGCCGCCGCCGTGGGCCATAGAAGGTTGTCCCCACGCGGTCACGCGGCATTACGGCGCATATAGCAGCGGCCTCGGTGTCTCTGCCCTGCCGAATTTTTTAACAGCGATATAGGCATACTGCGCCCTGATTTCAGCCATGCCGCACTCAAGGCACATTTCCCGAAACATATTATCAAAGAAGGCTTTGTATTCACGGCTAAGTAATTTCTCTTCAAGTAACTGGTAGCCTGCGTCGTGGAACAGTGAAGGCGGTATGATTGTTTTCGTGTTTATCGCCGGTTTGTTCGCGCCGTTCCACGCATAGTTTGCATTAATCCAGAACCGGCCCGTTTCAGTAATCCCGAACAGGCCTGTTGAAGAAATAACACCATACGGCAGAGTAATGCGGAGCTGATACGATGTTGCTGACCTGAGTTGGAACCTGTATCCTTCTGTGTAGCATATCTGCTGCATCTATTTAGCCCCTGCCTCTGTCTGATTGTCTGCATAGCCAATCCTCGCCTTGGCAATCTCGAAGTATTCAGCGTCACGTTCTATGCCGATAAATCCGAACCCCTCAACAACACACGCCTTGCCCGTTGATCCAGACCCCATGAACGGGTCTAACACTGTGCCATCGGGCGGAGTGACAAGACGCACAAGATAACGCATCAGGGCAACAGGCTTGACGGTGCTATGGGTGTTGGTCGTTGGTTTCCAGTTTGCGGCGTCGCTTATTGCCGACAGCATTGGCGACACAGCATCCCTTACACCACGGGCTAATGCCGCTAGGCTTTCTGGTGTAGTAGTCGCTGGCAACGCGCTTGACCTCGCCGCACTTCCGACAGGGCTTCCACCATTCGCCGTCCCGCAACTCGCACCCGCTATGCAGGCGCTTATGAGTGAGGGCGTCAACAAGCTCAAGATTCTCGATTCGGTTATCCTGCTTATCTCCGTTGCGGTGGTGGATAAAGAATCCGACGGGCACCGGCCCATGATGCTTTCGCCACACTCTCCGATGTGCCATGTCAGTGTTGATCCGAACGTAGCCCTTCGCAGTAATTCCACCAGTACCGTAGTCACGTCTTTGCATAATGCACCTCCTATGGGCACATTATACTTGACGGTACACGTTCTGTCAAGCCCTTCGTTTCTGTCAGACCGAGAACATTTAGCCGAGTAGAAGAACCGGGCCGCGCTGCCGGTGTCGCCCTTGAATCTTTGCATGGCGTCTTTGTCTGTTACATCCTTACCATTGCCAAAGGCTCCACCGTATGTTGCCTTTCCCCCGCCGTGGCTCGTCGTCACCGGAAACAGCCCCACCACCTCGTCTTCGCCCGAGTGGATCAGGTTCGCTGGCCACCTTCCGGGCGGATTGTCGCGCGGCGTCATGCCTGCATAGTCGCCATACGCGGCTGTGTTCGACTTTGCGCTTCCTATTGTGCGCGTCGTCTCCGTCCCCACCCTGCACCCGTCAATGTTCAGCGCTCCCGTGCCGTGGGCAAGGACGTTCTCGGCTACCGTGCCGATAAGCGGGCGGCGGGCAACGGTGATCATTTCCATTGCGGGCTTAAGAGCCGTGCCCCATCCGGCCCACTGCTTCGCGGCATCGGTGGCGGGG
>VGSH01000092.1 GCA_016875025.1 Deltaproteobacteria bacterium
TAGAATTGTTAGCTTATGAAGAAAAGTATTGCGGTGCCCGCGCTTGCAGTCTTTGCTCTTATCATTACACTTGTATTTTGGGCTGCGCTCGAGATAGGAGTTCGTATTGCGCTGTATGCCAAAACCGGTGACAAAGCTTTTCTCACCTACGGCCTTGTGACTCCCGTCAGCGAGGACAACGAAGTGCATGAGCGCATTTATGATGCAGAGGGCAAGCAGCTTTACTGGAAGTGCAGGCCTTCCGACAATCCGCGCAACCCGGTCAACCGCCTGGGCTTCCGAGGCCCTGATATTATGGCCAGGAAACCCGGGGTGATCAGGATTATGTGTTTGGGGGGGTCAACGACCTACGGACTTGGTCTTCCGTATGCGGACACCTATCCGAAACTGTTGCAGGAGGCGCTTGACCGTGAAGCCGGCAGGGGCCGTTTTGAGGTGATCAATGCCGGCTTTTCGGCATTCAAGTTTAAAGAGATTATCTCCCTGTATGAGCATGAGGCGGGATTGCTGGAGCCTGATATAGTTGTTATCTCGAGCGTTTTCAACAATCTTGTATCCTATAATGATGAAAATTTTTATTATATACGAGTTGAAGGTGAAGAAGGAAACCAGCTTGCGCGTTGGGGCAGACAGATTATCAGTGCATGTTCAAAATATTTGCTGCTGGTTAAAACATTTGATGACCTAGCACAAAAAGGGGCCAGACACTTCCTGCGCAATTTCAACTGGGAGCAGGGCGCTGCATCAATAATGCGCAACACTGGTCTCTGGGATGCCATGGCAGCGGATCTGCACCGTCTATTCGCGCTGGCTATCGATACTAATCCCGCCGTACACATTATCGTCGTTGATGAACCTATGAATTTTATTGATTATTCAGAACTTGCGCCGCCCATGGAAAAAGCATATCAGGTGCAGCGGGATGTGTGCATGTTCTATGATAACGTACACTATGTTGAACTCATGGGCACTTTTTTGAGGGCTCACAGGGCTGGACAGGAAATTTGGAATGCCTCGCATTACGATCCAATTCATCTGTCCAGGGAGGGCAACGCGTTGCTTGCTTCAATTATTGCAGAAAGGATAGTCCGTCTTTATTGATGTCTCTTGACTGCAGCAGCTAAATCTTTAGTGATGATTCTGACGGAATTAAACCGGGTGTAATAATGGCTTCACCATTTTAGGGATGATTAGAATGCCAAAGCATTGTGTAACCGGCGCTGCCGGGTTCCTCGGCAGCCAGATCGTTGATAAGCTCTACGCCATGGGAGAGCGGGACATCATCGCTTTTGATATCTTGCCATGTCAGGACCTCCCCGAGGGGGTAGTTGGTGTGCAGGGCAGTGTGCTGGACAGGGATCTGCTCATGCGTTGTACCGAAGGCGTGGACTACGTGCACCATAACGCCGCACTGGTGCCGTTAACAAAATCCGGCCGGGACTTCTACGCGGTCAATGTCATCGGGACACGCAATGTGATTGATTGCTGCAGGGCCCACGGGGTGAAGAAGCTTATCCATATGTCGTCATCTGCCATCTACGGGCTTCCGGCAGACATGCCCATAACCGAAAAAACCGGCTATGCACCGATTGAAGTATATGGCCAGTCAAAGCTCGACGGTGAGAAAGAAGTCTGGAAATACATGCAGGAAGGCGGCAGGGCTGCGTGCATCCGGCCGCGCACCATTATCGGCGGCAAAAGCAGGCTGGGTATTTTCCAGATACTCTTTGAGTGGATTTCCGAAAACATCAACATCTATGTTATCGGCAAAGGCGACAACCTGTTTCAGTTCGTGCATGTTGATGATTTGATAGACGCATCGATTAAGGCGGCCTTCTCGGATGCTGAAGGCTTGTATAATATCGGCGCAGCGCGCTACGGTACGCTGCGTGGAGATCTTGAGGCGTTATGCCGTCATGCGGGCACTGGGTCCCGGGTCAAGAGCCTGCCGGTGGGTTTGACGAAACTCGGACTCTACATTATGGACAAAGCCAGGCTCTCCCCTCTGGCTCCCTGGCACTATCTTACCTATCATAAGCCGTTTGTCTTTGATATTTCAAAGGCGCAACGCGAGCTTGGCTGGCAGCCCCGGTTCGGTAATCAGGAATCGCTGATTGAATCCTATGAATGGTATCTTGAGAACCGGCAGGCGATGCGGCAGGCAAATTCAGCGCACAAAAAACCGGTGCAGCAGAAGATATTAAAATTGATAAAGTTTTTTTCCTGAAGTGCCTGCCGATTTTGGTGAAGGGTGAACGATTTATTGTTCACAATTAATAATTGACAATCTGCAATTGACAATTATTTATCTACAATGGTCAATGTTCAATGGTTAATGGTCAATGGTGAATGGTGAACAAAGGCAGCACTTATCGTTCACAATTGGCAATTGGTCATCAGGTATTAACAATTATCCGCTTTTTTCTTTCCTGCAGTCTTAATGCTCGAGCTGATGATCCTTGCTAACGCACTGCACTCATTCAGACAAGGTTCTATTCTGCTGAGCAGCTGCATTTCAGACCGTTTTATAATCTCCATCCAGATAGTAGACTCATTCAGTTCTTTCTTTCAAAGCAATGCGCAGTTTGTGAATAAAATCATTGCGGCTTTCTGCTCCCCGCGCTTCTCCATAATTGGCGGCCGGCGAGGTCCCGCTTCGTAATAATTGGGTTGCAATATGGTTACTGGAGCGGTTTTTGGGGAGAGAGGAACACAATTTGATAATGTCAACAGCAAAATCTATTAATCGTTCCTGAATATCATCACCTTTTGCCATGGCACACAACCGGGAATAATGGTGAATAGTGAACGATTTATGGTTCACAATTTACAATTGACAATCTGCAATTGACAATTTTTAATCTACAATTATCAATTGTCAATGGTCAATGGTGAATGGAGAATTGTCAATACTCAATGATTAACGGTTCACAATTCTCAATTCACAATCGACTATTCTCCATTACAGCGGCCCCAGATTATCCCAGACCCAGCGCAGGCTCCTGCGCATACCTTCCTCAAGTGAAATTTTTGGATCGTAACCAAGTTCTTTTTTAGCCATTTCTACGGAGCATGCTATGCTTTTGTTCATCTCTGAAAGGACATGAATCTTCTGGTTGTACACGCCCGCTGACTGCAGGCTCCAGTCGGCAAGCTGAGCCACATCACCGGCCAAGCCGGGCAGGCGCATGCGTTTGTGCGTGCATTTCTGGTTAAATTCTTTTTCAAGCAGCGCTTCGATGGTATCAACGATTTCATTCATCGTATAGGGCCTCTCATCGGCAATCCAGTAGGTTTTACCGGCGGCTTCCTGAACGAGTTCACTTAAAAGCATGCCCTGGCAGATATTGTCGACATAGGCCATAGAGCGCATGTTCTGGCCATCGCCTACGATCGGCGCTTTGCCGTCGCGGATCATTTTGAAGAAAAGCGTCTGGCGCGGCGGCTGATCAGGGCCGTAAAACCAGGGCGGTCGGATGATGACCGTTTCTATCAGGTTTTTTTTGCCCACGGCATGTACAATGTCTTCACCCAGTTTTTTGCTTTTACCGTAGTTCATATAGGGATTGTAGCTGGAAGCTTCATCAAATCTATGGTCGGGTGACGGGTTGCAGCCGATGGGGGAGTTTGAAGAAACATGCACCATGCGGCGAACACCGCGTGAGACTGCAGCCTCAACAAGGTTGCGCGTGCCGTCGGCATTTACGGAGTAGAATTGCTTTACGCCTTTGTTTGGATGGACAATGCCCGCACAATGGAATAATGTTGCTCCTGCGGCACCCTGAAAGAACGCTTTGAGTGTTTCAGGACTGGTTATATCGCCGCGGATGATCTCTATGCGTCCCCTGATGGCTTCAAGGGCACCGGTATCCTGATCCGGCAGTACCAGGCACCTGATAAGGCGTTCCGGGCTTCCGTTTTTGAACTGTTCAGTGTCAGGCAGGCCTTCAGCCAGTGTTCGGGCAAAACGGGTACCCAGCCAGCCCGGAGCCCCTGTCACGAGTGCCATGGTATTGTTCATTTGTTCGTCTCCACGAAATTAAGTGCATTTCTGCGAGCAAAAGCCATGATGGTTCCCTGCGGGTTGACACCCGGAGAATCAGGAATCATACTCCCGTCGTTTATGTATACATTATCGAAGTGATATACCTTGCCGAATGAATCGGCGGCGCATCTATCAATGCGTTCACCGATCGGACATGAGCTGAAGGCATGGATCGTTGTCAGGCTGATGCCTGCTTTAGGCAGAAGCTGATCCAGCCAGCGTATGGCGCTGATTTCGTCTGCGATCGGCTCAATGGCGTATACAGCCGGGTATACCGTTTTTGCCCCGCCTGCCAGCAACAGGGCGGACAGGCGTGCCAGGCCTTTGCTTAAATGGCGCAGATCCTCTGCGGAGAGATCGTACCTGATTGAGGTCGTGTCCTCACCGGTCAGCGATGAACGGATCGTGCCTTTGCCGGTGCCACGAACAGCAACGTAGAAAAGCGCCATTTTGGTATATTGATGCATCAGGAGATTGTTGTCCGGCCAGTTTTCACTGAGAAGCATGGCAAGATGCCCGTTGGCAAAGAAGGCCCCGCCCAGTGAAATTTCAGGCCAGAATTCCTTAACCTGCAGGAGCGGCATAACACTTTTATGAGCATTGATATCCTCGTTGTACTGAGCGGCGACTTTCAGCATGGGGTGCACCCGGAATGAGTCACCGATATGAAAACGAATGCCGCTGCGGCGCAGCAACGACGGGGTCTCGGTCGCGCCGCAGCAGACAAACACATGTTCAGCGTCAATGCGGATTAATTCCTGCGTGCCGTCCTCACGGAGCAGATTCGCAAGTACGCCCGTAATTCTTTTGTTTCGTTTGATGAGCATTTTTACCCGGCAGTTGGTCAGTACGCGGGCGCCGTTTTTTTCTGCCTGGGGGAGCAGCGACAGGCTCATGCTCCGCTTGGCACCGCTGGGGCAGCCGTTGGGGCAAAAATTAAGGCTTTCGCAGCCTTCTACCACACGCGGAACTTCCTGATATGACCAGTCCATGGCTTCAATGCCGCGTGCGAACATCCGTGTGCTGGCAGGCCATTCCCGTCCGTGCAGTGAAACATGCAGGTTCTTTTCAAGCCAGATAAAGTGCGGCTCAAGGTCTTTGGGGTAGGAATCAGCCAGGTCGTACTGGGCCTTCCAGCGCAGCAGGATTTCAGGGGGTGTTCTGTGCCAGAATCCGCTGTTGATTTCCGTCCCGCCGCCATAGCAGCATCCTTCGGCATAGCCTATCGGCACCGATCCCATGATCGGTGTCATGCCGCGGCGGCGGTACATTTTTTTCATTCCTTCCGGGCAGTTGTTGCCGTAGTCTGACAGCGCCCAGCGCCGGCCTTCTTCAAGGATGAGCACCGAATAGCCGGCTTCAGCCAGAACATGCGCTGTCATGGCGCCGCCGGCTCCGGATCCGATTATTACAACCTGTACTGTCGGTTTTGCAGTCATATCCGTTATCAACAGTTGCGCTGCGCTATTAAACGGGCGTCTCAGAGATTAACTGCCAATTGTCAATAGTGAACTGTCGATGCTGTCTTTGACATTCATTAACAATTGACTACTAACCATTCACCATTAGCAATTGACCATTATTTTCTTTTATCGTTTTTCTCTTCCAGACAGCGCATCACGTCAGGATGCTCGAAAAACGAGAGCAAAGCCGTGCTGCGAATCAGTTTAAAAAGCTGGCGGGTCAGCGGAATCTTCCCGTAGGCCCACCAGTTGAAAATTCGAATTCGCACCGGCAGGGGCAGTTCCGGAAAAAGTTTAAGATATCTAAAGCACACAAGGGTTCCGAAGCCGAGCATTCCGATATAAAAGAGCATCTGAATTTTTTTTGAAAGATTGCGTATCTCTCCCTGAATGAAATCTGCGCAACATGAAACAACTGTAGCAGGGTTTGAAAGCTCATATTGATTAAGCGGCAGAGCTGCTTCGGTTAACCTGTACATAAAACGGGTGGCATGCTCATCGAGAGCACTCACAGACTGTTTTCCAATAATTTTTGTTTCGGGTATGTGGGCAAGAGATGTTTCAAGCGGGCGTGCTTTTCGGGCAAGACTTAATTTCAAACCGAGCGATATGCCGTACCAGAGCACGACTGCACCGCCCCAGAGCATAATCGGTATGTAAATAGCGCAATGGAGCGTAATTGCACAGGCAAGCGCAATTGATTGACTGTAGCCCAGGGCCACAATGTTTTGCATGACCAGTACATGAAAGGTGCCGATATAGCCGGGACTTGCATAGCCGGGGCTCATAACAATAAAGACACCCAGGTTGGCAATGGTCATGATGAGCAGAACCTGCCAGAAATCCAAAGTGATATTAAAAATCTGCATTATACATATAAACAGTCCGGCATCGCAGAGCCAAATAAGTATGCTTGCCGACCCCATGGCACAGAATTGTTTGGGCTGACTGATATAGGCTGTGCCATTGACGACCGCGGCTGCATGCCGCAGGATGGCATCATGGCTGCGCGGTGCGACAATGTTGGCGGTTTTGGATATAAAAGCAATCAACCTCTGGGGGGCGTAGGTAACAAAGAGCAGCAATAGTAGTGCTGCACAGAAGATAAGCGGCACAATTCCAATGAATGGTTGTACATGACTGCCGGTCATAACAACAGCCACCGCGCACAGCAGAAGAATCGTGATACCATCCAGTATGCGCTCAATGCACACAACCGTGAGCGATTGCGAAGCCGGTATGCCGGTGCGCTCGCTGAGCATGCCTGCCCTGATAAGTTCCCCTACGCGCGCGGGAATAATGTTGTTGGCGGCGTAGCCCGCTATGACGATGCTGCTTGCGGTTAGCAGAGAAAGATGGGCATCGCGGCTGACCAGCCTTTTTGTTCGAAAACCGCGAGCGACGTGGCCGGCGAGATAGATGGTAATCCCCAGAAAGAACCAGGGGAACAGGGCGACTGCGGAAAGTTCTTGATAGACAAGCGCCCAGTCCATATGCCTGATGGACACGATGATGAAGGCGATCGCAGCGAGTAAGCCAAGACCTGTGAGTGCTGCTTTACGGATTGACAGATGTTAAGTCATTTTTAATGTACGGCATTGGAACTGTGCGGACTGCATATCGTGAATAGTGCTCAATATATATAGTATGGACAATTTTTAAAGTCAAAAAAAATACTGTTGACTGCCCTGCAGGGCAAGGCGGCTGCAATGGAGGGTGTCAGGGGTTTCGGACGATATCGCGTATAAATGCGAATATTTCATATACACAGTGTATCGGTTTGTAGTTGTAATACCACCACCGGCGCATAATTGGCTCGCCGGTTCTGCGATAGGGAACCCGGTGCACCTTGCCGATGGTGAATCCGGCTTTCCTGAAACAGTATTCGGCCCGGTAGGAGTGGATGTGGGCGCAGACGAGCTCACATGGATGGTTGATAACGGCTGTGGGTAAATGGTTTTTCAAGAGGACAGCGTTGCCAAGGGTGTCGATATACTGGTCCGGGATGACGGGCGGGCAGTATACCTGCAGGGCCTGGCGGGAGTTTTCCTTGATGTAGGTATAGGCAAGCTCATGCTCTGTTGATCCGTTGCAGCAATTCGCCGGTGCCAGATAAAGAAAATCATCGCTGCGGGCAATGAAGATTATATAATCCAGAACCTGCCGGTATACGAAGCTGGGCCTCGGCAGGGGTGTTCCGGCTTTGTCTGCCGCGACGCCGTCAGGCACGATGATATAGCTATGCATTGTGTTGAAGGAAGTACATTAGAATAGTGATCATACAGTCCGCATTGTTTTTTTCTATGGCGCGACATGCTCCGCAGGCTACTGATAAGAGATAAGCCGAAGAGTAGCTCCACGGCGGGCCAGTGCGTTCAAAAGGCACGGATACGAATTTTTTTGAAGCATGCAGGATCTGCCATGGCGGATAATGTTATTGTAAAGTCTGAGGCAGCAGAAAAATTATATCTTTATATATCTCTGCTCAGTCGCATGTCAAACAAAATCAGCCGTTTACGACTTGCATATCTGAATACTGCCCTGTGATTGATACGACAGACAGAAAATCATCATTTGACTCAATACAGCTGATAAGACGCAGACACAATTGTACTTTGGTGCTTGCGGAAAAAACCGAATCATTGTATACACGGAGCCAAATCCGGCTCTTGGTTTATAAGGATAGAGCCCGAAACCTTTTGAAAACTATCAACCGATGAAGTCATCGTGTTTTACAGGCAGCACGGGGTGCATATGGTACTGAAACGTCAAATTGGATTAGCGACCGCAGTGCTGGTAATTGTAGCCGACATGATCGGAACCGGCATATTTATGACGACAGGCAATGTGCTCGGGATGACCGGCAGCGCACCGGTCGTGATGGCGCTCTGGATTGTCGGCGGCTGCATTGCCGTTGCCGGTGCCCTGTGCTATGCCGAGCTCGCCACTACATGGCCGGATGTGGGCGGTGAGTATGTGTACCTGAAAAAAACATTCGGTTTTCTGCCCGCTTTTCTTACGGGATGGGTTTCGCTCGTTGTGGGGTTTGCGGCTCCGGTGGCGACAGGCTCCCTTCTGCTGGTGCAGTATGTTAACCGGTTTCTGCATGCTGCTTCCGTCGTTCCCGGGCAGACGATGCTTCTTGACGATGTCTGGCTCCAAAAGACAGCCGCAGTTATGATTATTGTTTTTTTCGGATGCCTGCATATCGTCGGTGTAAAAAAAGGAAGTTATGTTCAAAATGTACTTACGGTTATAAAGATTGTGATTGTAACGGCCCTGATTGGACTGGGTCTGTATGCGGCTGACTTCGGCAATATCGGCCGCCTTACCGCGACGTATTCCGTCCCTGAATCCGGCGTATCCGGTTTTGCAGTCATGGGCCTGGCCCTGCTTGTTGTCATGTTTGCCTACTCGGGGTGGAACGGTGCCTGCTACATTGCCGGCGAGGTACGCAACCCGGAACGCAATCTTCCCCGGGCCATGCTCTGGGGAACGCTGCTGACCATGTGCCTGTATCTGCTGCTCAATTTTGTTTTTTTACTGGCTGCGCCCGGTCAGGAGCTTATGGGCCGGGACGAGGTTGCCGCTATCGCCGCCGGTTTTCTTTTTACTCCGGCTGTGAGTAACTTTCTTACCCTCGGTATTGCCGTTATCCTGCTCTCAGCGGTATCCGTGCAGCTGATGATCGGTCCGCGGGTCTGCTATGCCATGGCTCAGGATCGCATGCTGTTTCAATGGCTGGCAGCCCTGCATCCGCGCTATGGCACGCCGTGGCTTGCGATCATCTTTCAGATGGTTCTTGCCATAATCTATGTGCTGCTGGGCTCGGCCATGACGCTTGTTATATACATGGGCTTTGCCCTGAGCGTCTTTCCGGTAATGGCTGTCATCGGCATGATGTATATGCGCTTCAAGCAGCCCGGTCTCCCGCGCCCCTACCGCGTTCCTCTGTATCCGTATGTGCCGCTGCTTTATATCGGCCTGTCGGTGACAATGATGGCAGCCGCGCTCATGACCTGGACGAGCACGTCGCTGTTCTCCATTGGCGTGCTGCTGGCGGGTATTCCCGTGTACTTCCTGTGGCGATTCTTTGTAAAACAGCGTTGATTGCTGTCGAAAAATCGTACTTTCACTGATGTGTGTTTCAGTTGCGAGTTATTAGGTGCTCGCTCCGGGCCCGGCAATTACCGGTGTTCCGGTTGAGGCGCGCTCAATGACGGCATGTATATCGCTACCAGAAATGGCGGAAAGGCCCGGGATGCAGTTTATACAGCCGCGTCCTCGTATTTTAATTGACGGCAGCGTGAGGTCGGGATTTACAGAGGCCCTTTTGTATCGCGCGAAGCCATTTCCGGGGAAGGTTGAACAGGCGTACTGCATACAGACCGACTGAGCAGACCGCATACGAGCATGCGAGTAAGGGATAATGTGCAACTTTACTGAAATATTATGACATTAGAATAAGCCCAGTCACTTTCCAGAAGACACGCCTTGTACATAGGCTGAGCGTTCAAAGCTATCTCAGGCAAAACAGTTAAGTCATCGATGAGATGATACCCTGCAATAGCCATTCGCGGCTTAAACCGGTAGAGGGTATTTGTTGCGCCTGCAAGCGCATTGCGTTCAGCGCCTTCAATATCCATTTTAATAAAATCAACGCGCGGCAGTCCTAATTCATCAACGATTTTATCAATGGTGGTCAGGGGAACGGAGACTGTTGCAAATCCTTCCTCTCTCTCAAGGATTACGCTATGACCTGCCGTATAGGTGTCAACGTTTAATTCAAGAGTATCATCCTTGTCCCAAACCCCTTTTGGATAAACGATCACGCTTCCTGAGGCTATTTCGTCTGCAAGGTTCCGTTCCAGAAACTCTATGTTATCGGGCGCTATTTCGATGGCAACGACAAGTTTGGCCCCCTGCCTCAGCGCATGTCTGGCAAATACTCCGACATGGGCTCCGCAGTCCAGTACGATATCTCCCGGGCGAACGCCGACCGAGTGATCCCCGTAAATATCAGCCGCCAGTTCAGCCAGTATCCAGGTAAATACGATAAAGTTATCAGGCGGCATCCAGTATCGGCCAAAGGGTGTCTCCCAAAGCTCAAGTCCCTTTTCATCTTTTTCCAGAAGTTTACTTGCATTGGCAATCCGTTCACCAAGTTCTTCCTTACTTGCCACCGTCATGAAATCCCCGAATTGCTGTCCGCTCGGGCAGGCGGGCAAAGGCGGTGAGTCGAATGTGACGGTCTTATAATAGCCGTACATGTATTCATATTTTTGAGGTTTCGTTGAATTGAATACGCCGTAATATGTTGCAATGCCAACCACAGCGATCAAAGCACATGCAGACAGGATCAACAAAAACTTTTTCATATACTCTAACCTCATAGAATGAAACTTATTACATTCAACTTATACGAGCGTGCTTTGCCATATTCAGTATATAAACCCGTGGCTGTTGTGTGTCAAGAGTAATGGCGGCGCACTACATGGCAGTCCGGGCCACGGGGGGCTATATGAGGCAAGGCAAAGAGCCATTTCAGGCATATTCGCGCCAGCCCGCGGCAGCAATCGCACGGTTCAACACAGAGCTACGAACATGCAGCGCAAACCGGCAGGCACGTATTCACTGCTGGAATTGCCTGCGTATTTTGGTGAGCAGCAAAGAAGAGCCCGCAACAAGATTTTCGCACATATCTTGAGGTGAGCGCATCGTGCGCAGCCGTTTTAATATATATTTGGGCCGGTAATAATAGTCACTGTATGCCCTTTGCAGCCACTTCTCCGCGTCGGGAATTAAAAAGGGGAGTGGATCCGTTCGTCTGCCCATAACCCATTCAGGCCAGTAGTTCGCGTCGATGAGTCCTCGTTCAACCGCCAGGTCATGAAAATTAGTCTTATAGTAAGGAACCCCAAGATAAAAAACAGCCGAATCCAAATCGAGCTTTTTGGCAAACTGTATTGTATTGTTGACTGATTGCGCATTCTCGTCCACATACCCCAGAATAAAATAACCCACCGTCCGCATGCCCACTTTTTGGGCCATGCCTACAGCAGACTCAACCATCCCCAGGGTAATGTTTTTTTTCATAAGGTCGAGAATTCTCTGGTTTCCAGACTCTAACCCGAAACGGAGCTGCCAGCACCCTGCCCTGTTCATCAGCCGAAGCAGTTCAAGGTCAACGCAATCGACTCTGGTCGGAGCCTGCCAGCGCACCTTAATCCTCCGCTTTAAAATCCCCTCACATAATGCAATGGTATAATCTTTTTTTAAGGTAAATGTCTCAACTGCAAAATTTATCTCCCTCGTGCCGAAATTTCTCACCAGCAGTTCAATCTCATCAAGCACCGATTCAACCTTACGAAACCTTACTT